>CAZSKA010000194.1:0-7708 GCA_964607315.1 uncultured Saprospiraceae bacterium | reverse complement strand
ATACAATACTTAAAAGTATAAATCGATGGAAAGTTAGTGATTATTTTTGATACATGAGGATAATAACATAGTAGGGTAGCTAAATTAGAATACGGTGACTAAGAATTTAACTTTTATCTGTAATACGAGTTATTACTCCATTTTTAAACTCAAAATTAGATTCTCCTTTCATGTCCAATGAATCTCCTGCTTTCAATCCATTAGGCAAGTCAATAGCTAAAGTCGCTTTATAGGATATTGCAATAGTAATTCCAGAATCAAGATTATCCCAAGATTCAATAGTTTGCTTTCTTACTGTGAAATATTGTTTAGCTGCAATGGCTTGCTCTTCGAACGCCAGAATTCCTTCTGTTCTTAAATTTAGATTTCCGTTTGCTATGTTTTCAAAAACAATATCATCAGATAAGTCTTTGATCATTCCAGATATATCAAAGTTATTATATGAATTCACATAGTTTTCGATAATTGCTTTCTTCTGGTCATCCATAGGTATCCTATTGTTAATATTAGTATGCTAGAAAAGCAAATAAGTTATTTTTTCTCTTGACGAAGGATTTTCTCCATTTTACGTCCTTTTGCCAATTCATCAATTAGTTTTTCCATCTGTCTACATTGTTTATATAAGATGAATTCATCTTCTATTTCTTCTATTCTATATCCACATACCACCCCTTTAATCATATGTGCATTTGGATGTATATTTGAACGCTGAAAAAGAGTGCTATATGTAGCTTGTTCATCAATTAGTGTTTCCAGGGTTTGTTGATCTAATCCTGTAAACCACCTAAGTACTTCGTCTAGTTCTTCCTTTGTTCTTCCTTTTTTTACCAGTTTATTAAGATAAAGCGGATAGATTGAAGCAAAATTCATGTTGGCAATCTTTTCATTTTTCTCAGCTGTAACCTTCATTGTATTTTTAATTTAGATGAATGAAATTAGATGTTTCCATATGAAATCACACATATTATAAAACTAAGTTATCAATAGATTCCGAAATTGTTAGTTTTATTGTGTTAATTTCTTGCTGTTTACCGTCTGTACTTGATTGTTTTCAGATGGTCTACCAAAGATTATAAATAGTACATTTTCTAGATCTTTATTTTAAGTCTTTGATTTATTTAGTACCTTGCTTTCATGTTCATGTAAATAAACTTCTTACCAAGGATATTAATACTATAGAAATGATAAAGACAATAACTCAACTTTCAGTTTTCATTCTGTTCATACTTTTGACAAGCTGTTCTCCGAATGCTAATTCATCAAATCTTGTAAAACCAAAAAATGAGGTTTTAGTACTAGGCGCTATTCATAGTGGACATTTAACGGATAGTGTTTATAATAACAGTTATGTAGAAAAGTTAATACGAAATATCAAACCTGATTACATCCTTGCAGAAATTCCACCTGATCGAATGGATGCTGCAATGGAAGGTTTTATACGAGATGATAGTATATCTGAACCTAGAGTTAGACGTTTTCCAGAATATGTGGATGTTGTTTTTCCGCTTACCAAAGAAATGGATTTCGAAATAATCCCTACAGCTGGTTGGACTAGACCTATGGCACAGGAAAGAAGTGAGAAACTAAGAGCGATTAGTAAAGATCCCGAACGAGTTGATGATTGGAAAGCATATGTTTCTGCGAATCAATTATCAGACTCTCTTTATGAAGCTACAGGGAAAGTTAATGATCCCTATTTTATTCACACGCATGAATATGATAGCATACAGGACATCGGTTTACAAGTATATAATAAACTCTTCAATGTAGAACTAGGTCTCGGTGGTTGGGAGAATATCAATATTGCCCATTATTGGAATATTGAAAAAGCACTTGAAAAGCACAGATATGAAGGGAAACGGATGTTGATAATCTATGGCGCAGGACACAAGGGATGGTTCCTCAGACAATTGCGTAAACGCGATGATATTAAATTGCTTGATATGAAACCCTTCCTTGATTTAGTCGAATAGAAAACTGTATGTATAATCGAGCAGCATTTTATCCGTTTCTATGCATATTATGTGTTATAGGACTCTTTAGGTAACATTTCCAGCTGGTAGGTTTTCAGTTTTAGGAGAATCCATTTTATTAGCTGTATTGAACCAAAAGTTTAAAATTTGTGCAACTCCACCAGTTAGAACCCCTAAAAGGATTTTTAACTCTCCCATCATGGAATTCTCTCCTTTTTGCATATTAAGTGTGTCACTTATCTCTACAACAAGAATGATTGTAACCAGAAACATATAGCCCAATAAGAAGATTAAGCTAAAAATGAATTGTACTTTTCTAATATTCATATTTTGATTTTTTGGTTGAGGTTTTTATTTGTATTCAAAAATTCACATGACTATTGCATTATGCAGGTTTAAAGACAAGGGTCACTATAATTCACTTTCATGATTTGTGGTGGATTAGCAGGAATAGGGTCACTTGGTGCAAAAACGGGATATTGAAAATAATCTACAGATGCATCAGATCCATTTAGTTGAATGCAAGCAAAACCGTGATTTAGGAAATCATAATTACTGTTTTTCCATTCTACTGAAGTAGTTCCTACTTCAACAGCTGGAGTAAGGTCTTGATATGGAGAATTAGTAGGTTTATAAGGATCTTCTCCTGCCCATTCTTCATATCCACTATTTCCAATGAGTCTAGCTTTTGCAAGATTTAACTGATTCTCTTTAAAAATATTCAGTGTGTGCTCATGTCCCCAGAACCACGCTGCAACTTTTCGAAAATACGGTTGGAATACTGCAAGCAGATTTCCATTCAAATATTCAAGCTTACTTTTGTTAGTTCCTGTCTTATAATAAACGCCTTCTGAATTATTAATTAATGAATCAGAAGAAAACAATTGATGATGTGATAGTAAAATGGATTTACCATCAAAGTTTTCCAATTTGTTCTGATGCCAAGCAGCTTCATTAAAGGTTAACCAAGGTGAATAACTTATTCCCAACTGAGAAGGGTGTGCAATGTTGAAATTATGTATAGAATTATATCCAGTGTCCATTCCAAGAAACTGCCAGTTTTTGTCTTGTGTTTGTAATGAAAAGTAACTGGATTGTTGGTTATAATTGGAAAATCCATTTTTCTGATTCATAGTGATGACAGACTTATAGAATCCCCAACCACCTGCATAGTATTCATGATTTCCAGGAATGGAGAATACGGGTATTTTTTTACCAGCAGCGGCAAAGGCTTTATCGAAAGTCTCAACATAACTTTCGCATTCATCTTCAGTTCCAGCATAATAGATGTCTCCAAGATGGATGATAAAATCAGGTTTGATTTGTTGCATGATGGCAATAAGCATAGTAGTTGCATCATTCAATCCTGTTCCAAAATCACCTAGAATGACTATTTTAGAATTCTCAGGAATTGTGAAAACTCCAAAATCGCTGGAAGGCCCGCCGTTCTTGTCTATATCAACATATGGACTTGGGGATGGATTACCATATTCTCCCCAGATTCTAACACAGTTTGCCCATTGAATATAAGCGTAATCACTGTCTGGAAATTCTATTGGGCCATCTAGTCCTAAAAGATCTACAGATGTTTTAGGTTTATTTACGTTTTTATAAAATTCTTGGGATAAGAAAGAATGCACAACTGGATGAAAATCTAACTTTTGAGCAGAAGAAGGAAGATATGATTTGATGTGTTCTTTAGTGAGTTGCCTTCCTTCTTTACTTGCTTCATCAATGTGCAAATTCGTACCTAAAACCATAGGATGAGTCTGAACTAATTGATTAATTTCAGTACGTCCAAGATTTGGATTTTCTTTTTTGATAATATCTCTTGCAACTTTAGCTACAGCTGATTGCCATTTTGCCAATGCAGGATTACTAGAACGTATATAAGGTGGCGTTTTTATTTTTTTCATTATTACTTACTTTATTATTTTCATTAAGGGGTATAACTTTTAATTAAACACAGTAAACTGGACATTTACTGGATGACCTGATTCTGGTAAAGGATTAGGAATCATTTGAGTACTTACTCCAGTACCTTGAATTATTAGTGCATCAGCAGCATTTAATCCTGTTCCTGATGGACATTGGTAAGAGAATTTAATCAATGCTATTCCATTTGTTCCTGGACATGTATATTGACATGATCCTTCAGTTCCGAACGGACTCCAATTTGTGTGTTTTAAGGTGAAACTCGCAGAATTTCCTGCAGAGATTTGATCTGGAGGTGAAGTTAAATAGTCTCCATGAGTATTCTCTGGAGTTCCATATAATTGTAATGTGTTACCTGTTTTGTTGACAATCATTACATTGCAATTGAATAATTCTAATACGCTCATTTTCCTAGATTTTAATAGAGTTTTAAAAACATTTTTATGGAGCTGATTTTTAATGTAGCATCCATTGGGTTTGCCATAATAATTAGCTATGGTCAAGTAATCATTTGAGTAAATTACAGTATTAATGTTTTTAGAAGAATTACTTATAACCTTAACTTTTATCTAAGTGTTATCCAAAATTATGATAAACTATTGTGCTATATAAGAGTAAAAGTACTCGATTTAAAATGCGGTTTATACTCTATGTAGTTAATCTAAATGTAAGAGGATCATGCTGTGATTTTGTAGTGATAAGCGAGATCAAACTCACTATCATGCTGTGATTAGCTTTGATGTAGATTATATGAATCTTTATCAATTATGATACTACATGCGATTGACTTGATATTCTAAATGCACGAAAAAATGGTTGCATGGAAACAAATGCCTCTTATTAAGTCATTATGCCTTTTTAAACGACTTTGGGCTTAAGCCCAAAGAAAAAGAAGATTAAGATAATATATAAGAATCTATCTTCTGTTCATCTTTTCTTTAAGATAAGGGTATTAGGTAGGGGATAAGATAGGTTATTCGGCACAATGTGTATTTTAATCTCTGAAAAAAGAGTACTCAGATTTAGTATTTACTTTGCTTGCAATTGGTATTCCAGTATCTTTATTTAAAAATAACGCAATTATCAGTAAAGAGATGAAAAAGATTAGTGCTGTTTTAGGGCCAATAGGCTATTTGTTGATTCTTTTGTTTTTTAAGCCAGAAGGACTTTCTGACGCTGGTGTTGCTGTATTAGCCGCAACCTTTCTTATCGCACTTTGGTGGATTTTTGAAGTTACCGATATAGCCGTAACTGCTTTATTGCCCATTGTGCTCTTTCCACTTTCTGAAGCATTAAGTTTATCTGATACCACAGCCTCCTATGGGCATAAGTATATTTTCCTCTATATGGGAGGATTCTTTTTGGCTATTGCGATTGAAAAATGGAATCTACATAAACGTATTGCGCTAAATATAATTGCATTAGTTGGGACAAGTATTCCCCGCATTGTGTTAGGTTTTATGCTAGCTACTGCATTTATGTCCATGTGGATTTCTAATACTGCTACTAGTGTAATGATGCTTCCTATTGGTCTTGCAATAATCAAACAACTTAAAGACAATCCCCATACAGAAGAAAATGAAAATAAGATTTTCGGAAAAATGCTTATGCTTTCTATAGCATATAGTGCTTCTATAGGAGGAATCGCCACATTATTTGGGACGCCGCCGAATCTAGTGTTTGCGGGTATTATAAAAGAAACATATGATGTGGAGATAAGCTTTGCCCAATGGTTGAGTATAGGACTTCCTATTTCTCTACTTCTCTTAGGTATTGCTTGGATCTACATGACCAGATTTGCATTTAGATTGAAGCTTAAAGAATTTCCAGGTGGAAGAGCAGAAATTCTAAGGTTAAGGTCAGAGCTTGGGCCAATGAAAAAAGGTGAAATTGTTGTTGCAATTATATTTGGATTGGCAGCTTTGATGCTCATTCTAAGACAATGGTTGCAGAACTACATTCCTAATCTGGATGATGCTATTATAGCTATGGTAGCTGGGCTTGCATTATGTATCATACCATCTAGTGAACGAGAAGGAAATATTCTTAACTGGAAAGAAGCAGTGAAAATGCCATGGGGTGTTCTTATTCTTTTCGGTGGCGGCATGGCATTAGCATTAGGATTTGCACAAACTGGTTTAGCGGAGTGGATAGGAGGTAAATTTGTTCTACTTGATCAACTTCCAACAATAGCGTTAATTCTTGTACTGATCGTAAGTGTGAATTTCTTGACAGAGATTACATCTAATTTAGCAACTACAGCAATGCTCTTACCGATACTAGCACCAATCGCTCAAAGTATAAATGTACATCCATTCTTACTCATGATTTCAGCGACCATAGCTGCTTCATGTGCTTTCATGTTGCCTGTTGCAACACCTCCTAATGCTGTGGTGTTTGGGTCCGGTCTTCTCACCATACCTGATATGACAAGAGTAGGGATAAAACTGAATGTTATTTCTATTCTATTAGTCTGGATTTTTGTCTACTTTTTATTAGAAATGATTCTAGGTTACTCCTTGAGTTCGTATCCTTTCTAGTGGCACTTATTTAGAGAGGATAGAGGTGCTGATTTGTTAGGGGATAGTTAGCTAGTGAATTTGATTTAAAGACTTATTGGTGTATTTTTTTTGGGCTTTAAGCCCAAAGTTTTTTTCATTTTGCTTTACTAAGTCATTTTGCTGAAGCTTCTATATCGTCTAATATTTTTATTGATTTAGAATATTCTTGTTTTGCTTAAATTTAGAAAATTTTTAAAAAGGAGAAACATCCATTTAACGCTTCCATAGAATCATAGCTTGTGTTTTAAAACCCTATTTTTTTAGGTATAACTTCTTTGTAGTCTGGCTTGTTATAATTGAATATTTCAGAGATGGTTAGCTCATCATTCGAATCTTCTATTCCTAATTTATTTAGGAGTAATTTGGTCTTGTTTTTCGCTAATGGCTTAAACTCATATTTAGCAATCATTCTTCCTTTTCTTAGAAGTGCGGAATCAATTTTTGACAGGCTAATATTAAACGTGCAGATTATTTTAATATTTAAATAATCAGAAAATAGACCGTCTGTCAGTTGAAGTATCGTAGAAACAAAGGAATCATCTTTCAAGTGAGTTCTTGTAGTAAGCACTTTTTCAGCGTCTTCTATTATTAATATTGAATTTCTCTGTTTTAAAAGAAAAGAAATGAAATCTGGTTCTAGTAAATTCTTGATAAATTCATTTTGAACAAATATGAAGTTTGAATCTGGGTGTTTCGCAATAAGATTTTTAATGTAAGATGTTTTACCTGTTCCGGGTACACCATAAAATAAGATTAATCCAGAACCCAAGGTTTCAAAGGATCTTTGAATGTTTATATCCACATCTTTAAAATCATCATTGTAATTCGAATCGATATCAATTCCTATGTCGTCAAATCGTACTTCATTTGTAACAAAATCACCTTTGTTTCTGGATAAAACTTTAAACGTTGGTGTCTTATTTAAGCCATAGCTTTGTCTAAGTTTATGATTTGCATTAATTACCCAATCTTCCGTTTTTTTAACAGTACAGTCATATAGGAATTCGACAAATAATGTTTCTTCAAGAAGTGAAACCCAGACTGTTTTCTTGTCTGAAATATGTTTAAATAGTATCTGGTTGGGATAATCACTTCCTAATTCGGTATTACTTGAATCTTCCGTTTTCCAGTTTTTAAAAATAACTTGAAATTCAGGTTTGTTTAATCCAATCAATTCTACCGATGTTTCCATGTGTTCTTTGCTTGGTTTCATAGGAACTTCAAGCAAAAGTTCTGAGG
>CAZSKA010000193.1:0-7708 GCA_964607315.1 uncultured Saprospiraceae bacterium | reverse complement strand
AGAATATTCTTTACTCGAATTAAGATTTGGAACGCCTGGAATATTATAAATAAAAATAGACTCTCCCGGATCAATTCTTTTTTTCTTTAAGGATTTAATTAATAGAAACGTGTTTCTGAAATTAAACAATATACTTAGCTTCGGAATATATCTAAAAAACCTAGGATATCCACCGAATATTTCATCCGCCCCTTGCCCACTTATCATCACCTTTTCTCCCTTTTCTCTCGCTAATTTATAAACCAAAAATTGTGCAACTACACTTAATGATGCCGGAGGTTCATCCTGATAATATATACACTCTTTTATCAATCCTGCTATCTGCTCCGGCATAACAACCTGCTGATTTGTATGCGGGTATTTATCTAAAAATGCACTTATGAACCGCTCCTCATTTAATTCCTTTTCTTTTAATTCTATATAAGAATACGAATTAAATTCCTCTCTTTTATATGCGACCATTCCTAATACGGAGCTATCTACTCCACCTGACAAAGTCACTCCACCTTTCATATCAGCTCGCTTCCTTAATTGAACCGAATCATGAACAAGTTCTCTTAATTCCTCTTCCTCACTTAATCCCTTTTCACCATCATCTTCAAACGTATAATAACGATATAATTGCTTCGTGAAATCTTCCAAATTAAATAACATATAAGTCCCTCCTTCCAATTGGAAAATTTCATTATAAAAGGTCTTATAATCATTATTTTTAAATCCTCCACTTTGGAGAAATTCCACTATTTTCTTCTGATTATATGAAAGATTTATTTCAGCAATCTCTTTGAATTGTTTTATTTCTGATGCAACATAAAAATCCTCTGAATTATGATAATAATAAAAAGGCTTAATTGAAAAACGATCTCTAGCTCCAAATAAAATCTTCTTTGTAGCATCATAAATAATAAATGCCCACATGCCATTTAATTTATGCAAACATTCCGTACCGAATTCTTCATACATATGTAGAATAACTTCTGTATCAGATTCTGTTTTAAAATGATGACCTTTCTCTTCTAAGGCTTCTCTTAATTCTTTATAATTATAAATCGCCCCATTGAAAGAAATGGTTAATTCTTTATAGGTCATCGGCTGATCTGACCTTTCATCTTTATCTATTATAGCTAAGCGATTTGATGCAAGAAGTAGATTATCTTTTAATTGGAGAATGTGTTGTGCATCTGGACCTCTGTGCAGAATACACGCCATATATTCCTTTAACTCTCCAACATGAAGTTGCTTTGTCAAAGAAGCATGAAGACCAATTCCGCACATGATTTAATTTTCCGCTAAAATAGGTATTCTGAATAATAAAATGTCGAGAGTCTTATTCTCTTTCAAGTAAACTTCTCGATATCGTTAAGAAATCTTGCTCTGTTATTATACCAACTAATTCATTTCCATCAACCACAGGTAAACAACCAATATTCCTTTCTTTCATTATCTTCATTGCATCCATTATCGTTTCTCTTGGACCAATAGAAACAGGATCTTTAATCATGATCTCTTCTACTGCCGTAAACTTTTTCAGCTCACTATTATTTGTTCGAATAAAATGTCTAAGCAAAGTCCTGGAAGTCACTAATCCTGCAAGTGAACCATCTTTATTTTCTACCGGCGTATACCGAATTCGTTTCCAATCCATCATTTCTGCAACCAGTTCAATAAGATCTTCACTTCTAACTGTAAATAAATCTGTTTCCATGAATCCAGAAACTTTTAATGTTCTAGGGTTATAGGATTTCAAATCTGTCATCTCTGGCATATCCCATTCATGAAGTGGTTTTGAAGTCTTTTGATTTTCAACCATACAGTTAGTTATTGTAGAAAGGACCTCATCCTGACTCGCCTTACCCTTAAGTTTCATATATGATCTCAATATCCATCTTGCACCATTCATATGCAATTTTGCTCGCTGCTCTATAATGCCTAAATAAAAATCGATATCTTTCTTATCCACCCCTTTGGACGTAAGTCCCTTCCTTGCCAAAGGAATTAATTCACTTAATATCAAATCTGTAGCTGAAATTTTCTTATCTCCTATCCAACTAAATGTAGTATCTATACCAAATCGCGCCGCCTTTTCAAAATTATCATGTGCATCTTCAAAAGATAATTCTTTCGTAATATCATCATATTTTTCAGCCATTCCTAACATCAATCCTATCCAGAATACCGCATTCGCCAATTCATCCTTGATAGTGGGTCCAGCACCAAAAACTCTATTTTCTATTCTCAGGTGAGGTTTCCCGTTATCACTTACGCCATAACAAGGTCGATTCCATCTATAAACAGTTGAATTATGAACTTGAAGAGCTCTTAGTTTTGGCACCTTTCCTTTCTTCAATGTATCAATAGAATCCTCATCAATATCTGCACTTAAAAGCACTCTAAATCGGGAAATATCTTCTCGATAAATCTCCATTATAGAATCTTTTAACCAGCGATTACCAAAACTTACTCGAGGAGATTTATCCCTGATGTGATTATGTGAGGAACGCGTATCAATAGACTGCTGAAACATAGCAATTCTAGATTCGTGCCATAATTTTTTCCCAAAAACTAAAGGAGAATTTGCTGCAATTGCCAACACTGGACCAGTGATTGCTTGTGCTATATTATACATCTTCACGAAGTCATCCGGTTCTATCTGAAGATGCACCTGAAAACTTGTATTACATGCTTCTATCAATGGAGAATCGTGCGTAATTCTTAGTTCATCAATTCCCTTAATTCTCAATTCATATTTACGTCCATTTAACTGCTCATTTATCGCTTCTACTAAAGCTTTATAGCGCTTTTTTGGCGTTAAATTTTCAATATCTAAATCGGACTTTACGAAAGTCGGCAGAATTCCAGTTAATACAATATTCAATCCTAGTTCCTGAATTCTATTTTCTATCTCTACTAACTTTTCTCTATTCTCTTTCTCTAAATCAGAAAAACAAGAACCTTCCAAAACACGTGGTTGGAGATTCGTTTCTAGATTAAACTTGGCAATCTCGGTTTCACACCAATCACAATCTTTTAATAATTCAAGAGCTTCCATAGCTTTAGGAGCCGCCCTAAAATCTTTTTTATCAACTAACACCATTTCTTGTTCAGCTCCTATTCTTGTCACTCCTTTATCAAACATGTCTTTCTCTAACATATATTCCAGTGCCTGAACATCCTTTAATAGCGCCGAAACAAACTTGTCCATTTGTTTCTTGTCTGTTAATTTGGAAACACGTTGTTCTCCCATAATTGATTTTTTACACGAAAGATAGTCACCTCTTTGATGTTTTGCAATAATTTTACATTTTTTAATGCATAAAATGTGCAGAACTTCGTTAACAAATATATGAGATATCTAATTATTTTAAGCATTGCACTTCTATCCATTGCTTCATGTAGAAATGGAGCAGATGAAGCATTTTCTTTTACACATGAAACCCAGTTTAATGTTCCGTCAGGGCTGGATAACATCTTGACTCATATTTTCGTAATTGAAAATTTACCAAGTACTTTCGAGGCTGCGGCTGCTCAAAACGGGCTTACTGCCGATCAAATTATTAGTGTAACTTCAAGTACAGGTGAATTTATTGGTCGTTTTGAATCGAACGATTATAGCAATATTCTTCGTGTAGCAGTTAATCTAGTTGACCCAACAGGCGAATTTGATACAAGAGAAATTTACTTTCAAGAAAATATTCCGTTGAACCATAATGGACCTTTACAACTCTTTGGAACACTAAGTGATGTGAAAGATTTGATAGCACAACCAACACATAATTTAGAAATAGAATTAACATTTAAGTCGCCTACATCACTAACTTTGGAGAACCGTTTTATCTATAATTTCGTTGCATTTGATAATGAATGAGGAGAAAATATATATGGTCGAATTTGATTTACTCTATCCAGATGATATGGAGTTCATGACGTTGATTCCTGAACAAAGGAATCTCATCAACCAGTATTTTGTGGATGGTAAACTGGTTAGCTACAGCTTGAACCAAGAGAGAACAAGGCTTTGGGCAATATTTAAGTCAGAAACAGAGATGGAGTTGATATCACTAATTGATTCCTTACCACTTACTCGTTTTATGGATTATAATTATGAGGAGTTACTATTTAACAATAACATCTCCATGATTCCTACCATTTCCTTGAATTAGAGTTATTTATACGGATTTTTTAAATATGTTTTTTTATGGGCTCGGGGGCCCAAAATTGAATAGGGTTTACTAATTTTGTGCTATGTTTCCAGAATATGATGTAATTGTTGTTGGGGCAGGACATGCCGGATGCGAGGCTGCAGTAGCAGCTGCAAACATGGGTTCGCGCGTATTACTTGCCACTATGAATATGAATACCATTGCTCAGATGAGCTGTAATCCAGCAATGGGTGGTGTGGCAAAAGGCCAAATTGTGAGAGAGATTGATGCATTAGGTGGTTATTCCGCTATTGTTACAGATCAAACAATGATTCAATTCCGAATGCTGAACAAATCCAAAGGTCCAGCAATGTGGAGTCCTCGTGCTCAAAGTGATAGAATGCTTTTCGCTCTAAAATGGAGAGAAATGCTAGAACAAAATCCATTAATTGACTTTTGGCAAGAAATGGTGACTGGAATAGTGGTAAAAGATGGTATTGCAAAAGGTGTAAAAACAGGTATTGGTCTGGAAATTCCAGGAAAATCTGTTATCCTAACTAATGGTACATTCTTAAATGGACTTATTCATATAGGAGAAAAAACGTTTGGTGGTGGTAGAGCAGGAGAAAGAGCAAGTACTGGAATAACAGAACAACTTAAAGAATTAGGTTTTGAGGCAGGTCGTATGAAAACAGGTACACCAGCAAGAATTGATGGAAGATCACTGGATTGGGATGCTATGGAAGAGCAACCTGGCGACGATGAGATTACTGGTTTTAGTTATACTGATACCAAAAAACCAACAAAACAACGTCCTTGTCATATTACTTATACGAATACGGATGTACACGAAGTCCTCAAAGAAGGATTTCATAAATCTCCTATGTTCAACGGTCGAATAAGAGGCCTTGGACCAAGATATTGTCCTTCAATAGAAGACAAAATCAATCGATTTTCAGATAAGGATCAGCATCAATTGTTTGTTGAACCTGAAGGTTGGAACACCTGTGAAATCTATGTCAATGGATTTTCATCTTCCTTACCAGAAGACGTTCAATACCGTGCAATTAGAAAAATAAGAGGCTTTGAAAATGCCAAAATGTTCCGTCCAGGCTATGCCATAGAGTATGATTTCTTTCCTCCTGTACAATTGCAATTATCCTTAGAAACTAAGTTGATCAAAAATCTATTTTTTGCAGGGCAAATTAATGGAACAACTGGTTATGAAGAAGCCGGTTCTCAAGGATTAATGGCAGGTATTAATGCTCACCTTGCAATAAATGAACAAGATCCATTTATTCTAAAAAGAAGTGAGGCATATATTGGTGTCCTTATAGATGATTTAGTAAATAAAGGTACGGACGAACCATATAGAATGTTCACTTCAAGAGCAGAATATAGAATTCTACTAAGACAAGATAATGCAGATTTAAGATTAACTCCTTTAGCTGCAAAAATAGGAATGAACAATCTAGAAGATAGATTAGAAAGAGTAGAAAAAAAGCAAGCTGACGTTACTTCCGTCCGTAGAATATTAGAAAAAACAAGCGTTTCTCCTGACCAAATTAATGGTCTATTAGCAAGCAAAAATTCATCTCCACTGAAGCAAAAAGTAAGATTAGAATCCATACTTGGACGTCCAAATATATCATTGGATGATTTACGAGCTGCTCTTCCTGAAGTAGACAAAGACATTGCACAAGTTGATCAAGAAGCTGCAAAAATTGCAGAAATCAATATGAAGTATGCAGGTTACATAACTAAGGAACAGGAAATGGTTAATAAAATGAATCGACTTGAATCAGTAAAATTACATTCAGATATCGATTACCATAAACTCGTTTCTTTATCAAGTGAAGCAAGAGAAAAGCTAACTAAAATACAACCAATGACCATAGGTCAAGCATCAAGAATCAGCGGTGTCTCACCTTCTGATGTAAGTGTTTTACTCGTTCACATGGGCCGATAGCTTCTGCTACGCTTGCTATTGTCAAGATTTCATCCCACGTCACGGCGGCTGAGCGCAGCCGAAGCCACAAGCCGTAACCAAGATCTGAAATCCACGCCACGGTGGCTGAGCGAAGCCGAAGCCAGAAGCCAGAAGTCACACCCACGTCACGGTGGCTGAGCGCAGCCGAAGCCAGAAGAACTACAATCTCCTGTGACTGAAAGAATGCCATTTTTGTCGCATTCTTGTATCAAACTTTTTTGTATTCCACTTCTGATATTTTGGGTTTTTTTGGTAGTATTCACTCAAAATAGATCCTAATTTTTTATTTTTATTATTGACCCAATAGTATAGTTTTGTTCTTCTTTTAACATAGTTTTTTGTTATGTTTCCGCATATATAGTTTTGTTCGAAAAATAAAAAACTTACATCACAGATTCCATATGCAACAATTGGTTTATTATTATAATAATTTATGGCTTGAACTAGTTGTTGATCTAAATTCTTATAAAAAGGAAAACTCAGATTATCAAGAGAAGCTTTAATTGTCTTTAATAGAATCCTTTGTCCTTTTTCCAATCCTTCCATGGAATAATCACATGAAGCACCTGAACCATTTGCATAATAAATAGTATCTGAAATCATTTTATTTTGATACCATTTATCTACTTTTAATTGGGTTACTCCATGATATGACATTAAAACTTTATCTTGATTTTGAAACCTGATTTGCTTTAAAACTGTTGCGGAAAAGATAATATGATCAGCTCTTATATGCTCCATAAATGAAGAAGGAACATTCGAACAACTGCAGCCAATTACTACTTCTTGTACACAAATTAATGATAATATGAGGAATACAAGTTTTTTCATATTCCTAAAATAACAGGATTATTTGATATTAATAAATAAATATTAATCAAGTAATTCTCTAAGACAATTTCCATAAATCACTATTAAAATCATATCTCCTTGAGATAGAACATAAGATCTTAACTAAAGCCGTCGGCGGCTGAGCGCAGCCGAAGCCACAAGCCGGAACCAAGATCTGAAATCCACGCCCCGGCAGCTGAGCGCAGCCGAAGCCACAAGCCAGAAGCCACACCCACGTCACGGTGGCTGAGCGCAGCCGAAGCCAGAAGCCGAAGCAACAAGCCGGAAGCAACAAGCCACCAACCCTAAGCCTCCACAAACACCTTAAAAGATTCCATATACTCCTTAGTCTGTTTCCTAAACATTCCTTTAAAAGCAAAACCTATCACTTTCATTAATCCTTTTGATTCAATCTTTGTATTACACGTTTGTTTCACTTCATTTTCAGAAATTTCTTCAAAAACTAATTCAACAATATTCTTCGCCATCTTACTTTCATATGCAAACTTAATTTGACGGGGCAGATCATTTTCTAATATAGTTTCTGTCATATGCATTTCTCTATTATTAAATACATAAGTTAATTTCCTAAGAGACCCAACTTCACAATACTTTCCTTTTAATTGTTCGACAGAATTTAATCCTTCAGTCCATTCTTTAGAACCTCTAGGGTCACTAATTTTCTTTTTTACATTTAATATAGAACTATGTATTGTATTACTTAAAGAATATTTCATTAGGATTTCTT
>CAZSKA010000192.1:0-7766 GCA_964607315.1 uncultured Saprospiraceae bacterium | reverse complement strand
GAAAGAATAGTATGTATTTAATTTTCATTCTGAATAAGAATCTTTTTGGTTTCCTGATGTTCTCCTAAATTAACGTTTAAGAGGTACAATCCGTTGTGTAAACTTCCAAGATCTATTTCTAAAGTGTTTTCTCCAGCACTCAGAATCTCTGTTTCTAGATTATAAGCAACTCTTCCTAAATTATCATATAAAGTTAATGTAACTGAATCATTAGCATTGTTTAAAAATTCTAATATAAATTGCCCATCTGACGGATTGGGATAAATATTAGAATTTGGACCAGTAAACTCGCCTTCGAAATGTGCAGTTATATCTAAATCCTCAAAATCCTTTATTTTAAGATTATTTAAATCAATTGTTGAACTTACATTTCCATTAATTTCCCAATGCGAAAAAGTAAATCCTGGATTAGCATAAGCAGTAATATTCGATTCTATTTCATCAAAATAAAACCCATCCCAAGGTAAGTTATTTACTTCTATCGTATTTACATCAAAGAATCCAGCTGCTGGTGGATTAACATTTAGATTAATTTGTTCAGCATCACTGTATTCAAATCGTTCTCGTAAAAATTCCCGAGCATAATCTTCTCGTTGTTCAACAAATTCATATAATCTTGGTATTCCAGTTTCTTGCCACCAATCAAATCCTCCATTAGACCACTTTTCAAAATGTCTTCTTATTTCTGGTTCTAAAGTTTCTTTAGTTTCTACCGTTTCATCTAACCAGTTTTCTACTTTGAAAGTAGAATTGAGTAAGTCACAATATCTTGTAACAAATTCATTTTTATAAGTTTCATTTTCCCAAAACTTGCGCATTATATTATAAAACGTAGCATTACTTAATGTGTCAACCCATTCTCCCAAATAGTTTTCACTTGCAACAGTCCA
Source organism: uncultured Saprospiraceae bacterium (assembly GCA_964607315.1). Classification (GTDB taxonomy): domain Bacteria; phylum Bacteroidota; class Bacteroidia; order Chitinophagales; family Saprospiraceae; genus JAHDFB01. Next base: position 6,876 of record CAZSKA010000192.1, on the reverse strand, counting down.
TCCATGTCGGCCCATCGCAACATCCATGTCGAATAGAAAATAACGCCATTTTCCTTCTTCTTTAGGTTTCCAATATTTGATATTATTTCTTGGCCAATCTGTATTATTTACAACGGATTGTACTACAAAATAATCGCTCATTTCTTCAAGGTCGAAATTATTCCTAACCGTTTCAAAAACCTCATCGGAACTTAAATCATTAGTATAAAGAAAATCAACATGCTCATCAAATGAGTCAAAGTCCCCTACTACAATTTGAGTATCTTTTTCCAATAAATCTATTTCATGTGGGAAATAGCCATAATTTTCTTCCACATATAATTCATCAATCTTCTCTCTTAAGTGCAGTAATCCATAATAAACGCCATTTATATAAACTACTGTTGGACGAAATTGAATGAGGTCAAGATTTAATTCTTCTTTAGCAAAATACCTAGCAAGATAGCCATCTCTAAAATGAGTGAAATTATAATCACCACTTGCATTTCTTAAGACTAGTCTTCTAAATCGGGTATTAGCGCTTTCTGGGAAAAAAGCATAATTCATTTCTTCATCTCCATAGTCTTCATCTGCAATTAATCTTAAAGACTGCATTGGATTTGTTCTAGAAGCCTTTCCACCATGAATTTTCATTCCTAATTGATATTCTACCTGTAATTCATTATTTTCAAAATAGGTAAATGAAATTGGAACTTCTATATCTTTCCAAAAATTTGAATTAAAAAAAGGCCAATCTTCATCCGCATCTGGCCCCCGGCTAAACATACCGAATTCTTCATCGAACAATTTAGGATCGTCTGCTGAAATATGTGCAACAGGAAGCTGATGGAAATTTTCGTAAAAGTAGATGATATTATTTTCATTACCTTTTGCATTATTCTCATCAAAAAATGCAATACGTAAATTAGTGGTTTCTCTTATTGTTAATCCTTCAAATATTGGTGAATCATCTGATACTCTGGTCCCATCCGTTGTATATCTAGCGATATTATTATTAGGATTACTGCTTATGGCAACATCAATTTCTGTTCTATAAAATCCACTTTCATGACTCATAGAAGGAGCAATCATATTGACAAATGAAATACCACTTTCATTCGAGTTTTGAGGAGTGGGATTATCAAATATAAGCCAATCTTCTCCTCCATCTGAAGATCTTCCATAAGAGAAGTCAACTCTTGAACTTGGAAAGACGATAGAATCAATAATGTCGCCTTGAAAATTGCTTAAATACAGCGATTCCCCTTCTGAAGATAGTTTAAAATTTGTATGAATTTCATTGGTTATCTCATTTCTATCGGATGCATATATGATTAAAAATGCATTCGCGTCAATGACCGTCGACGTTAACCTAAATTTGTTAAGTAGAAGAGGATCATCACTAATAAAAAAATCATTAAGTGAGACTGCAAAATCATTCGGATTATACAATTCTATCCAGTCAGGTGTTTCACCATTGGAGTCTGTAATAACAGAGCGATTCGAAGCACATAATTCGTTAATTAAAACTTGTGCATGTACGCTACCTAAAAAGGTAATTAAGAATGATATGTATAAAAGTCTTTTGATACTTTTGTAACAAAGATAAACAGTCAATTGCTTAAAACCCTCTACTTTAACTGTAAAAGTGATTTCAAGCAGACATTTCTTCAGGAGTAATTCATAAGTTAAAGACTAAAAAGAAAGTTTATAAAATGCAGAAAGGAGAATTTCTCTAGAAATTTATTCCAACACCTATAACATGAAAACCAGTTACACCTTCTACATGCCTGAAGTTATCAGCTAAAGAACGCTCGAACCTATAATCTATAGAAAATTTATTTAGATCATAACCAACACTTACGAATGCACTAGCCCATACATCTACTATCTCTTCGAAGTTGAACACTTCATTTTCATCTATAACTAAGACATAGTTGCCGATAAGTCCAGCTTTTGCAAAGACTCTAGAAAAAGGAGCTGTTTTGAACTTAAGACCTAATGCTACAGGTAATTTCAGTGTATGAAGACGAGGTCCTTCAGAAAAAGGATTTATGGAATCTCCACCAAGAAGGCTTGTATTTTGATAAGCTAATGATGGTGCAAAATACCAAGCTCTAGCACCTAATCTTGCATCTAGACGCATTTCCCAACCTGTAAAATTATCAGCAGGAAGATCAAGATAACTTTTCTGAGCTGATACACCAGCAAGCATGAATTTTGCTCCACTTTGGGCGTAAGCCGAAGAAAAAGAAATAAACATTAAAAATAGTAAAGCTGACTTTAATAGAAATTTCATAAAATTTAATTTGCAGTTATTTTTTATAAATTGTTAAGAACCAATTAAATGACCCTAATAATTCTCTCCACCCCTATATTTAACAATAATTTTTAAGGCATTATTTTATATATTGCTGTTTAAATTATATTTAATGGAATTAAAATTTTGTGGGGCAGCCCAGTTTGTTACAGGGAGTAGCCATCTAATAACAACAGATGACGGTAAAAGAATTTTATTGGACTGTGGCCTATTTCAAGGCAAAGGAAAATATATTTGGGAATGGAATAATGAATGGTTGTTTGATCCTGGGAGTATAGATTATGTAATTTTGTCTCACGCACACATAGACCATTCAGGTAGGCTTCCTAAGCTTGTGAGAGATGGATTCAGAGGAAAAATAGTAAGTACGCACGCTACAAGAAGTCTTTGTACAATCATGTTAATGGATAGTGCAAAAATTCAAGAGAGAGATGTAGAATGGCACAATAAAAAGATCTTAAAGAAAAGAAGACCTGATCGTAAAAAATTAAGGAAGCCTCTTTATGAAGTAGAAGATGTTACACTTACTATGTCATTGTTTACTGCATGTAGTTACAACCAATGGATTTATGTAAGTGATAGTCTTCAGGTTCAGTTTAGAGATGCTGGACATATTTTAGGTAGTGCAAGTGTGAACCTAAAAGTGAAAGAGAAGGACGAATGGAGATCTGTAGGGTTTACAGGAGACATAGGACGTCCTGATCGACCAATTTTAAGAGATCCAGACAAGATGGAACAAGTGGATTATCTTATTTGCGAGTCTACTTACGGAGACAAAACGCATGAAGATAAACCTGAACAAAGTGCTAAATTTTTAGAGATAATTAAAGAAGCATGTTGTGATAAAAAAGGAAAATTAATCATCCCAGCCTTTAGTGTGGGTAGGACACAAGAAATCGTTTACATGCTGGATCAGATGGAAACAGCAGGCGTTCTTCCTCACATTCCAGTTTATGTAGATAGTCCACTAGCTGTAAATGCTACACAAATTTTTGGTTCGCATCCAGAGTGTTATGATGAAGATTTACATGAATATCTATTATTAGATAAAAACCCATTTGGTTGGAATAATTTAGAATATGTCAAGGATGTAGCGACGTCTAAATGGCTTAATGAATTTAGAGATTCATGTATTATTATTTCATCAAGTGGAATGATGAATGCAGGTCGAGTTAAGCACCATTTGTTTAATAATATCGATAATGAAGATAGTACTTTTCTAATCGTTGGATATTGCTCACCAGATACTCCTGGGGGAATGTTGAGAGACGGAATAGACTCCATTAAATTATTTGGTGAAAGAAAAGAAGTTCGTGCATCCGTAAAGATAATGGACTCATTTTCGGCACATGCTGATCAGGATGAAATTTATGATTTTATTGAAAATCAAAAATCAAACTTAAAGCAATTGTTCTTAGTTCATGGAGAATTAAAGACGCAAGAAAAATTTAAAGAATATCTTAATGGAAAAGGAATAGATAATGTCACTATTCCATATAAAGGAGAAACAATAACTATATAAAGAATGAATGTTACACTGTTAAAAGCAATTTGTGAAAGACCTGGTGCACCAGGGTTTGAGAAGAGAATCAGAGATTTTTTAATTGAAGAAATTAAAGGATTAGTTGATGATTTTTATATTGATAACATGGGAAATTTGGTTTGTTTTCGGAAAGGAAAAACGGACAAAAAATTAGTTATTTCTGCCCATATGGATGAGATTGCTTTTATAGTAACTCATATAGATGATGAAGGATTTATTCGTTTCCATGTTTTAGGAGGGTTTGACCCCAAAACGCTTACCGCACAGCGTGTGCTGATTCATGGAAAAGAGGATGTGCTTGGCGTTATGGGCTGTAAGCCTATACATTTATTAAGTGCTGAAGAAAGGAGAAAACCTCTAGAATTAAAAGATTATTTTATCGATACTGGTATGTCCAAAGAGGACGTCGAAAAATTGATTTCAGTAGGAGATTCTATAACTAGAGAAAGAGAAATGGTGGAGATGGGGGAATGTGTTAATAGCAAATCTATTGATAATAGAGTTTCTGTTTTCATTCTAGTGGAATTGCTTCAAAAGTTAAAAGATAATCCTCCAGCAATGGACACTTATGCTGTTTTTACTGTTCAAGAGGAGATAGGATTAAGAGGAGCCACTGCAGCAGCAAGCGGAATAGATCCAGATTATACTATTAATTTAGATACAACAATTGCTAATGATTTACCGGGATTTCAGCCACATGAAGCAGTTACTAAATTAGGAAATGGCGCTGCTATTAAAGTACTTGATGGACGTACTGTGTGTGATGTAAGAATGGTTGATTTTATGAAGAAGATTGCGACAAAGTATAAGATTCCGCATCAGTTAGAAATATTGCCAGCTGGAGGAACAGATACTGCTTCTTTTCAACAACATGCTAAGGGAGGATCAATTGCAGGAGCAATTTCTATTCCTACAAGGTATCTGCATCAAGTTATAGAAATGGCAAATAAAAAAGATATTGAAAATTGTATAAATTTATTAGAGAAATGTGTATTAGATATTGACGATACAACTTTCACATGGTAATTAAGAAATTATTATATTAGTAGAATAAATAGAATTTTTCAAAAACAACTTATGAAACAATATTATTACTCTGATGGCATAGAAAAATATGGCCCATTAACTATCGATGAATTAAAATCTCATGACATTAAAGCGGATACATTAATTTGGGCAGAAGGAATGGATGACTGGAAACCCGCAGGAGAGGTTTCTGCGATTTCTATGTTATTTGATTTAGGTGCACCACCTCCTGCAATTGTAAAAGAAGAATCGAATTCTGCTTCTATGATCACAGATCATGACATGGAAGATGAAAGACCAATGCCTAAAACATATCTTGTAGAGGCAATTCTAGTAACATTCTTTTGTTGTTTACCTTTTGGTATTGCAGCAATAGTAAATGCAGCAAAAGTAGAGTCGACGTATAAAACACAAGGATATAGAGAAGCGAAAGTTGCTTCAGATAATGCATTAAAATGGACGAAATGGGCGCTATGGCTTGGTGTTATAGGATCTGTTTTATATCTAATTTCTATGTTTGGACTTGCAGCTTCTGGTGGATTATAACAGGTTAGATAGACTAATTATCAAACAGGAGTTTTTAATAAAAACGCTGTTCTTGAATTAATAAAATGAAAAATTGGTATTATTCGGATGGCCTAGAAAAACATGGGCCATTTTCTTTAGAGGAGTTGAAAAATCACCCAATTGATGAAGAAACACATGTTTGGGTTGATGGAATGGATGACTGGAAACCCGCTGGAGAGGTTTCTGCGATTTCTATGTTATTTGATTTAGGTGCACCACCTCCTGCAATTGTAAAAGAAGAATCGAATTCTGCTTCTATGATCACAGATCATGACATGGAAGATGAAAGACCAATGCCTAAAACATATCTTGTAGAGGCAATTCTAGTAACGTGCTTTTGTTGTTTGCCTTTTGGAATTGTTGCATTAGTAAATGCTGCAAAAGTAGAGTCAACATATCGAACTTTAGGGTATGAAGAAGCTAAAATTGCTTCAGATAATGCATTAAAATGGACGAAATGGTCACTTTGGTCTGTTGTTATAGGATTAGGTTTATATTTTATATTTTTTATGTTTTTATTGGTTTTTAGTCTTGGAATAAGTTGATTGTAATCTTAGTATATTTTAATACAAAAGTTCTTTTTTAAATTAATAAAATGAAAAATTGGTATTACTCAGATGGAGTAGAAAAATATGGTCCTTTTCTTTTAGAGGAATTGAAAAACCATCCAATCGATGAAAAAACACTTGTTTGGATTGAAGGAATGGATGACTGGAAACCAGCAAGAGAAGTTTCAGAAATAGCTGAGGTTTTAAATTTCGACAAGAGTTTACCTCCGCCGATTTCTTCTGGTGATTTAAGAAATAAAAATGTATTTGAAGAAGATTTTTTAGAAGAAGATCGACCAATGCCAAAGACTTATTTGGTGGAATCTATATTAGTAACTTTTTGTTGTTGTTTACCTCTGGGAATAGTTGGGATTGTCTTTGCAGCGAAAGTAGAAAGCTCCTACAGAAGAGATGGGTATAAAATAGCAAAGAAGAATTCTGAAGATGCATTAAAATGGGTAAAATTAGCTTTTTGGATTGGACTAGTAATTCGAATAATCTTCTTTATTGTTTATTTCGGATTCATAGCTTTTATGGTAAATGACGCCGCGAATTTTCCAGGAAGATATAACTATTAATTGTGAGGACAGTTAAAATTATATTAATTGGATTTTTATTGATAAGTTTAATTGTTATTTATTATTTATTTGATCCTTCGCACTATAATTTATTTCCACGATGTCCACTTCTTAAATATACCGGATTTAAATGCCCCGGATGTGGATCACAAAGAGCAGTACATGATCTATTACATTTAAATTTTAGTGGAGCAATTCATCATAATTTTATGTTGGTTTTATCTATTCCATATGTTTTAGGAGGATATTATTTTGAATTGAAAAAGAAGTGGTCCGCAAGAGAAAGAAAAATTAGAAACTTTTTCTATGGTTATC
>CAZSKA010000191.1:0-7790 GCA_964607315.1 uncultured Saprospiraceae bacterium | reverse complement strand
AAATAATCCAGTTCTTCAGAGTTCAAATGATATATCATGTATGAATTCTACATCAGATTTGACCTTTCAGTTTTTCAGATTTTCTGAATTTAACTGGTTTGATGTTGATGGGAATTTCATTAGTGATGAAACTGAATTAGAAGTTGATGAGGCAGGAGAGTATTTTTTAGCCTTAATTGATCAATCGAGTCTGTGTGCAGATACTATTTCAATAATTGTAGAATTGGACACTATTTCACCTGATTTACAAGCGGAAGACCAATCATTTGATTGTCTAAATAATAATTTACTTGTTCAAGTAGAAAGTACAACTGAAAATGTAACTTTTTCTTGGACGGGGCCTAATGGTTTTATGAGTAATCAAAAATCACCTTTAGTAGATGTTGAAGGTGATTATACAGTAGTAGTTACCGGACCTAACGGTTGTACATCTTCCGAAACAATTAATTTGACGAGTGATTTTACAGTTCCAGATTTACAAGCAACTTTTTCTAATGATTTAGATTGTATAAATACAACTACAACTTTATCAGCCACTACAAGTGCAAATGATGTCTCTTTCCTATGGATCGGTCCAAATAATGTTTTTGGTCAGGCAGAAATTTTAGTTGAAACTCCAGGAATTTGGCAATTAATTGCAACTGGGCTTAATGGTTGCAGTGATACATTAGAAGTTGATGTTCCTTTTACTGGCGAGTTACCTGAATTCGAAGCTTTAAGTGATACTTTATTTTGTGGAGAAACAGATTTATTAATTGATTTGTTAGAAGTTACACCTGATGTAACATATGAATGGACTGGGCCTAATGGATATTCATCAGATCAGCCCCAGAATTTAGTGACTGAATCAGGATTGTACATTTTAATTGGAACCGCCACTAACAATTGTGTTTCAAGAGATACAGCTTTTATAGAAATAGACACTTTGGCTCCAGTTATTAGTTTAAATGAAGCTATAGATACCCTTACTTGTGCACAGAATATGTTAGACTATTCTTTCACAAGTGATATTGAATTAACTTTTATAGAATGGACAAGTTCTAACTCGTTCAATTCTCAAGATTCTTCTATAACAATTACTGAATCTGGTGATTATTTACTGTCAGTAGTAGGCAAAAATAATTGTGATAGTGAGTTTGCTTTTGAAATAGAAGAGGATATAAATGAACCAGTAATTGATTTAGCAAATGAGGATTTAAATTGCGATAATCAAAAAGCTGATATCATATTGACTAATGATGATGCTGGTGCTACATATCTTTGGACAGGTCCTAATTTTATGTCGGATCTTCAAAATATAGCAGCAGAAGAAGAAGGTACTTATAATGTGATAGTAACTGGCTCGAATGGTTGTACATTAGAGGAAGAAGTAATAGTAGAATCTGATTTTGTTGAGCCTGAGTTAGTAGTTGGAAATGATACACTTGATTGTACAGGAAATCCAATTTTGCTAGAAGCCACAAGTTCAACAGATAGTGTATTAATTCAATGGCTTGGACCCGATGGATTTGACTCACTTGGATTTAATGTTTTAACTGATTTGCCTGGAGAATATTTTGTAATTGCTACGGGACCAAATGGTTGTACAACTCAAGAAGAAATTTCTATTAGTGATATGCCTATATTCCCAGATGTTAATCTTGAATTTTCAAATTCTATAAATTGTACAGATAGTATGGCTGTAATAACTGCAGAAGTAATGACACCTGTTACTAGTATAGAATGGGAAACTCCGAGTGGAATAATAACTGATGCACTAGAATTTACAACTGAAGAAGCAGGGTTTTTTGTTTTTACAGCTACAGGAGAAAATAGTTGCATAACGATAGATTCAATTGAACTTGAGATCGACACTTTATTTCCGCATGTAGTTGTTAATCAAGTAGGCCGCATTTTATGTGAAATCAATAATATAAGTATTAATGGAGAAGGTAGTGCAATTGGTCCTGAATTTACTTATGAATGGCAAACAGAAGATGGGAATATTACTTTTGGAGAAAACTCTCTTAATCCAATAATAGAAGGAGAAGGTAGCTATCTTTTAGCAATAAAAGATGAGACTAATGGATGCATAAATACAGAAACTTTAGTTGTTGAAAGAGAAGAATCTACACTAGAATCTTTGGATTTAGAATTTTTAAGACAGTCATGTATTGAGAATTTGGATGGAGAAATTATTATTCAAAATGTTACTGGGGGTGTGCAACCACTTAGATTCGCATTAGAAGGTTCATCATTTACCGAAGATACACAATTTACAGGCTTAACTGCAGGGGAATATATTATATCAGTAAGAGATAGTTTTGGCTGCGTTCTTGATTCACTAGTTTCGTTAGAAGAACCATTTCAAGTTTCAGTAGATCTTGGAGAAGATTTAGATGTATTTTTAGGGGAAGAAGTTAGTGTTGAAGCAGATATTAATTTACCACTTTCTCAGATTACAACAATTTTATGGGAACCAAATAGCTTAGTAGATTGTGCATTTTGTACTCAATTTGACTTTATGCCTGGATCTAATACATTACTTACAGCAAGAGTTACAGATGAAAATGGATGTGTTGCTCAAGATCAAATAATAATAAGAGTTGATGATGAAACTAAATTATATGTTCCTAATATATTCACGCCAAATCTAGATGGTGTAAATGACATGTTTTTTATTCCAGAATCTCCTAATGTAGCTTTAATCAATTCATTTAGTATCTATGATAGATGGGGAACTGAGGTTTTTGGAGATAGAAATTTTGTGCCTGGAAGTGGAAGGAGTTGGGATGGAACTCATATGAATAGGAGTGCTACAACAGGTGTTTATTTCTATGTAGCAGAAGTTGTTATGGTAAATGACGAGGTTCGTATATTAAGAGGAAATATAACCTTAACAAGGTAATATATATATTGAACTTTATAATCATTTGTCTTTTTAAGTCATTTTGTTCAGATAAATTCGCCAAAATAGTTAATCAATAGTTACATTTGTCTGAATAAACCTAATTTAGACGAATTGATATGAAGAAAATTCTACTAAGTCTAACTGTAACTCTACTTTTCTACTTTGCTAATTTTACCTATTCGTATGCTCAATGTACGGATATGTATCCTGGATCATGTGGGCAACCAGTTGCAATTTGCGATGCAGACCTTGAAGGCGGTCTTGCCATAGATATGACATTGGGAGTACCTGATGGCAATCTTACCTTATGTGCAGGAGGAACGGCTAATAATATTACCTACATTGCATTTACTGCTGGTACCGAACAAATGAGTTTTTTGCTAACTGCAAACTCCTGTAATATTGTAAATACAGGCCCAAATTCAGGTGCAGGAATCCAGTGGGGACTATTCGAAGCATTATCTATTGCTGAGTGTGAAAGTACTAATGATTATGATGAAATTGTAAGTGATTGTAATGCTTCAGGACCAAATTCAACAATTCCAATTAATGTTACTGGCTTAAATGTGGGATCTGATTATGTTTTATTCATTGATGGATGGGCAGGATCAGTTTGCGAAGAAATGACTGTGGAATTAACATCTGGAGTGATTGGTATAGATATAGGATCTACAGATGAGCCAGAGGCAATTTTTGACGGAAGTATATTTGATCCACCTTTAACAGGTGACGAGCTATGCTTAGGAGGGGAGATTGAAATTTTTGTAAATCCTCCAGCTGCTCCTAATGCAAATTTACAATTAACAATTAATCCACCAACTGCACAATTTCCAACAGGTATTATAGATTTACCATTAGGAACCTTTAGTACCATAGTAGAATTTGATACTCCAGGTCCAGTTGAAATTTGTGGTTTTGCATTTAATTGTTGCGATAGTAGTATGTTAGTTTGTGAAGTTTTTGATATAGTGCCTATCCCAGACGAAGACTTAGGAGATCATATAGTTTGTACTAATGTACTACAAGATGGATTTATTCCAGATGGGTGGTTAGGACCTGCAATATTTACAGATGGTCAACATTCTATTGATATTGAATCAGCAAATTTCTCTTGTGATCAATTCCAAACAGTAAATATAATTGAACAGCCTTTACAACCTGGTGAGTTTGTAAATTTACTTGTTTGTGATCCCAATAATTCATTTATAACCGATATATGTAATACCACTGTAGGTGGTGATCAAATAAATGCCGAAGTCATATGCCCAGAATTTGACATGAATGGATGTGATAGTGTGATTTTTGCAACAGTGGATTTTGTCAATGTGCCAACAGTCCTCTTTGATCCCGAATGCGTCAATGGAATGCTTCAATTTCAATTAGGGGCAGGTCTACCAAATCCTCAAAATTTATACGATATTACTTATACTTTGTTATTAGACGGATTAGAAGTTTGGACAATGACAAGTGATGATTGGAATTTGTTTAATGAATTTATTGAAGTACCAATTGAGGCAGGTCAATATACAGTTGAGGTATCTATTGAAAGATTTGATATGGAGTGTGTTTTTGTTTCGAATACTGTAAATGCTTCAGGACAAGGTATTTTTCCAGATGATCCTGAAATAGGAGTTTGGAATTTAAGCCCGTGTATTCTTGATTCTTTAACCTATGCATTAAGTGCAAATAATGATCCAGACAATCAATATATATGGGAAATAACTCCTCCAGGTGGGATTACCATAGATATACAAAATACAGAAATTGGCATAAATTGGGAAAATGCTGATCCGAATCAAGTCTACACGATTTGTGTAGAATCTGATAATGGATGTGCGACAAGTGATCCAGTTTGTCAAGATGTTCAACTTATTGCTCAACCAGACGCTTCTTTTAATTTACCAGATTCAGTTTGTTTGAATACTGATGTTGTTATACAATATGATGGAACTTCTGTTTTAGCAGGTGATTATACATGGAATTTTGATGGTGGTTCTATTGATGCAGCAGATTCTAATTCTCCCGGTCCTTTTAACTTAAGCTACTCTACAACAGGGACTAAATTTGTTTCAGTTATTGTAAGTTCAGGTGCATGTACAAGTGAAATATTTGTTGACTCTATAATAGTTGTTGATGAATTAGCTCTACCAGTGGTAACTTGTAATAGTGAAACTAATATGGTCGAGTTTACATGGCCAGTAATAGCTGAAGAATATATAGTAAATCCTACGTCATTTCCAACAGGAGCAACATTTGTACAATCTGATGGATCTTTTGTTGTTACTGGGTTAAACCCAAATGATGAGATTGTGATAGAATTAACTGCAGTAGATAATGGAGTATGTAATGATGTGGTTATTGTAGAATCTTGTATTGCTCAAAATTGTCCTCCAGTTCAAGTTGAAATTGGTGCAGTAATGCCTATTTGTCTAGATGCGGCTGCAGCTGCAGTAGATTTGTCAAGTTTAGCTTCAATAGATCCTATTGACGCAGGTGGAGTTATAGAATGGTCTGGAACAGGAATTGTAAATTCTGCAACAGGATTATTCGATCCTACAATAGCAGGAGCTGGGAATCATTCCATTGTACTTGACTATTCTGTTGGAGACTGTCCTTATAATGCATCAATAAATATTGAAGTGCAGCAGCAACCTATAAGCACTTTCACGGCTACAGATACAATTTGCCTTTTAGATAATGCCCAAATAGTTTATACTGGAACATTCTCTTCTGGAGATTTTACTTGGAATTTTGATGGAGGTAATGCAACCGGATCTGGAGCTGCCCCATTTGATATTTCATGGGACACACCTGGATTGAAAACTGTTGAATTAACAGTTGATAATGATGGATGTACTTCCGAAGTAGTTAGCGTTGATGTTTTAGTACAAGATACTCTTCAACCTGTAATTATTGAATGTGTACCTAATACAAATGATATAACATTTAATTGGAATGATGTTGCTAATACGGAAGGATACTTAGTTACAATTAATGGAGTTGAAATAGGTGTTCAAACTGAAACAACATATTTTGTTGATGGACTAGTAGCTGGAAATGTAATAGATATTTCTGTTGTTGCAATTTCTTCAAGCTTTTGTCCAGATGTAAGTGACTTCGTTTCATGTACTGCATTAAATTGTCCGCCTGTTATAGTCACACTTGCTACAGATGATACTTCGATTTGTTTAGATCAGAATACAACTTCTGTGCAAGTTACTTCAGATATTGTTGGTGGTAACGGAGATGCAATTTTAACATGGATAGGTGCTAATGTTGATCAAACAGGTTTATTTGATCCTATTGGCGCTGGTGTTGGAACTCATGATGTTATTCTTCAATATGATGACTTAGGATGTTTAGAGTTTGATACTATCTCTATTACGGTAGTTCCTGCTCCTATAGCTATGTTTGAGACAAGTGAAATTATATGTATTTCAGATAGTTTAGATTTGTTATTTACTGGAGACTTTACAGATAATTCTATTTTAAGTTGGGTGAATCCCAATGGAATTGTTATAGGTGATAGTGTAAATTATAGAACAGGGTTCTCTGAGCCAGGTGAATATACTATAGAAGTAACAGTCGAAGAAGATGGATGTATTTCAGAAGTCTTTTCATTAGAAGTTGAAGTTGAAGCTGAATTAACTTTACCAGATCCAGGAATACAATGTGAGTCAACAACTGAAAGTATTGAATTCTCATGGCCTGATTTAGACTGTGCCTCGTCTTATACTATTTTTATCAATGGTTCAGAACTAGGAACACTAAATGGGACAAGTTTTGAATTAGATAATTTAGCTCCTGGAACACAAATACAATTAGATTTAATGGCAAATTCTGATTGTGTGTGTGGAGATCAAATTTTTAGTACAACCTGTGTTGTAGAAGCTTGTACAGATTTTCAATTAGATTTTAATGAAGTAAGTGCAGCTTGTCTTGCTGATGCTTCTCCTATGCAACTTGATTTCTCTGTTGTTGGAAATCCAGATTTATCAGATTTAACTTGGTCTGGATCAGGTGTAGATAATGACGGTGTGTTTGATCCAGCAGCAGCTGGCCCAGGAGACCATATGGTAACTGTAAGTTTCGGTATAGGAAATTGTTTTTATACAGATTCTGGAATAATAACAATTTTTGATTCTCCGACAGCTGAAATTTCTGCTATGGATCCTAGTTGTTCAGGAATAACTGATGGTTCTCTGGAAATATTACCAAGTGGTGGAGATCAAAATTATACTATAACTGTCAATAATGAAGTTGTAACAAATACATTATTGGATTCTATTCAAGGTGATACTTATGTAATTAACATTGTAGATGGTAATTTATGTGCATACAATGAAACCATTGTATTGAATCAGCCTAGTGATCAAGACTTAGCTATAATTGGTAATACAGTTGTTATTGCTGGTGATAGCAACCTTTATTCTGTTAATACAACTATTCCTGTTGACGAAATTATTAGTATAACTTGGTTTAACGATCTTGGAGAAGTTTTATGCGACTCTCTTGATTGTATCGATTTTGAATTCGCTCCTGAAAACGATATGAATATATGTGTGCTAGTTGAATATGGAGATGGATGTATAGCAGAAGATTGTATAGAAATTCGTGCTGAAGAAATTAGAAGAATCTATTTGCCAAATACATTCTCACCTAATGATGATGGGGTTAATGATTTATGGCAAATTTTCCCAAATAATGAAGTTGCTTCTATGCCTTTATTACAAATCTATAATAGATGGGGAGAAAGAATTTTTGAAGAACGCGATTTATCTCTTGATGGATCATCTCCTTCTTGGGATGGACAATTCAAAGGAAGAAGATTGAACCCTGGTGTCTATGTTTATTCATTAAATGTAGTTTATCAAGATGGTTCAACTGAAATATTACAAGG
>CAZSKA010000190.1:0-7837 GCA_964607315.1 uncultured Saprospiraceae bacterium | reverse complement strand
TATCAATGTTGTATTTCCTGAAAAAACATCCTTGAAACCATTAGTAAATTCTGCCTCAACTACCCACGTGTAGACACCAGGCATCATTTCCCTCCCTTTGAACATTCCATTCCATCCTCTAGAAGCATCATTCACTTCAAAGTCGGTATCTTCAAAGACAACTTCACCCCATCTATCATAGACTCTAAATACATTTACTTGGACACCTTGTATTCCATATACAGATAGTAAATCATTATTAAAATCACCATTTGGCGTAAAGCCTGTTGGAACAAAAATAGCGTCACTATTCTCAATAAATATATTTATAAAATCATCTGCGATACAATTTCTATTATCCTGAACAACTAATCTATAAGAAGCTTGTCTTTGAGCATCAAAGAATGGATTCAGACAATCATCACATGACAGTAAATCTAAATCAGGTGATTCCCACTTCAATGTGAGAGGAAGTTCAAAATTTTCAACTTGTGGTTCTAACTGGAAGTTTTCACCAAAACTTAGAGAAACATCAGGACCTAATTCTAATTCTAGAGGAGCTGGACTAAATATATCTATGCCATCCAAGCTATCAATACATCCATTTGCATCTTTCACATAAACGGTATATGTCCCTTCTCCGAGTCCTAACTGCTCTGTAGAAGCGTTGAAAATAAAATTATCAAGACTAAATATATAATTCCCAGCACCGCCAGAAGGATCAATAATAATAGATCCATTTTGTCCATCAGCACAATCTACATCAATAGTTGTAACATCAAATGAAAGTGGTTCTTGTGGTTGTTCTACAACAACAGAATCGACAACTTGACAATCTTTGGCATCAGTTACGGTAATGAAATATGTCCCTATTTCAAGATCTGTAATCTCATCAACACTTTGACCATTAGACCAATTCAAATCATATGGTTCTGTTCCTCCATTTGCAATTAACTCTACTTCTCCACTTTCTTCACCAAAACAAAGAACATCGAAAACTCTAAAGTTAAGTGTAATAGGGAATGGATCTGAAATAGAAAATTGTTCAAATCCTGTACATCCAAACTGATCCGTAATAGTTACATTATATGTTCCACTTCTTAAATCCCGTGCTACATCCCCTGATTGGAAATTTGTTCCTTGCCCCCATTGGTATTGATAAACTCCATTACCACCATTCCCTGCAATGACAATAGAACCATCATCTCCATTGGCACAGTTTATAGAATCCACCAAAACTAGATCAGCACTTACAGGGTCTGGAGTTGGAACTTCGACCTGAGCAACCGCAGTACATCCTAAATCATCTGTCACGATAACCTGTAGATCTTGACCACCTAATAAATTCACAGCTTCAACATCGAATTGATTAGGTGACGAAGTCCATAGATAAGTATAGTCGTTTAAATCTTGGTTTACACCTCCAACAGTAATACCACTAACTTCAGCTGAGCCATCTAAGGTTTCAAAGCAAAGAGAGCTTTCAGTTGCAGTTTCAACAATAATTTCAGGTAGTTCAATAATTTCTACACTTTCTACAGTGCTACAGTTAGAACCATCTACAACAGTTACAAAATATGTGCCCGGAGGAAGTCCATTTACATTCGTCAATTTACTTTCGTTACTCCATGTTATATCAAATGGTAAAGTACCACCAGTAGGGTCAATACTAGCTAATCCATTAGTAGCACCAAAGCATATCTCATCATCATCTGTAATATTGGCTTGTAGTCCTAACTCAGGTTCCATCACTTCATAATCATTTTGAATAATACAACCGTTCGCATCATTAAATATTAGGGTATATGTACCAGCCACAAGATTTATTATATCTTCCTGATCACTCATAAATCCATTAGGACCGACCCATTCATATTCATATGGTTCTACACCTCCATTAATAGAGATATTTATAAAACCAGAATTATCTCCTTTACATTGAATATCAAATATATCTTGATTAATTAATATCTCTTCTGGCTCTTCTAAGCTAAACGTAACAATAGAAATACACCCTTTGGAATCGGTCACAGTCACTGTATAATCTCCACTGTCCACATTAAATAAATCTTCTAAATTTGAAGTAAATGTACCAGGACCTTCCCAACTAAAACTAAAAGGTCCAAATCCATTGGTTATAGAAATATCAATAATGGCATCAGATGCATTAAAACATGATTCTTCGAAAATTTGTGCATCTACGAAAATAGAATCTGGTTCTAAAACATCAACGCATAAAGTTTGGGTGCAAAGGTTAGCGTCTACAAAATCTAAGCAATATTCTGCAGCAGGTAAACCTGTGAAAGGAGACGTTACTTCTATGCCATTAAAGAAAACAGAAATAGGTTCAACTCCACCCATAGTAGTCCATGAAATTCCTCCATCTGCAGAGTTAAAACACATTGTTGAATCAACTGTAAAGTCTACAATTATGGAATCTGGAACTCCTATAATTGTGCTATCTACTTTCGTACAGCCATTTGCATCAGTAATTGTCACTAATCTTGTTCCAGCCATAAGATTTACTGCTGGATTTGTATCTTCTCCATTATCCCAAAGGAATTCAAAAGGTGGGTTATCACCTGTAACAGTTACCAAGGCTGTGCCATCATCAGAATCATGACATAACACATCAGAACCTACAACAGAAGTCATAATTTCTGCAGGTTCATCAATAATTACTTGTACAATTCCAGTACAATTATTTAAATCAGTGATAGTAACATCATAAGTACCTGCAGGTAGATTTGATGCAAAAAAGTCTGTTTGATTCAATGGATCACCCCAAGCAAAATCATAATCAGGAAGAGAATCGACAACTCCACCAGAAGGATTAATAGCTGCTTCACCGTTATCAAATCCAAAACAAGTAACATCGTTTTTAACAAAAGTTCCAGTTATTGCAGTTGGTTCTTCAAAAAGAATAGAATCAATGAATACACAATTATTATCATCTGTAATGGTCACGGATTCATATCCAGGACCTAAATCAGTTGCCATATTTGTCATTGATCCACTTTCCCAGGCAAAATCATAAGGGCTTGTACCGCCTGTGACTTGAGCTGTTACTGCACCATTATCATCACTATTACAAGTTATTTCTTCTTTGTTAATAAAGTTAATTGAAAGGGGATTCGGTTCGTCAATAGTAATAGGGAAGCTACTTATACAACCAGTAGCATCTTCAATAAATAAAGTATCCCCATCTGCAGGACTTGGAGCAAGGTTTACAAATAAACCATTTCCATTTGTCATGCCTTGAAAAGTATATTGATAAGGAGGGAAGTTTCCTGTTATAACCACATCTAATAATCCATCAGACACGCCATTGCAACTTACCCCAGAAATATCTTCAATAACGAGCGGATCGACTAAACACATAGGAGTAGTGCAAGTTATAGTAGTAGGTTGACCACCGCATTGACCGCCAAGTGGTGTTATTGTTATTTCATATTCTGTAAGAGGTACAATACCTGTAGCTAAAGCCCATTGTGTTACATTACCTATATCAATTGCTGGATCAACAACCCCAGGAACAAAAAGTGTATATCCTGTTGCTCCAGGAGCTGGATCCCATGTTATTCCAATGAACTGAGGAGCAAGGGTATCACAAACAAGATTTTCTACAGGAGGTGCAAGACCAATAACTTCAACAAACAAACTATCAACAATAGAACAACCATAACTATCTGTCGCTTCTAGATAAAATGTAGTATTCTCTGTAACTTCTATATCAATATCATCACAGTTTATGCAAATTGACCCATGAATATCACTAGACCACTCAGTTGAAATATTATATATTGCTTGGAAAGTTATAGACCAACCAGCGACTGTACCTATTGCGCCAATTTCATCGTCAAAGAACACCAATGAGTATTCTCCATTACTTAAACTTTCAACGCCATAAATGTCATCCCAAACTCCTTCTATCGCAAAGTCTCCAGTATACGTATCATTAGCAGGAAAAAATGGACCAGCTAAAGGATTGCCGTTATTAATATTTTCTAGCGCATTAGGTGTAAAGCAGGTATTAATCATTTTTCCTGTCGGTGTCCCTACTCCATTATCAGTCGATAACTCAAGGAAAAAACCACTAGGTGTGATCAAGAAAAAATCTAGATCATTCAATAATGGATGATCAACGGAATCAATACAAACACTTTGAATTAAGTTAGGTGCAATAAATTCTGGGAATACTCCATCTACATCCATGTCAATGGTAAATTCAGTCATTTCAGGATTTACCACTACTATTTCATCTGTACTAAAAGAAGGAGGAGAAGGGAGCATTATTGATGGGGGGATAGAACTTGTTAAATTAACAATATCTCCTTCACATACAACTAAATCTTCTGGTATTTCAAATGGCACATTTAAAGGTGTTTCCTCTATTCTAATAGTTACAGTATCTCTATTACAAATATCTCTTTGAATATCAATACAAATAAATTCAGGACCTTCCACCACATTATCTTGAATAGCAAAAATTTCATAATCGACTCTTACTTCGCCGGCAGGAATTATAAATTGATTTGGTAAACCGATATAATCTACATCTTGAGTTGCAGAACTGTCACAGTCAATTATTTGAGCATCTATCAGAAAATCATCATCTAATGGAGTTGGAATAGAAATCGTTAGAGTTGCAGAATTACATCCTTCCGCGATTGCTCCATCTAAAGAAACAGTTGCTACATTTATATCAACTGAACCAGTTCCAAAAGATTTTGCTTCTAAAAAAACTGCTGAATCGAATATTTCATCACCTACATCTGCAATTTTTAGTTTCATTGTATATTCTTCGCAGGGTGTAACGATTGCTTGTGCAGTAAAAACATTCAAGTAGCCATCATACACATGGGCACCTCCAATCGAATTATCATTATAATACTCATCAAATGAAGCTGCACATCCATTACCAAAATCTGGATGGACGTTTTCAATTGACACTGCTAAATTAGTAAAGGTTAATCCTGTAGGATCACTTAATTCTGGAACTAATGCAATATTTTCAGAATCATACATTCCTCCATTTGGATTAGGTCCAGAAATAAAAAAACCAAAAATATCATTGAAAGTAGAACAGCTAAACTCAGGATATTCCTCACTTGCAAAAGCGTAAGTAAATCTAAGTGTGTCAGCGGCTGGAATAAAGTTTATTTCATAACGAGATACATTTCTAACACCATTAGTTACTATTAAATCAAGATCTTCATCCGTATCAGGACCACCAACATCAGAACTTGCAAAGACATCAGAAGTGTTATTAATATCTGCAGTTAACCCAGTAGCCATTACAATCCCTCTATCAATACCAATATCTGCGAAACCATCTGTAAAAAAGCCAACTGAACCTGTAGCTCCTTCATGATTAATGCCAAGAACTTCTACACCATCACCTAGAAAGACGGTCTCAATGATTTGTTCAGGGGTAATAGCTGCAGATGCTTGAGTAACACTTATTTGGGCCCACCCAGAAAAAAAAGTCAGCATAGTTAGAAACAATGCACTAAAAATCTTTAAGACTAGAGTATTTTGAGGTCTTTGACCCATATAAATTTATTAATTCTCAGGATTACCAACTGCTAATATAAGAAGGTATTTCCAATTACCTAATCAAAATTGAAATAATGCCAATTTTGTGTCGTCATTAATTACACACGAGGTGAAATTTGTTAGCTAAATAACAAAATTTACTTCGTATATATTTTGCAAAGTATTCGTTTATATTTCCTATTTGACATTTTAAATTAACATAATGTTGCGCCCTCGTCCAAAATTTCGAATAATTTATCTATGAAAACATAAAAACATCGTTTCAAGGTATATTTTTACAGCATGAAAAAGTTTTTCAAAAAAGTAATTTATATCCTAGGAATTTTAATGATCATTTTGATTGTTTTAGGAATTGCAGGATTAATCTATTTAGGCTCAAAAATGAATTCAGATGCTGTCAAGTGTCAGGATTGCATTTTATCCATAAATTTAGCAACAGGATTTAACGAAAAATCGGTTAAGCCTGACTTTTTATCACAGACTCTTGGTGTTGAACCTAAAGCGAGTTTTAAAGAAGCTCTTGATCTCATTCATCACGCAACAAATGACGAAAGAATAGAAGCATTACATATTTCTGGTTCAAGTTCATTATCTATGAATCAAACAATTACTCTTTCTAATGCTATAAAAAATTTCAAGTCTGAGAGCAATAAAGATGTCTTCGCTTATGGAGATTATTTTACTCAATCTGGATATATGCTAGCAAGCCAAGCAGATTCTATTTTTATTCATCCTTTGGGTTCACTTAATTTGACAGGTTATAGAGTAATCTTGAGTCATTTCAAGGAGGCACTTGATAAATGGGATATAAAAATGGCAATTTATAAAGCAGGAAAATATAAAGGATATACTGAAGCTTTTACAAATTCTGAACCAAGTCCAGAAAACAAGGAACAATACATGGAATTGATTGAAGGCATGCATGGCTTACTAATCGATTTTCTAAGCACTAATAAAGGAAGAGATGCTTCATTTTGGGAAAAAGTTATTGCAAATGATTTAGGGGCTAGAGCCCAAAGTTCATTAAATGAAAAATTAGTTGATGCCATACTTCACGAAGCTGATTATAAAGAAAGAATCCGTTCAAAGTACAATTTTAAAAAGTCGGATTTTCTTCCATTGAGCCAATATAGAACAGAAGTCACATCGAAGTCAAAAAAGGCAAATGTTGCATATGTTGTGATGGAAGGACCTGTTGTATATCAGGGAGAAGGCATTTCTTCTGAAAATCTAAAAAAAGAGTTCAAACATATTAGAGAATCAGGAGAATATGAGGCAGTTGTTATTCGAATGAATTCAGGAGGCGGAAGTGCATTTGCAAGTGAAGAAATTTGGAATGAGATAGAAAAGACAAAAGCTAAGGGTATACCCGTTATAGCTTCTGTTGGAAATGTTGCGGCGAGTGGAGGCTATTATATAATTATGAATTCTGATAAGATTTTTGCTCAGAAAAATAGTATTCTAGGTTCAATAGGTGTTTTTATGCTTTTTCCTCAGCTTGATGAGACTATGAAAAAGCACGTTGGTATTAACTACACTAAATATTCAACAAGTCCTTATAATCCATCTCCAGAACTTTTTGTTCCACTTACTCCTGAAATGGAAGTGAAATATCAAAATGAAACTGACTTCATTTATAAAACATTTGTAGAAAAAGTAGCTTCAGGTAGAGATCTTCCTTTAGAAAAGGCATATGAAATTGCAGAAGGAAGAGTATATATTGGATCAAAAGCTAAAGAACTCGGTTTAGTTGATGAATATAAATCTTTATTAGATATTAAAAATTACCTGAAAGAAACATATGATTTAGATCAAGTCGTAATGGAAGAATTTCCCAAACAAACAGATGTTTCTCCTATAAATCAACTAAGTAACATTAAACAGCAAGTAATTAAACAGCAACAAATACCTAAAGTAGTTTCGAGTAGTATAAATGAGGCGTCAATGATGATTGAAAATAGTTTGAAATTTGAGCCAAGAATGGAATTATTAGGATTTTCAATAAATTAATTTAGTGTTACAACATTGGTTATCAATCACTTTTAATTTCTTAACTAAATTTTAATATTTTTTTTATTAAAATTATTTGGTGTGAACTATAAAAGGTTATATATTTGTACCCGTAACGAATAAGTTACAAGATAAAGTTTTTCATGGTGTGTTAATGGGTAGGAAATCAAGGTTCGCTTGAATCCTACCCTTTTTCTTTTAGCATACTTTTTTCAAAGTTAATCTGAAATTTAACCTTATACCAATTTAACTCCATAATGTCGCATTTCTTTTTACTTAATCTTTCAAT
>CAZSKA010000189.1:0-7837 GCA_964607315.1 uncultured Saprospiraceae bacterium | reverse complement strand
ACGAATTAATTTATGTTTCAGTTCGAAGCTACAAAATTTTAAGAAGAATTTAGGAAATCATTTCTCTAGAAAATTATATGTTTGTAGTAATTATGAAACAAAATCTATATATAAATAACTATTGGTGGTGCAAAACATACGTTTTGTGACCCAGCTATTTTAGTATATATAAGTATAAGATATAAAGTCTTTCCGGGTCATCTGGGAAGACTTTTTTTTTGGCTTACGCCCAAAGAATAAAAAGAAAAAAATGGATAAAATCACAATCAAAACGGTAAAAGAAGAATACCTAGCTGACAAGAATACACCCGTTCAAACTTATCTACAGTTAAGAGATAAATTCCGGATGTGTACCTTGTTGGAAAGTACCGATTTCCATATCCAAAAAGGGAAATTTAGCTTTATCGCGTGCAGCCCTCTCGCTGAATTCAAAGTCAGTAATGGAATTATAGATGCCAATATCAAAGGCAATAAACAACACCTTCATTCCACTGCAATCGATGCTGGCATTCAAGAGTTCATAGACCTGTTCCAGGTTGAAGACAAGAATGAACCTAGCAGCGGATTATATGGATACATCAGTTATGATGCCATTTCTTATTTCGAGGAAATCAAATTTCAAAAGAAGCCGAAACACGATGTTCCCGACATCCATCTCGTATTATATAAATACGTAATTGCCTTTGACCATTTCCATCAAAAAGTCACCTTCTACGAAAACGTGATGAATGGCGGCAAACATGAATTAGGCAATATTGTGGAACAAACCTTCAAGACGGGAAGTATGTATTTTCCTTTCGAAATGAATGGAGATGAATCGAGCAATATGCAAGATGAGGATTTTATAAAAATCGTTGAAAATTGCATTTCACATTGCTATAGAGGTGATGTTTTCCAAATGGTTCCTTCTCGCAGATTCCAACAAAAATTCATTGGCGATGATTTCAATGTGTATAGAGCATTAAGAGCTATTAATCCTTCGCCTTATCTATTCTACTTCGATTTTGAAGATTTCCATTTGATGGGATCAAGTCCAGAAACGCAGATTCGCATTAATGATAAAATGGCTCATATTGATCCCATTGCTGGAACGGTAAAGCGAACTGGTGATCCAGTAATTGACGAACAAAGCAAGAAAGAATTATTAGCAGATGAAAAGGAAAACGCAGAACATGTCATGTTAGTAGATCTTGCAAGAAATGATTTGAGTAGAAATGCGAGAGAGGTAGAATTAGTCAAGTACAAAGAAATCCAGTCGTTCTCACATGTCATGCATATCGTATCACAAGTTCAAGGAAAACTAAAAGAAGGCACTAATCCTATTCGAGTTTTCGGTGATACTTTTCCAGCTGGAACTTTGTCCGGTGCACCTAAATATAAAGCGATGGAATTGATTGACACATACGAACCAACAAGTAGAAATTTCTATGGCGGCTCCATCGGTTTCATTGGTTTTAATGGCAACATCAATCACGCCATTTTCATCCGTTCTTTTCTTAGCAAAGACCACACTTTATATTATCAAGCTGGAGCAGGAATCGTAGCTTCTTCTGTTCCCCAAAAAGAACTGGAAGAAGTAAATAACAAATTAGGTGCTTTGAAAAAAGCCATTGAATTAGCTGAAAAAATAATCCGATAATGAACATTTTACTAATAGATAATTACGATTCTTTCACTTATAATCTAGCTCATATGCTGGAAGAAATTCCCAATATTAAGTTGGATGTGATTCGAAATAAATACATCCCTTTGGATGCTATTGACCAATATGATGGGGTCCTCATTTCACCTGGACCTGGAATTCCTGAAGAAGCAGGTTTATTGTTGAAATTTTTAGAAGATCATGCGAAAACAACGGCAATCCTTGGAGTATGTCTTGGTCATCAGGCTATAGGACAGCATTTTGGAGGAAAGATAGAAAATACAAGTAAGGTATATCATGGAATTTCCAGCAAGGTGAAGACATTGCAAGAGACGGGAATTCTGGAGGATATAGGAGATGAATTTGAAGCAGCGCGTTACCATAGTTGGATAGTGGCAAAAGAAGATTTCCCTGCGTGTTTAGAAGTTACTGCTCAGACAGACGATGGAACAATTATGGCAATGCGACACAAAGATTACAACATTCAAAGTGTCCAATTTCACCCGGAAAGCATCCTCACACCTAAAGGAAAAACAATTATTGAAAACTGGATTAATTCGTTAAAATGAAAGAGATATTAAGCAAATTATTTTTGAACCATAGTCTAAGTAGACAAGAAGCGAAAGATGTTTTTTTGAATATTGCTAAAAGCGCTTACAATGAGTATCAGATCGCCTCATTCCTGACGGTTTACAAGATGCGGAATGTACAAGTAGAAGAGTTGCTGGGATTTAGGGATGCTCTATTAGAGTTAGCGATTCCTGTTGACTTAAGCGCCTATAATGCCATTGATCTTTGTGGAACTGGAGGCGACGGTAAAAACACTTTTAATGTTTCCACTACCTCCGCTTTTGTGGTGGCGGGTGCTGGAGTGAAAGTCGCTAAACATGGGAATTATGGCGTGTCATCGATATGTGGTTCTTCGAATGTTTTGGAGCATCTGGGATATAAATTCACAAATGATCCTAAGCAACTTGAAAAGCAGTTAGATCAAAATAACATTTGCGTTCTTCATGCGCCTTTATTCCATCCGGCATTAAAAGCAGTTGGGCCTATTCGGAAAGGATTCGGCATGAGCAGTATCTTTAATTTGCTTGGACCTATGGTGAATCCTTCTCAACCGAAAAATCAGTTGATTGGTGTTTTTCATCAGGAAGTTATGCGTCTTTACAAGTACGTTTACCAGCAACTTGAAACGCGTCATACCATCGTTCACAGTATGGATGGATACGATGAAATTTCTTTAACTGGAAATGTACGGATAGTGAGGCGAACGACGGATTCCATCAAAAGTCCTGAAGACTTGGGTTTCCAGGCGGTTCTTGAATCTGACATTTACGGAGGTGCAACTGTGGCAGAGGCGGCTAAAATTTTCCTTTCTGTTCTGGAAAACAAAGCGACTAATCAGCAAAAGCAGGTCGTTTTGGCAAATTCAGCAATGGCAATACAAGCAAGTGGTATGGAAGAAGATTATGAAGCCTGTGTGGCTTACGCCCAAAGATCAATAGATAGCGGTGCGGCATTTCAATGTTTCAAAAAAGCAGTAGGATAATGGCACATATATTAGACGAAATTGTAGCCTTTAAGAGGATGGAGGTCGGGGCCTCAAAGACTAAAGCATCCTTAGATGAATTGCAAGGTTCAAGGTATTATACGAGGCATTGTGCCTCACTTGTTGCTGCTCTAACAGAAGCCAAGAGCAGCGGTATAATATCTGAATTCAAAAGAAAAAGCCCTTCCAAAGGTTGGATACATGCTCAGGCAGATGTATCGCAAATCGTAAAAGCTTATGACTTAGCTGGCGTTGCTGGAATATCGTGTTTGACAGACAATAACTTTTTCGGAGGAAGCAAGGCAGACTTTGAGGCCGCTAGGCACTCAACAAAAAAACCAATACTTAGAAAAGAATTTATTATTGATTCATACCAAATTCATGAATCCAAGGCAATGGGAGCAGATGTAATATTACTTATAGCATCTATTTTGAAGGCTGAAGAGATTAAAGAATATACGGATTTAGCACATGAATTAGGCATGGAGGTTTTACTGGAATTACACGATAAAAAAGAGCTAGAAAAAATCTATGATAAAGCAGATTTGATAGGGGTTAATAACAGGAATTTAAAAACATTTCATGTATCAATAGAACATTCTTTATCAATGAAAAAAGACCTGCCAAATAGTAGTGTCTTAGTCTCAGAAAGTGGCTTAAATGAGGTAGAAAAAGTACAAGAATTATATGAAAAAGGTTATAGAGGTTTCTTGATGGGAGAATACTTTATGAAAGATGATGCACCGGGAAAAACGGCAAAAGAATTTATATCAAAATTAACAACAGGAAGATGATTATAAAAGTATGCGGTATGCGCTTAAAAGAAAACATAGATGCTTTATCAAAGCTCAATGTTTATTTCATGGGAATGATATTTTACGATAAAAGTCCAAGGTTTGTAGGTGATGCACCAGCTGTCCAAACAGATCTAAACAAGATAGGCGTTTTTGTAAATGCTAGTCATGATTATATACTTTCCATGGTATTAAAACACGATCTATACGGCGTCCAATTACATGGAGATGAAGATCCAGCTTATGTGAAAAGTCTAAGAACATTAATGGCAGAAAATAAGCGAAAGGATTTGTTCATTTCTAAAGCTTTTCGAATGAGTAAGGGCGTGACAAAGGAGGAAATTCAGGCATATCATGACTTGGTGGATGTCTATGTACTTGACAGTGGAGGAAAAACCTACGGCGGTACAGGAGAAAAGTGGGATTATGAAGAGCTCAAAAAATTAGATTTAAATAAGAATTTTTTACTGAGTGGTGGAATAAAGGAAGAAGATTTGCTTAACGAAATTGTAAAGATTCATCCTTATTGTGTGGGAGTGGATTTGAATAGTGGCTTTGAGTTAGCGCCGGGAGTAAAAGATATTACAAAGATTAAAAGATTTATAGATAATGGGAAAGTATTCGGTTGATAGTCATGGATATTATGGGAAGTTTGGTGGAGCATACATCCCGGAAATGTTACATCCTCACATAGAGGAGTTACAGCAAAATTATCAATCAATTATTGATGATGATGCATTTAAAAAGTCTTTTCATGCTTTATTGAAAGACTATGTTGGGCGTCCAAGTCCACTATATTTGGCGGAGCGATTAAGTGAAAAGTATGGAGCAAATATCTATCTGAAAAGAGAGGATTTGAATCATACGGGAGCGCATAAAGTGAATAATACGATAGGGCAAATACTCTTAGCGAAGCAATTAGGAAAAACGAGAATTATAGCGGAAACAGGAGCAGGACAACATGGAGTTGCGACTGCTACAGTTTGTGCCTTGATGGGTTTAGAGTGCATTGTTTATATGGGTGCAAAAGATGTAGAAAGGCAAGCGCCAAATGTAAACAGAATGCGCATGCTTGGTGCTCGCATAGAAGCCGTTCATTCAGGAAGTAAGACCTTAAAAGATGCGACTAATGAGGCGATACGAGACTGGATTAATAACCCAGAAACTTATTATTTGATAGGATCAGTTGTAGGTCCTCACCCCTACCCTGATATGGTTGCAAAATTTCAAAGTGTCATCAGTGAGGAAATCAAATGGCAACTAAAAGAAAAGACAGGCAAGGAGAATCCTGATGCAGTCATTGCTTGTGTAGGAGGAGGTTCTAATGCAGCAGGTGCCTTTTATCATTTTGCAGATAATGAATCAACGCGCTTGATTGCCGTGGAGGCAGCTGGTGAAGGAGTACATTCGGGGAAAAGTGCAGCGACGACAGCACTGGGAACTATTGGTGTATTGCATGGGAGTAAAAGTTTGATGATGCAAACTGCGGATGGTCAAGTGGTAGAGCCGCATAGTATATCAGCGGGATTAGATTATCCCGGAATTGGCCCCTTTCACGCTCATCTATTCGATACTAAAAGAGCGGAATTCTATTCGAGTACCGACTCTGAAGCTATTAATTCAGCTTTCGAATTAACAAAATTAGAAGGAATTATTCCCGCTTTAGAAACTGCTCACGCAACCGCTATTCTCCCTAAACTCACATTCTCTCCCTCGGATAATGTAGTTATTAACCTGTCAGGAAGAGGTGACAAAGATCTCGCTACATTTATTAAGGCAAAACAAAATTTATGAACAGACTAGTCAATTACTTTTCCAATAAAAATCCGCAGGATTCCACTTTGAATATATACTTCACTGCAGGTTATCCTCAACTAAATGACACACTTCCTACTATCCTTTCTCTTGAAAAAGCAGGTGCAGACATTATAGAGCTTGGCATCCCATTTAGTGATCCATTAGCCGATGGACCTACTATTCAGAATAGCTCCGAAGTAGCACTTGAAAATGGAATGTCAATAGATGTACTATTCAATCAGTTGAAAGATCTTCGTAAGCATACACAGATTCCCATCGTTCTTATGGGATACTTGAATCCGGTAATTCAATATGGCGTGTCATCATTTTTGGAGAAAGCGGCTGAAGTGGGAATTGATGGATTTATCTTGCCAGATCTTCCTATAATAGAATACGAAAGGGAATGGAAAGATCAGTTAACAAGGTACAATCTCACATTTACATTTCTAGTAACACCAGAAACTCAGGATCGAAGAATCCAGCAATTAGATGCATTGAGTTCTGGATTTCTATATGCTGTTGCCAGCTCTAGTACAACGGGTAGCACCAAAACAGCTAATCAACAAAACCAGACAAATGATTATCTAGACAAATTGAATAACTTATCTCTCAAAAACCCAATTCTTGCTGGATTCGGAATCAAAGATCATGAGATGTATCAGCAGGTGAATCAGAAATGTGATGGTGCGATAGTAGGTAGTGCATTCATAAAACACATAGGTGTTCATGGAGCAGTTGAAGAGGCGATAAAGGAATTTGTGAAGAGTGTGAAGGGGTGAGGTAGGAAGTGGACGACGAAAGAAAATCTAATCTCATCAACGTTTAGGTTTTTTTATAAGTTAGCACTTTTTAATATGAGGTATTCCTTTACATCTAGAACTGGCAAACTACTTAATTTGAAATCTTTTTTATTCCGAGTTACTATTAAATCTGCTGAACAAGCTAATGCTGAATAGTATTGAATTGAATCTTCGTAATCTTTGAATTTTGAGTCTAATGATAGTTCCAGTATCTTTTCATCAAATGAAACACAGTCAACCAATATTTTAAACTTTCTTAATATCTTTTGAGCTCCGCTAATCTTCATTTGATTTACCAAAATATAATATGCATTGGCAAAAGTGAGAGTTGAAACAAATAACTTAAATTTGTTTTGAGATGCTAAGGTGAAGAATATTTGAGTTTCTTTAATAAATTCTTTACGTTCAGAAAGCAAATCTAAAACCACATTCGTATCAACTAATATTTTATCCATTATTGATATTTCTTTGCTAAGTAATTTGAATAATCTTTTTTATAGTCTTTACTTTCTAGAGTTATAACTCCTGTAAGTTCCTCAACAATTGGAGATATTTTGGTCTTCTCTACATCTTCCTTGGTTACATATTTAAGGTACATTTCAATCAATTTGGACAAACTCATGTCTCTTGATTTAGCATATATTTTAGCTTGGGATATCACTGAAGAATCTAAACTCAATGTTAACTTCGAATCCATAATATTTTATTTACGTATAAATATAACAAATCTATACGTATTATGGTTTCTCTATGTTTAATTTTCTTGCAGACTTATAGAAACAAAATATACCTGACGGCCAACCAAGTGAAGTTTGTTAAGTTCAGGCTACATTAGTCGTAGGGGTTTTCACCTCAGGTGTTCGTCTATTTCCACTTTTGTTGTCCATTCCTAATTATTCCTTCTTCCCTCTAATCTTATTCCACAATGGTTTTCTTACAAAAAGAAGAATGATTATTAAAAGTATAAATGGCCATAGATTTACCAAACCTACAATAAAGCTCAAAAATGAACTACCTCCATTTTTAAATGCTTTTGAAATCCTTTCACTAAAGTTTGACCTCTTTGCTTTCACCTCTATTTGTTGAGTTAAATCAAGAGATAAAGTAGAAAATAGGACTTTATCATCTAAAAATTTGAGTCGTCCTTTTTTACTCTCTATTTCTTCTTCTATATTCCGAATCTTTTCTTGTACTTCCAGTATTTCTTTTACAGATTTTGCTTTCTTTAAAATTTGTTTGTACTGATTTAGAT
>CAZSKA010000188.1:0-7897 GCA_964607315.1 uncultured Saprospiraceae bacterium | reverse complement strand
CATATAATGTTAGCCTTTCCTAATATATATTTTTCTAAACTTCAACCAAGAGGTGAGATGGATAATATGCCTGAGATTATGAATGAGGTAAAATCTATGATGGGAATTTCAGTGGAACAGGAGGAAATGAGTGAGGACTTGCCTGAATTTGGTGCGAAAGATGTGTTTGACTTAAGTTGGAAAAATATAATGGATAGTTATTCTTGCACAGAATGTGGTAGATGCACAGATCAGTGCCCTGCTAACATTACCGGAAAGAAGTTATCTCCTAGAAAGGTTTTGATGGATATTCGTGATAGAGTAGAGGAGGTTGCAGAGAAAATTGATAGTCAACAAGATATCTATTTTGCAAGCGATGCAAAGCAAAAGTCTATCTTATCTAAAGATAATTTTGACGATGGAAAATCTTTATTTGATTACATTTCCAAAGAAGAAATTCACGCATGTACTACTTGTAATGCATGCGTAGAAGCATGTCCTGTAATGATCAATCCTTTAGAACCAATTCTAAAGTTAAGAAGATACGAATTATTAAGTGAAGGCCAAGGCCCAGCTGACTGGACACCGATGTTCAACTCTATAGAAAATAGTGGCGCCGTATGGTCTATTCCTGATGATAGAGATAAATGGGCAAAGGATTATAATGAAGAATCAGAAAACATATGAATAAGAAAAAAGTAAAACTTTTCTCTGAAGTACAAGCTGCTGGAGAAGAAGTAGACTATCTGTTTTGGGTAGGTTGTGCAGGTAGCTTTGACGCTAGAGCACAAAAAGTAACTAAAGCATTTTCTACGATTTTGAATAATGCAGGTATTTCATTTGCTATTCTCGGTAATGAAGAAGCTTGCACTGGAGACCCAGCTCGAAGAGCCGGCAATGAATTTTTATTCCAAATGATGGCTATCCAAAATATTCAGACTATGGATTCTTATGGCATCAAAAAAGTGGTGACTGCCTGTCCTCATTGTTTCAATACAATAAAGAATGAATATCCAGCATTAGGTGGAAATTATGAAGTAATTCATCACACTCAACTAATAAACGAATTACTACAATCTGGTAAGGTAAAGGTAGAAGGAGGTGCATTCAAAGGAAAAACGATCACATATCATGATTCTTGTTATCTAGGTCGAGTAAATGGTGAATACGAAGCGCCTCGCGAAATATTGAGTTTTTTAGATGGAAATCTAAAAGAAATGAAACGTTGCAGAACAAAAGGGCTTTGCTGTGGAGCAGGTGGTGCGCAGATGTTCAAAGAAGATGAACCTGGTGACAAAAGGATTAATACAGAAAGGGTAGAAGAGATCGTGGAAACAGGAGCTGAAATAGTTGCAGCAAATTGTCCTTTCTGCCTTACCATGATGGGAGATGGAATCAAAGCAGAGGAAAAGCAAGATCAAGTTATGGTTTATGATTTAGCAGAAATGATTGTACAATCTAATAATTGGTAAAATGACAGAATTAATTGCTTTAGATGATTCTTCAAAAGTTTGGATTTACCAAGCTGATCGTTTCTTTTCCGACGATGAAATGGATGAAATTATTCCCTCCGTTAGAGAATTTGTAACGCATTGGGTAAGTCATAATAATAAGCTGAAAGCCTACGGGAATTTATTTCATCATAAATTTATCTGCCTTTTTGTTGATGAATCTGAAAATGCGTCAGCAAGTGGATGTTCTATTGATTCTTCCGTTCGATTTATTAAAGATATCGGTTCCAAATATAATGTGGACATGATGGGTCGGACAGAGTTCTGTTACCTTGAAGATGATGTTGTTAAGACCGTGAAAATGAATGATTTGTCAGAGAAGTATAATGAAAAGAGTATTGACTCGGATTCACTTTTCTTTGATAATAATGTAAAAAACAAAGAAGAATTTTTGAGAGAATGGGTAAAACCTCTTGAAAACAGTTGGCATAAAAGATTTATATAATAAATTCTATTTTTTGTCTAGAATTTATTGCTCTAGGAATTTAATTGTATAGTTTTCAGTTATCTAATAAGTAATATAAATATATATGCTTAAGAAAGTAAAAAAGTGGTTTGGTATAGAAGGCCTTAAAATTGCCGTTCAAGTGGAAGATTCTTATGATAGGAAGTCTCAGGAGATCAATGGTGTCATTGTTCTTCAAGCAAAAAATGATGAGGTCGTTGAAAGTATTTCTATTAAGTTGATTGAAAAATATTCTAGAGGAAGAGGAAAAAATAAGTTAATAGATGAATATACCATGGTTAATGAGAAGATTGACGAAACTCATCAAGTAGAAGCAATGCAGATGCTAGAAATTCCTTTTAGTCTGACTTATAGTGAGAAAGTGTCGAAGATGGATGAATTAGAAAGAAGTAATTTCCTCTTTAAGGGTATTGTCAAAGCTGCAAAATTTGCAAAAAAAGCAAAATCTCACTATCGATTAGAGGTAGAGGCTAAAGTTAAAGGAACTAAGTTTAGTCCTTTCGTAACACAAGAAGTCGTTTTCAAATAGACTAGAAATAAAATGTACTGGAATCGTCTTATTTACCGGCGTTTTCTTTCTGTAATCGTTCTAATTCAGCTTGCATTTCAGCATCTGTTTTACCTAAGTTATTTAGACTAAACTCAGCTGCCGATGCAAATTCATGTGAAGGGTAACTTTCTATAAATGAAGTATAAACTTCTTTAGCACCATCTAAATTATTTAGGTCATTTTCTAGAATAAAACCTTTTAAGAACATTGCTTTTGGTGCATTTTCATCATCTGGGTATTTTGCTAATATCCA
The DNA here is from genome assembly GCA_964607315.1 of uncultured Saprospiraceae bacterium. Classification (GTDB taxonomy): domain Bacteria; phylum Bacteroidota; class Bacteroidia; order Chitinophagales; family Saprospiraceae; genus JAHDFB01. The sequence continues at coordinate 5,138 of CAZSKA010000188.1, read as the reverse complement.
ATCGTAAAGACTTAATGATTTTTTGATTGTTCCTAGAGTTCTTGAAACTTCTGCAGCATGGAATAAATACTTAGGAGTCTCTATTTTTTCATTATATACCATAGCATAAGCTTCTACAGCGTCAACATACCTGAAAGAAGCATTTCGATCTAATCCATTTGCCGATCCTTCTCCAAAAATTTCTAATGCTCTCATTTTAATTAAAGTGTCCACATTTTCAGGCATGCCACCTGGTAGCACAATACCATTTTTAGCTGAAAACTCAGGATATTTTTTGGTTAAGAAATACTTTAAGTTAGCTGCAGCATCACGTTTGCCAGCTGTTTGCATTGTATTTGCTAGATCAATAAGTCTTGATTTATTATCGCCATCATCAGGAAATTGCTTAATTAATTCGTTAGACATACTTGCAGCAATCAAATTTTGCCCTTCTTTCTTTGCAATTTTTGATGCCTCCATCAACAATTCTTTAGTTTTGTTTTCACCTCTGTGCGCACCACTATACAGACTAACGGCTGCTAAATATCCCGCAGCTGTCTCTTTGTTCGGATTTGCTTCATATGCCGATTTTTGATCGGCTACTTTCTGCATATCTTCTGATAATTTTGGTGAATCTTGGCATGAAAAACATAAAAGTAATGTGATTGCTATAAAAGCTATAAATGCTGAATTTCTCATAAATCTCGTTTTGCTTTTGGGCTTAAAGCCCAAAAATTTCAGCAAATATACTATTACTGTACATTATGGAAAATCAAAAGAATCACATTCTTTCAACAAATCTTTTATTCTTTCTGTTAGTTTCCAAACAAGCTGAATGACCACTAAATACAATCGATCTATATTCTGGTTACGCAGAGATTTAAGACTTTACGATAATGCTGGCTTATATCATGCATTAAAAAACAGCAAAGAAGTTATTCCCATTTTTATTTTTGATAAAAATATTTTGGATAAGTTAGAAAATAAAGCTGATTCCAGAGTGGAATATATTCATAATACGATCAAAGAAATGAAAGATGAACTTGCGTTAAAAGGTTCAGATTTAAGGGTTTATTGTGGCTTTCCTGAAGACGTGTATAAAGATGTTTTAGAAGAATATAAACCTAATGCTGTTTATGTAAATAGGGATTATGAAGTATATGCAAAAGATAGAGATGATTCAGTAAAAACAATCTGCAATAAGCAAGGAATAGATTTTCATACGTACAAAGATCATGTGATTTTTGAGTCTAATGAGGTAAGGAAAAATGATGGCGAACCATATGTCGTTTTTACTCCGTATAAGAGAAAATGGTTAGAAAAATTAAATTCTAGAGGTTTACAACAGTCTTCTTACTTTTTTAAGGAATATCCTAACGATAAGTATTCGGAGGCTTACGCCCAAATGGATAAGAGCCCTCTTATTTCACTCCGGGATATGGGTTTTCAATCGGGAGCCTTTGCCATTCCACCTGAAGAAGTCGGACAGAACGTAATAAAGGACTACGATAAGAATAGGGATTTCCCTGCAATTGCTGGTACATCGAAACTAGGTATTCATTATAGGTTTGGTAAAATAAGTATAAGAGAAAAAGCAAGAAAGGCAATAGGATTAAATGAGGTGTACTTAAGTGAGTTGATATGGAGAGATTTTTATAGTTCTATCTTAGATGCATTTCCCCATGTAGAAGAGAATGCTTTTAGAGCAAAATATGATCGTATAGAATGGAGAAATAATGAAGATGAATTTCAGGCTTGGTGCGCTGGGAAGACAGGTTATCCTATGGTGGATGCTGGAATGCGAGAATTAAATCAGACAGGATTTATGCATAATAGAGTTCGGATGGTTGTAGCTAGTTTTTTAACCAAACACTTACTTATAGATTGGCGTTGGGGGGAGACATATTTTGCTGAGAAATTACTAGATTTTGATTTAGCAAGCAATGTAGGAGGATGGCAATGGGCAGCTGGTTGTGGGACAGATGCTGCTCCATACTTCAGAATATTTAATCCCACTTCACAAATGGATAAATTTGATAAGAAAAAGGAATATATATCGAAATGGGTGCCTGAATATGGAACATCAGATTATATTACACCTATCGTTGATCATAAGCTGGCAAGGGCTCGTTGCTTAGAGACATACAAGAGCGCATTAAACTAGAATGATCTCTAGGTTTAATGTTTTCTATTGCTTAAAAACCTTGATAATTATCAAAATCACTATATTTGGGTTGATTGCGAAACTTTGTTTAGCACCAATGACTTGTTATGACTTTTCTTAAAAGGATATTCTATTATTCTTATGTGAAAGACTTTTCGAACTTAAGGTACTCTTCATCGTTTTCAATCGAAGACGAAAAATTTATTAATACCAAACATTTAAAACCAAGTTTTATGAGATACCTAATTTTAAGCTTTCTATTAAGTTTCCTTGTATTTAATCTTAATGCGCAAAGACCTAATATCAAAAGCAAAACTATCAAAATTCAACATGCGAATTTACCTTATAATTATGTTGAAAAAGATAAAAGAACATTTTCTGTTTCAGGACCAAATACTGAAGATATAACATTATATGGATGGGAATATGTAGAAGAAGGTGGAACTGTGCGCTTGAGAAATTCTAATCGTTATTTTGCAAGAGGTTCTATGTCCGTTGATAAGCATGAGAAAAAAAATAAAGATAAAGAAGGAAATGTAACTAGCACTACTATTACATATTCAGCATCTTCGAAGACCGAAGGAAGATGGAGGACTTCTATTAATGGACCTAGAAATGAATTGTTATCTGAAAAACAAAAGAAGAAAATAGAAGAAAGAAAAGCAAAAGAAGCTGCAAAAAAAGCATCAAAAAAAGAGGAAGAAGAGGAAAGTTCTAATCCATTTTTAACAGGAGTAGAAGTAGAGGAGGAAGAGGAAGTTGCTGAAAGTAGAGAAGGATATAAAAGTTATTTTTATTCTCCGAAAAGAGAGTATAATTATTCAACTAATAAATTGAAAACTAGGAAAGCGGCGGTAGAGGAACATGCTGATAGAATTACCGGTAAAGTTTTGGAGTTTGAGGATGAGTTTGATAATAATATGAGAACATATGGACAATCAATGTTAAATATTACTTATGGTTATTCACCTATAAATGCTAGTGCTAGATTTAAGCAAATATCAGGTAAAAAACATCCAGAATATAAGATGTCAGGCGATGCAATGAGTGCATTAAATGCAATTTTTAAGAAGATGAGGTTTAATCAACCAATAGAGCAAGTCAAAACAGATTTAGCTCCGCTAATTAATTATTATGAAGGTTTAACTAAGAAGTATACAGGCGATAAAAAACAAGAGAAAAATGTAAGATCATCTGCTCTTTATAATCTAGCTCAAATACATTACTATACAGATCAACCTGAAAAGTGTAAAGAATATGCACAACAATTAATAGATCTTAAGCTTGACAAAAGTAATGGTAAGAGATTTATTACTAAAAGCGATGATTTAATTAATCAGTTAAAGCATCATCATATGGAAAACAGACATATTATGCTGGAAATTGATGAAGACAAGATTGTTGCCGAGGAAGAAGAGGAAGAGGGAGATGACGAAGGAAACGAATAAACTTTGATAGCTTTATATAGAAACAAGTTCTTTAATCTGCATCATGCTGGTTTAACTCTGCAGAGTTCTTAGAATAAAAATTAAAAGGGATAGTTGATTTAGCAACTATCCCTTTTTTTGCAATATGCTAATGTATTTTGAAGCAGAAATGCCTTAGTTTTTAAGTGGTGGTCGATCTTTAATGAAATCGATGATCTCCTCTTGATTGTCCGTGTTTAAGATAAACTTACTATAATCTTTATTTGAACTTAGATTAGTTAATAAAGGCATTACTGGTAGTTTTTTTTGGTAATAATCTGTACCATAAAAGACCATAGGACTAACAAAGTCGTAAGTCACATAGTGATTTTGAGCCGCATCCGCAAAAACCTCCTGAATAGTTCCTGCGCTACCTGGGCAAAATACAATACCATGTAAACAGATTGCTAATAGCGTATCTTCTCTTACCGCATTAGAAAAATATTTTGCAATATATTTCGAAAATGCATTGCTTGGCTCGTGTCCATAGAACCATGTTGGGATGGATAGACTTTCCCTTCCATCAGGGAATTTTTCTTTTATATTTTGGGCGTAAGCCTCATAATTTTTATTCGTATAATGTGCTTGCTGAGCAATATAATCTATGGATTCCAGTAGGTCTTTTTCAGAGTAATTCGCAAAATAGGCACCCATATTCGCAGCTTCCATAATACCAGGACCTCCTCCTGTAACAATAAAATATCCTTCTTTTGCTAGTTTAAATGCAAGTAAAGCTGAGTTTTTAAACACATCACTATCACGTTTTACGCTGTGCCCACCCATAAAACCTAGACTTTTTCGGTCATTTTTACTATCTAAAACATCTAATAATGCTTCATCAATTGCATGGTCATGTGATCTTTGGTATAAAGTTTCATTGATGTTTCTGATATCTCGATACTTAGAAAAATGATTGTAAATAGTCAGATCTATTGTTACATTATCTACGGTCTTGTTTAGCTCCTCATAACTATAAACACTTGATCTATAAACCTGGTAAGGAAGTCCTTTAGGTTCATTAAAAATCATGGTGCAAAGGGAGATGAGATAGCTGAGGTCAGCAGTTTTGAAAGTACAGCCTATGAAGGTAGAATGATCAACATTAATCTTGGCCCAGTCCAGATTTTTATTCGAAAAATCAATGTTTCTGATGGTGCAATTTGAAAGGTCATCGTTTTTTTGTGTGAAGGTCTCGAAAGATCTAATTTCTTCGATTTTAGTTGGTCCAGTACTGGATTGGAATTTATTCATTTTCTATTTTTATATGTTCTAATTTTTCTAAAAACCATTGTCTTGATGGTAGTGCAGGAGTGTTTATAATATCTTTTTTTAGTTTAGGTAGTACTTCGGGTTGATAGCGTCCTTTATGTAGGATTTTTACAAATTTTATTAGTTTTTTGAATATATTTCTTCTATCATCTGAAAGCCCAGGAGTCCTTCGAATATATGCATTAAATGTTTCTGAAAAATTTTGTAGTGCTTCTTCCTCATATTGCTCATAATAGGCAACTAACAACATCGATTTACTC
>CAZSKA010000187.1:0-7909 GCA_964607315.1 uncultured Saprospiraceae bacterium | reverse complement strand
AGAACTTGATTTATTTTACTTTGGGCCCCGAGCCCAAAATGCATAACAGGATCAATAGAAGATTGGAATCCTCTTACGAGTGTGTGCTCTTTCATTATTATGTCTTCGCCTCCTTTCAACTCAACTCTCGCACCAATTCCATGTCGGTTCAGATCAGGTCCATTTAATTGTATTTGCAATGTATTTTCATTACCATTCTCTACAGATAAATTCCTAAATATAGAAGCTGTAGAATCAATATTATTTACGATTAACTCTAGGTCTCCATCACCGTCTAGATCAGCATAAGCGGAACCATTGGAAAATCCTTCAAAATGCAATCCCCAGTCTTCGTTACTCTTTTCAAATCTTTCTCCATCAATATTTTTAAAGATGTAATTATCGATGCGTTGTGCAGGCATCTTCTCGGTGAGTTCCTGAACACCTAAAGCCTTATACTTGATTTTCAAGCTAACATCTACTCTTTCTAGCCAGTTAAAATAATCTTTATTATTGATATCTCTTCTTGATCCATTACTTATAAATAAATCATCAAATCCGTCGTTATTGTAGTCTGCAAATAAGCATGCCCAACTCCAATCGGTTTTATCTAAACCATTAATTTTAGCTGTTTCCGAATAGAAAGGTATGCCATTATCCTTTATACCTTGATTTGTTTGTAAGGCATTATACATGTATTGATGTCCGAAACCAAATCTTATCATGTTGCGAAATCCTTCTACATCCATACTCGCCATATTAGCCTTCGAACGGTAATTATCAGCGGCTGCCATATCTAGTTGGAAAAGATCTATTAAGCCATCTCTATTATAATCAGATGCATCAACACCCATTCCATAAAACGCTGTGTGCATAATAGATTCATTTATCATATCTGAAAAAGTCCCGTCCCCATTATTTATGAAAAATCGATCTGGCGTATGAAAATCATTTGATACATAAAGATCAGGCCAACCGTCATTATTAAAGTCGTTTGACAGCAACCCTATGGTAAGACCAAATTGATATATGCCAGCCTCTTTGGATACATCCGAAAAAGATCCATCACCATTATTTTTGTAGAGATGATCACTTGCTTCGTAAGAAAATTTATTTGTTTTGTTTCTATATTGACCAGTTACATAGTTAAAAGGGGTTGGCTCGTAATTTCCCACATATAAGTCAAGGTCTCCATCTTTATCATAATCGAAAAATACAGACTGAATAGTGTAGCCTTCATCTGCAATTCCATATCTTTCTGCTTGATTTTCAAACGTAGGTATGCCATTCGCATCAAGGCCTTGATTTACGAAGAGCAGATTTTTTCGATCCTTCCATTTTCCAGCAACCGATACATAGATATCATCTTTGCCATCGTTGTTTATATCTACAAGAGTTGCACCTGTCATCCATTGCCCATCACCTGTAACACCAGCTGATTGGCTTATTTCTTTAAAAGAAAGCTCGCCTTCATTTAGGTAAAGATGGTTATCAACCATGTTACCTGTAAAGAAGATATCGGCTTGTTCATCTTGGTTAAAATCACCTATAACAACACCACCTCCCATATAAAAATAACCATAGGAGAAAAAATTCATTGAATCATTTACCTCAAGTCTATTTTCAAAATGGATTCCATTTTTTTCACTAGAAGATGTCTCAAAAATTTTGTTTGAACCAACTGAAATTTCATCAGTTGAACAAGAGTAAATTAGACTTACAAAAGCGAAAAATAATATGATTCTTAATAGCTTCATTGATACTTTAAAACGATTAATCAAAAATTCGAATATTGCAGAATAGATTTCAATACATACTTACAATTAGCTATTCAAAGGTAGTATATTAAACTATATAATAGTGTTCCAATAACTACCATTGGCTAAAATAATTCAGGGAAGAAAATGAAACATTTCCTTCCCTGAATATACATTTATACTAAATCTACTTTCTATTAATACCCAGGATTCTGAGTTAAATTAGGAGCAGTAAGTATTTCATTTTGAGGAATAGGGAACAACTCATGTTTTCCAGCTTGGAAGCCAGAAATTTCATCAGCAGCTCTACCCCATCTGATTAAATCAAGGAAACGATGTCCTTCGAAAGCTAATTCTAAGAATCTTTCATTAACGATAGCTTCAAATAGATCATTTCCTGATGCTGTAACGTCATCTAAATTTGCTCTATTTCTAACTTGATTAAGGAAATCTCTAGCTGGACCTTCACTACCGTTTCTGAAGTTAGCTTCAGAAGCCATTAATAAAACGTCAGCATATCTTAGTAATCTCCAGTTTGTACCATAATTTAATTGGAAAACTTCATCATTAGACTCAGTAGAGAAAGAACCATACTTTCTTCTGATGAAACCTTGGTAATCAAATGCATTTGGATCATTAACTTCACCACCAGCAGCTAGAAACTCTTCCTCGCTCATCATAGTAGCTCTTCTTCTTGTCTCATCACCAGCATCAACAAATGCATTCCACATTTTAGGTGTAGGATAGTTGAATCCCCATCCGTTGTTTAATGAATCAACACCAGAGAAAGCTCCTTCTCTTTGACCCATTAATTGGATGTGAATATTTGATTCTGCAGCAGCTCCCCAAGGGTAACCGTTTGCACCCCAATCATATCCTGCAGTTGTTACATAAACAGCTTCGAATAATGACTCTTGTCCAAGCTCACCAGCTTCAGACCATAAAACTCCTAGATCTGGCTCTAGAGCATATTCTTGAGAACTAATAACTTCTCCTAACACATTAGCTGCAGCACCCCAATCTTCTTGGAATAAGTGTGCTCTTCCTAATAAACCTTGAGCAGTACCTCTTGACAATCTAAATCTGTCAAAATCTGCATAAGCACTCTTAAGAGGTAAAACAGCAGCAGCTTCAGTTAAATCTTGCTCAATCTGAGCATAAACTTCTGCAGCTGGAGTTCTTGACTGATTGTACTCACTAGGAGCAAGTTCAGATAAAATTAAAGGAACGTCACCAAACTGAGTAACTAGCTCTAAATAGAAATAACCTCTTAAAGCTTTTGCTTCAGCAATGATTCTATTTTGGAAAGTGTTATCTCCTGCAACATTATCAATAACTAAGTTAGCTCTATAAATACCGTAGTAATTTACTGCCCATGCAGCCTCTATAGGTGCATTTGTAGCATCAAAAGTAAATCTGTCGATAGCAACATAATTAGGTTGATCACCTTCATTTGCTCCACCTGCAGTACCTTCATCACTAGGTAAAGTTTTTACTAAATATGGGCTTGACCATCCTGATCCCCATATATTTTGGTGCCATTGTAATATATCATACGCTGCTAATACTGCTTGGTCAGCATCTGCATCAGTAGCATAAAATTCTTGAATAGAAAGTTGGTTGTTAACCGGTACGTCTATGAAATCATTACAAGAGTATAAAACAAACCCTAGAACAATTACAAACGCTGAAATAATTATCTTTTTCATTTCTTAAATTTGAATAATTAATTAAAGTGATAAAGTTAATCCTACCAATACTCTTGCTGGTATTGGATAAACTCCTCTATCAATTCCTAAACTACGATCGTCAGTTGAACCAGCTTCTGGATCTAAACCTTGATAAGATGTAAATGTAAACATATCATCTAAAGAAAGATAAACACGTCCACCTCTTGTAAATTTCAATTGATCTTGAGTGAAATTAACACCAAGTTGGATTTGCTTAATTCTCGCATATGAACCATCTACTACAAGTAGATCACTGTTGTAAGCTAATACATTAGAACCGTTTGCTCTAAAGAATGTTGCATCTGGATTGTCCGGAGTCCAACGATCTTCAAAGAAAAATAATGGTTTATTTGTTGTTGGTCTATCTGTTCTGTTATATCCTAATAAGATATCATTTCCTTGAGTACCTTGTAAGAATATTGTAAAATCAAAGATTCCATAATCTAATGCTAATCTAGCACCATAAATTAAGTCTGGATGCGGAGATCCTATGAATGTTTGATCATCTGGTGTAATTACACCGTCACCATTTGTATCTACAACTCTAGGGTCACCAGGTTGTGCTGTTCTATTACCATCAGCATCGAAAAATCCTAATGCTTCTGCATAAGTATTCGCTTCATCTTCATTAGATAAGATACCATCTGTTTGATATCCTCTAAAGTGCCAAGCTGGTAATCCTTCTTCGAATGCAGTTGCAGTCCAACCTACACCAACTCCTACACCTGGAGCAAAGTCTAAGTTTTCATCTAATTGAGTTACTTCATTTTGTAAGAAAGTTAAGTTACCTCCTATTTCGTATCCTAATTTTCCTATTCTATTTCTGTGATTAACTTCTAATTCGAAACCTCTGTTTCTAATAGTTCCTAAGTTTACAACAGGAGCATTGTTTCCAACTAAGTTAGGAATAATACCACCGTTTAATAAATCCTTAGTTTCTTTATTAAACCAATCAGCAGTTACTGTTAATCTATCATCCCAAAAACCTAAGTCAACTCCAATATCTAATTGTTCTGAAGTTTCCCAAGTTAATTCTGGATTTGAAAGAATTGTAGGAACAGCAGTAGTTTGAAATTGATCAAGTGCATTAGGATAAATACCATTGAAACCTATTGCAGATCTCCATGCTCCTTGTCCAATATTTGATAAACTACCATTCTGACCCCAACTTGCTCTTAATTTAGCAAAATTTAAAACGCCACCTTCGTTGAAGAAATCTTCTCTTGATATTACCCAACCAGCAGAAACTGAAGGGAAAGTACCCCATTGATTTCCTTCTGCAAGTAGAGATGATCCATCTCTTCTTATAGTTGCATTTACAATATATTTACCAGCATAATCATAAGAAGCTCTTCCAAAGAATGAAGCTAAAGTATTTTTACTTTCACCTCCTGTAGAGAATCTGTTCTCAGCAGCTGGAGGAGTAGAATTAATAAATCCAAAAATATCAGATTCATTAGTTAATCCTGTTGCACTACCGTTTACGAAAAAGTTAGTGAACTCAAATAAAGATGTACCTGCTACAAAAGATAAATTAGAATTACCGCCTAAGTTTAAGTCATAATTAGCATAGTTTTCCCATTGCCAACTTCCATTTCTGAAAGATCCTTGGTTTACAGAAGAAGTATTCGCTTGACTTGTTTGACTAAAGAAATAAGAAGGAACCCAGTTTTGGAAGTACCCACTTGTATTATCTATACCTATTCTAGTAGTTAAAGACAATCCATCAACAATTTTAGCTGTTGCAAACGCAGAACCGAAAATTCTATCACCTACAAACCCTCTACCATTTGTTAATTCAAGGGCAGCTAAAGGATTTACAATTTCACCATTTACAAACTCACTTAATCCAAAAAACTGACCATTTTCATCAGTCAATAATGAGTTTCCTCCATCAAGTAATTGTTGGATAAATGCTGGTTCTGTACCTGGAGCATATGAAACTGGAGTTAATGGATCAAATAAAATAGCATTAGATAAAATACCACCAAACTCAGAGTTTTCAGCAATACCTTGTCTTCTAGAATTCGTATAGTTTACACTTACTCCTACATCTAACCAATCTGTAACTTGATTATTTACATTTGCTCTTGCAGAGTATCTCTGAAATCTATCTCTATCCCCTACGATGATACCATCTTGGTTAAAATAAGATCCCTGTACGAAGTAATTCAATTTATTATTACCTCCATTAAAAGAAATAGTATGTCTAGCTAATGGTGCAGACTCAAAAACCTCACCTAACCAATCAGTTGTAGGTTGACCAGCTGCATCTGATGCAAGTCTACCAAGACCAGCTTCTTCTACATACTGAGCATGTTGCTGAGCATCCATCAATTCTAAATTACCATTGTAAAACTGATTTCCATATTGGAAATTGTAAGTAACTCCTGAATTATTAGCGTCACCTTTTTTCGTAGTAACAATAACAACTCCGTTTGCACCTTGAGCACCATAAATGGCAGCAGATGCCGCATCTTTAAGAACTTCTATGCTTTCAATTTCGTCTGATGTAAGAAAAGAGATATCTCCAGTTCTCATACCATCAACAATGTATAAAGGCTCAGAATTTCCATTGGAACCTGTACCTCTTACACGAACTTTAAAACCAGCTCCAGGAGAACCTGAAGTAGGTAAAATAGTAACACCAGCAGTTCTACCTTGTAATGCAGATTGTAACTGAGGTGCAGAAAAAGATTGAATTTCATCAACCTTCACACTAGAAATTGCTCCAGAAACTAGAGATTTCTTTTGACGTCCATAACCTACTACAACTACCTCATCAATAATTTCAGAAGAAGACATTGCAATACTTACAGCGTTTTGTCCAGTTATGTCAATTCTTTGTTGAGCATAACCTGTATAACTAACAAGTAAAAAATTAGATCCATCAGGTACATTTATTGAAAATGAACCGTCAACATCCGTAACAGTACCCACAGAAGTACCTTCCACCAATACTGAAGCTCCTATGAGGGTGATTCCATCCTCATCGACAACAGTACCTGAAACGGTTCTTTGTGCGAAAATATAGCTAGAAAGAAAAAGGGAGAACATAAAGACAGATAGTCTTAGCAGTCCTGTGTAGTGTTTTTTCATAAACAAAACTTTAAGTGATTTTAGTAAGAATTTAATACATAAGAATTCCACATGTGTGACAAAGAAAATTGACTTTAAGTCGAAAATAATCGACATTGAAAATTCAATTATCTAACGTACAATGTTAGGAAATTTTATTGGTTTTTAAACTCCAAATCACAAATTTTACTTTCCAAATAACAGCAAGAACATATAATAATTGCTTGTATAAGCAACTAATAAAACTTCACAATGATTCTTAATGCATTGTAAATCAGGTTTTTATCGATTATAATTTACATAATCATTTCTGACAAACTGTGAATTTATCGATTTTAGTTTTTTTTAAATATACTTAATAAAAAAATACAATGTCTGTGAAACTACAGTACTAAAGTGAATTGTAATAAAATTTTCAATAGGCTAGACGGACAGAAACTTAACAAAATCTCTTTTTAGCGCGTTTTGTTTGTCTTTTGCATACCAAGTATGAAGCGGAATAGAATACGATTCTTTTTTTGCCAAAAGATCCAAAACTATTTCCTGAGCTTCATCAGGACGAGGACCATAGGTTTTCAATACTTCAAAATCCTCAGTCATTTCTATCAATATCGGAATAGACCTACTTCCATTTGTAAGATGTGCATCAATAAGTTCTTCATTTACATCTCTATATGTAAATCTTAGATCAATCACACCTTCACTTGCTTCAGCAATTTTATAGATGATAGGATTGATTTGAGCTGCATCACCACACCAATGTTCAGTGATAACCAGCCATTTTCTTTTGTTTTGGGTTGAACCCAAAGCTTGTAACAATTCAGGGGTAAGTTTGAATTTACGTTCTAGTCTAGATTGTCTCTGCCAATTCTGCGGAAGGTATTTTGCGTATTTGCTACTTCCGTTTTCCATCTCAATCTGAAAAGCCTCTTTATAAGCTCCAAAGCTTAATGCATTATCAAAGTATGTCTTATAATCTATTTGTACTTGTGTATTCATCTGGATAACAATTTTAAATATGGTTTTACTATATATGATAATATAACAGATTTAACAAGAACAAAGTTAGCACCATATATGCCTTTTTCTTTATCAATTTACCCCAAAGGCTTACTGATTGTTCCTTTTGGTGGAAGTTATGTTAAGAAAATAGGAAAATCAATGATATAATATTCTTATACAAATTTACCTTTATAATGCCCCCAATAGATTTTGTCAATTAATTTGTATTAATTCGAGTTGAAAAAACTTAGGTATAAAGGCTTTACTGTTTGGCTTTTTAACGAGGAAATTAATTAGAAAGATTACCGCAATTATATGGTTCAAATTATATAACTTCAAAAACAAAGTAAAGGTCTTGAAGGA
>CAZSKA010000186.1:1314-7938 GCA_964607315.1 uncultured Saprospiraceae bacterium | reverse complement strand
ATTGATCTATATTATCTAAGTTAACATTTTGTAAAGATATGAGCCCAAAGATTTTCAGCATCAAAAGTTTTTCATGTATATGATTTTGCTTGTTGAATTATCACTTATAAAATATAGAAAGTTAAACCTAACAGCTGTTGTTTTATCAATCTTCCATTTGGAGCAAAAAAAAAGTTAGTTGAATCCTCAACTAACTTTGCAAATTATAATCCCATGAACATATTCAGTAAGAGATTTCCACGGCGTAAACTATATTTTAAAATTCAAATCTTTCAAGAATTTTACTCAATCATTTAACTTGAAATCTTTGAAGGGAATCTCTTCCACGATACAAATATATATTCATTTACCCTTCAAATAAAGGACAAAAATTGAGATTTGTAGGAAAAAATATTATGAATAACAATCACAAACGTATATTATACAAAGATTTATAACTTTTATTTGTTGATAAAAACTAAACAGATATAAATAATTAAATATGAAAAAGTGTAAGAAATTTTAACTTACTCGAATGGATTAGTCAAATAAGGGTTCTCAAGATAGCTTGTATCAGTAAGAGATTTCATAAAAGCAACAATTGCAGCTTTTTCCTCTTCTGTTAAACCAAGTCCATTATTTTCTCCTATAGTGTCAATTACAAATTTTCCTTGATTAGGAGTATCATGAACACCTTCGTTATAAAAATCAAGTACTTCTTCTAAAGTTTCGAATCTCCCATCATGCATATACGGACCAGTCAATTCTATATTCCTAAGAGAAGGCACTCTCATTTTACCAAAGTCTGTATCTCTCCCTGTTACTATGGCAAAACCTATATCATTATAATCTTCTATAGTTGTCGCGTCTTGTAGACCATTATCCATGTATTCATTATTTGTAAATAATGGAGAAGTATGACAATGTCCACATTCAGCATCTTTAGTAATAGGATCAGACAATTCTTCAAAAAACAACTCAGCACCTCTTATTGCTTCATCTGACATAACCCCCACATTAGCGTCCCAACGATCATAAGCACTGTTTCCACTTATGATAATTCGTTGAAATTGACCTAAAGCTTTTGTTGCTAAATCTCTAGAAATTTCATCACTATCCTCTATACCGAAAGCTTGTCTAAACATAGTAGGGTATAAATCATGATTCTTCAAATCTTCCTCTACATCATCCCAGTCATGTATCAACTCTATTTCATCTTCTACAGGTAATAATGCTTGAGACTCCAATGTTTGGGTTCTTCCATCCCAAAACAAACCTTTAGTAGAATAACCTGAATTCACAAGAGTCATAGATGATCTTGCTGTAAACTCCCCTTGTGCTCCTTCTGAAAAAGCCAGTCCGTCTGTAAATGCTAATTTTGGATCATGACATGAAGAACAAGATAGAGTACCAGTTGAAGATAAAATAGGATCGAAAAACAAATGTTGCCCTAATTTGATTCCTTCTTCTGTTAATTCATTGTTTTCAGGAATAGGCATTTGACCTAAATATTGTGTTATTTCAGTCTCAATTTGGTAAGGCGTAGGATTGTAAGGTATATCAACAAGGTCTGATTTACATGACGAAACCGTTAATATAAAAAACAATAATGTTACTCCTAATAAATTGATTCTATTCATCTATCATTTTATTCTTCTGCAATACCTACATTAGATACTATTCTTGCAAAAAAGTTTTCAAAAGATTCTCTATCAGCTGGATTATGAGATAATCCAAATACTATGGGTGATCCATTTTCAATAAATAATGGTTCATGATCAAGCGCAAGTCTTATTTCATTATCGTCCTCATTTATTATTCGATCAATGTTAATAGTAACTTCCTCATAAATATCATCTGTTCCTGTATGAACTACCCAACCTTCGTCTGGTTCACCATCTCCATTTGAATCAAAATTTCCTTCTTGCTTTGAAAAGATATATGAGTCCCATGCAGTCCAATAATGTGTAGATCCACTATTCACTGTACTTAATAAGTCATTAGCTGGAAAATCAGCAGGTGTTTGACTATTTACATCTGGTGTTAATCCTATTCCAAATACAATTGATTCATAGTTTTGAATTTCAACCTCTCTTTCAGGAATTAATCTAACTCCACCCGGTGAATTTTCAAAATCAACCTGAGCATATTCAAAAAGTGTTGTCTCTGAACCATCGTCCGCTATTAATCTAACATTACTTATGAAAAAATCACTCTTATCAATATTAAAAGCCACTCCGTCGTCCTGTGTATAGGTTCTGTTATATGCTAGTATTTCATCTCCATAATTCGCTTGAAAAACTAAATCTATTTCTGTTTGATCTCCTCCACAAGATGTAAAGGATAGCATTACAACACAACATAAAAACCCTAAATATTTCATCATTCTACTATTTTAATAAATTCATCTGATATCATAAAATCACTAATAATCTGCTCTTCGTTTGTCTCTTCAATAACTACGTCTTTCAATAATTCAAAGTAATCAACTTCCACTTGAAGCGTAAAATTAGTTCTATCCTCTTTAGTAACGTCATTTAGATCAAATAGGATACGCGAACTCGGAATATTTACATAATAACGCAATACTTTGTTCATTTGGAGACTTCCTTCACCTTCGAGATATAAACTTATGTCATAATATCCCGCTTCCGTATATAACGTGTCAAAATCAAAAATATCACTTTCTTCCGTAACTGAAATCAATTCATGATCCACTCCCACAAGCAAACTTGCTTGCTCTATCAGTCCACCTTCTCGTATTGTACCTAATGATATAATACTTGAAAAAACACTCATAATCGAATGATCATCAATCAGTTCAAATTCTTCATCCGAAACATTTTCAAAAGTTGCTGTCTCTCTTACGTTTAACACTGTTCCATCAGCTATTCCTAATTCGAAATCACTTAGCAAGACAACTGCATTTCTCAATATGAAAGATTGTCCCGCATTGTTGTTTATAACAGAATCCACATTATATATAGAATCCCCTACCATAGGAATTACTCGAAGCTGAACCGTAGGATACGTACAACAATCATCACATGGATCATCAGCTGTTATGGTATAATTTTGAGCAAGCAAATCTAAACACGCTTCTTCTCTTTCGTAGCAACTACAGAACAATACAACAACCAAAAAAGATAAGATTAATCTATACTTCATATATTCTAAACGAAGGATTACTAAGAATTATATATTTTCTCGTATTCTGTCTTTATAATTTTCTTCACCTGATGACTAAAATCTTTCTCCTGTATCCAATGATGGTATTGCTTATTCTGCTTTAACACACTAGCAACTGACTGATTCAAATATTTTCCAAAATTAAAAACAATCTCACCTTCGCTATTATACTTTAATCTATTCGTCACATCAACTGTAGTCAAGTCATTTGTAAAATCATGAAGCTTCTGAATATCGTTTTGAATCGGCTTTTCTATCACAAACCCATCACCATCTTCAGAATCTGCATCTTTGTATGCATCTAATTGCCCTTTCAAAACATCCACAGTAGCTCTCACATCAACTAATGCATCATGCGCATCAACTAGATCATCACCACAAAACTTCTTATATGCTGCCTTCAATGTTCTTGGTTCCATTTTGTAAAAAATGCGTTGAACATCAATCAATCTTCTTTTGGAAATATCAAAATCTAAACCAGCACGAGCAAATTCTTCCATCAACATAGGAATGTCGAATCGATTTGAATTATATCCACCTAAATCTGCATCACCTATCCAGTCGAATAAGCGCTTTGCAACTGATTTGAATGTTGGTTTATTTTTGATCATATCAGGTGTAATTCCATGAATAGCCATTGCCTCTTTACTTATAGGCACACCCGGATTTATTAATAATTCTGCTTCTTCAGGAGCCTTATCTCCAGGGAACATCTTAATCAATGCTATCTGCACTATTCTGTCTTTCATTATATTTAGCCCTGTGGACTCTATATCGAAAAACACTATTTCCTTATTTAATTCTAATTCCATACGCATTTAATTTAGTTCGTTTTAAAGTTCAACTAATTTTGAATCGAAACCGTCTGTGTGCCAGCTCTGAATCATTTCATTATCTTCAGAAAAAAGTAATAATCCTTCAAATTCTTCATTCTCACTTAACAATTTCATACACTTCTCTTTCCCCATGACCATGCACGCTGTTGCCAAACCATCAGCATAAGCACAAGATGCATGAACAATGGTTGCAGATAATAATGTTGAACGTTCAGGAAAACCTGTAAATGGATTGATAATATGAGAATATGTCACTCCATCCTTTTTATAAAAATTTCTATAATTACCAGAAGTTGCCATAGATTCATCTTTTAATTCTACTATCTTAGAAACTTCCGTTAAACCACTTTCTTCTTCAGGTTTGTTTACACCAACAGTCCACTTCCGTCCATCGTGTTTGACACCTTTGACTCTTAACTCCCCTCCAATCTCAACATAATACGAAGATACACCTTTTCCTTCAAAATATTCGGCAAGCAAATCTACTCCATAACCTTTGGCGGAAGCCGAAAAATCAAGTTTCCCTTTAATTGGTTTAGAGATCACAAAGTCCTTAGCATCGTTTACAGCACTCCACTTTTCAAAACCCACATATGCCATCATCTTTGGGACCTGAGCCCTATCCTTATTCTCCATATCTTTATCTGTATACCCAAAACCCCAAAAATTTACCAAAGGAGCTAATGAAGCGTCAAAATAGCCATCTGTAATCTTATAAAGATCAGCTACAATGTTATAATTATCCTTAAAATACAAATCATTTGTCACCTTGAATTCCGCTTGTTCACTCTCATTCAAAATAGAAATTATAGAGGAAGGAATGTAGGTAGAAACTTCATCATTCAACGCCATAAGGATAGAATCTAAATCGGATTTAGCAATCTTTTCACCAGCTACTTCATACTTAATACTGTAAGTCGTCCCCATCGTTCTTCCCTGGTAATGTACCGTTGTGAGCACAATATTTTGCTCTTCAGTTTTGCATGAACTCAACAAAATTAGAATCATAAAAAAAAGAAGTCCTGAAGACTTCTTTCTCTTATTATATATTCTTTCTAAAACAATCGTATGCATAGTTAAATAATGAAAGGCAAAGATGTAAAATATTATTTCAATAAGCCTTCTTCTTCAGCTTCATTCGTATATGAATTAAGATTAACTGTATTTGATTTTTTTCTAAGTTTCATGTTCAAAAACTCCACCGTTAATGAAAATGCAATGGCAAAATACAGGTAACCTTTTGGCACTACACCTACATGTGCACCGAACAATTCCACATCACTCAAATGGGCACCTTCCAGCAATAACATAAAACCTATCAAAATCAAAAACGATAGGCCAAGCATCTGAATAGTAGGATGTTTATTCACAAATTTACTGACCGGATTTGCAAATAACATCATAATGATTACTGAGCCTACAACTGCTATAATCATAATAACAAGAGCTCCTTCTATACCATTGGTCATCCCTACAGCCGTCAGAATAGAATCTACTGAAAAGACCAAATTGATTATGGTAATTTGAACTATTGCTTTTCCTAAGGTAGACATCTTAGCTTTTCCACCACTTTTTTCGGCTTCATGATCTTCGAGTTTATGATGAATTTCTGTTACTGCTTTATATAAAAGGAAAATTCCACCACCTATGAGAATTATACTTTGGCCAGTGACGCCAGCATGCAACCAACCCCACTCTATAGTAAATAGGACAGTTGCTGCAGAGATAAGAGCTGAAACACCGAAAAGGAGTGCTATTCTCAGAATCATAGCAAGAATCAGACCTATATTATTGGCTTTAGCACGATCTTTTTCAGGGATCTTACTAGCTGCAATAGAGATGAAGATAATGTTATCAACACCTAAAACAATTTCTAAAAAGGTCAATGTTAGTAGCGATAACCAAACCGAAGAATCTCCAAAATTTGGCAAGTCAAATAGAAAAAAACTGATCATTGTAATTATTTAGAATACAAAATAGCAAAAAATAAACGTGAAAGTAAAAGTTGAAGGCATTTCTATTGTGTGATATTGATTAATAATTGAGCATGAATGAAATAAGATAAGATTTTAAAATGGAAAAATGGTGTGATTTTCACGTACTACGTAATCAGGAGAAGTAGACTACCATTGGGTTAGAGGTGGTTTCTTATGCAGGTATTTTTATGTTTTTAGTGGGTTGAACCCAAAGGTGATTGGTATGCGAGGTGAGGGATTTATTTTTGGGAGTAATGGGGAAAGAGGAATAGGATTTCACGTACTACATAATTGGGAGAAGTAGACTATCATTGGATTTGAGGTGGTTTCTTGTGCAGGTATTTTTATGTTTTTATTGGGTGAACCCAAAGGTGATTGGTATGCGAGGTGAGGGGTTTATTTTTGGGAGGAAGGGGGAAAGAGGAATGGATTTTCACGTACTACGTAATCGGGAGAAGTAGACTATCATTGGGTTTGAGGTGGTTTCTTGTGCAGGTATTTTTGTGTTTTTATTGAGTTGAATCCAAAGGTGATTGGTATGCGAGGTGAGGGATTTATTTTTGGGAGGAAGCGGGAAAGAGGAATGGAATTTCACGTACTACGTAATCGGGAGAAGTAGACTATCATTGGGTTTGAGGTGGTTT
>CAZSKA010000186.1:0-1214 GCA_964607315.1 uncultured Saprospiraceae bacterium | reverse complement strand
CTTGTGCAGGTGTTTTGTGTTTTTATTGGGTTGAACCAAAAGGTGATTGGTATGCGAGGTGAGGGATTCATTTTTGGGAGGAAGGAGGAAAGAGGAGTGGAATTTCACGTACTACGTAATCGGGAGAAGTAGACTATCATTGGATTTGAGGTGGTTTCTTGTGCAGGTATTTTTGTGTTTTTATTGGGTTGAACCCAAAGGTGATTGGTATGCGAGGTGAGGGATTTATTTTTGGGAATAAGGGATTTAAACTCCCATTAAAATATAAATTGTATAAAAAAAGCAGTCCAATAATTTAGGACTGCTTTTGTGAGTCATACTGGATTCGAACCAGTGACCCCTGCCCTGTCAAGGCAGTGCTCTGAACCAACTGAGCTAATGACTCATTTTATTTTAATTGCTTTTGATTTTATTTTCTTTTCTGTCATCATTCGCACTGCCTTGACGCTCTTCCCTGAAAGGTTGTCCCTTTCAGTTCTCTCCCTAAATTCGCTTTCCCGCCAATTTTGCTCCGCAAAGCTCGTTCATCTGAACCAACTGAGCTAATGACTCATTGATAATTAAAATCTCAATGGATTTAAGCTGACAAATATAGATTAGTAATATTTAAATTACCTACTTCTATCTATAATTGTTTTTCTTTCGAAGCACTTTAATTTTTAATTTAAAAGCAAGTCAATAACATCATGAATTGATAAAACAGAATTTTGAATGTATTTTTGATTTTACAATTCTTCGAAGTTTAAACAAACAACATTGCAAAGGATAATTTCTATCTCATTCTTATTTATATATTTTTCATTTTCTATAAATGCTCAGAAAAAGATAGACTATATAGTTGAAGAATTTACAGATATCATAAGTAATGATTTCATATTTGATATAGAAATAGACAAAGATGATAATCTATGGGCAAGTACAAGAAGTGGCTTATACAAATATGATGGAATAACCGCTGAAGAAGTAATGGAATTCAGACCTTTTGGTTTAGTAACTCAATTGAATTTTGACGAAAACAATCTTCTTTTATTCAAATTTGAAAAACCAATTAAAGAGAAAGATGCTAACCAAATTCAAATTTTTGATCCAAAATCAAAAACCTTTTTTTCACTAGATGAAAAATACTATTACAATTCATTAAACCAAGAAAATCTTAAGAATCAGACCCTTTCCGTAACAAAGAATATCAAAGGTGATCTTTACTTGATTTCTTA
>CAZSKA010000185.1:0-7942 GCA_964607315.1 uncultured Saprospiraceae bacterium | reverse complement strand
GATGACTAACTTTGCAAATTATAATCCCGTGAACATATCCAAATTTATATCGGTCTTTAGAATAACTATATTTATTTACTCAATCTTAAACTTTCGCAGTTTTCTGAATTTTATTTTTTCTTGCAATACTCTTTACTCAGTTACTATGCTCTAAATAGTTTAGTTTTGGTTATATGTTCAAAACAAGGTGTAATTCTTTAATCTCACAGTGTAAAGATATATGCATAAACACTTGTTTTAAAGGACAAAATTAAAGGAATGTAGTATAATTTATTTGTCCTATTTTTAATTAAAGCTTGTAAATCAATTTATTGTGTATATTTTTTGTAGATAAAATCATACATAAAAAACTAAATTTTGTGGAAGAAAAAGTTGAAATTGGACTTGTATTAAGTGGTGGTGGAGCTAAAGGAGCGGCTCATATAGGAGTCTTAAAAGCTATAGAAGAAAGGAATATTAAAATTGATGTTATTTCTGGTACTAGTTCAGGTGCTATTATAGGAGCTTTATTTGCAGAAGGTTATTCAAGTGAAGCTATTCTTGATTTGTACTTATCAACTTCTGTATTCAAGCCAGGTTATTTTACCTGGAGAAAACCAGGAATTATAGATACAGATGCATTAGGCAAAATTTTAGAACCAATGTTGGAGCACGACGAGTTCGAAAAACTTAAAATTCCTCTTTATATTGTTGCAACTGATGTAGAAAATGTAGAGTCAACTGTATTTGATTCAGGACCCTTAATTAAAGCAATTTTATCAAGTTCTAGTTTTCCAGGTATTTTCGCTCCAGTTAATTTTAATGAAAAACTATATGTTGATGGAGGAGTCCTAAATAATTTTCCAGTTGATATAATCAGAGATAAATGTAATACTCTAATTGGAGCAAATGTTCAAATAATAGACTTTAGGGATAAAAGTAAATTTAAATCTACTTTTTCTCTTGTCCAACGTGTTTTTACCATTAGTATAAGATCTGAAAGTTTAACTAAGTATAAGGATTGTGATGTTCTTATTGCACCAAAGGAGCTGGCTAATTACGCAACTTTTAACATTTTCAAAATGAAAGAAATGTATAAAATAGGTTATGAAGAGGCGTCAAAGCAACTTGATTTATACCTAAAAACGCCTTAGAATTCGAAAGAAGTTTAATAAAGTGTATTGTATTGAATAAATTGGTAGTTTTTTTACTTCCTGCATATCACAAAATTATGTTTGATTCGTTCATATAATTGTACTATCTTTGCGGGCTTATGAAAGTGAAATATATTTTTGTTTTAGTGATATTAATGAGTGTTTTATTCAGTTCATGTAAGACTGAATTTGAAAGAATTAGAGCTAGTGGTGATCCAGAATTAATGGTTCAAACTGCTGACAAATACTTTCAACAAGAAAATTATCTTCAAGCACAAACACTATATGAAATAGTTATACCTTTTTATAGAGGTAAAGAAAAGGCAGCAGATATATTCTTTAACTATGCCTATACGCATTATTTTTTATCTGAATTTATATTAGCAAATCATTATTTTAAAAATTTTGCTAACACATATATCAATGATGAAAAGCGGGAAGAGGCTCTGTATATGGCTGCATATAGCAACTATAATTTGAGTCCAAATTTTAAGCTTGACCAATCTTATAGTGAGGTTGCAATTTCTGATTTCCAATTGTTTATTAATACGTTTCCTAATTCTGATAAAGTGAAAGAGGCGAATGAGTTAATACAGGACATGAGAAGTAAGAAAGAGGTTAAAGCTTTTCATCAAGGTCAACTCTATTTAGATATAAAACAATATGAAGCTGCTATGGTGTCTTTCGAGAACATGATTCAGGAATTTCCTGATTCAGATTTAGTAGAAGAAGCTCGATACAAATCAGTTATCGCATCATATGATTTAGCTAAGAATAGTATTTATAACAAGCAAGAAGAAAGATTCACTAGTGTACTTGAAAGAGCGGATTATTTTAAGAAAAAACATCCAAGAAGTAAGTACAATAGGGAACTAAAAAAGATTGTAGAGGATTCAAAGAAAAAGATAAAGGAATTATAATATGTCAGATATCAAAAGTAAAGTACAGGGTTTAGACCCAAATGTTTCTCCAAGAGACGTTCAAGATTTAGCTTCAAAAACGGGAAACATTTACGAAGTACTTGCAGTTATTTCTAAAAGAGCAAATCAACTTTCTGTTGATTTGAGGGAAGAACTTCATGGAAAATTAAGAGAATTTGCGGTAACTTCAGATACTATAGAAGAAGTTCAAGAAAATAAGGAGCAGATAGAGATTTCTAAATTTTATGAAAGATTGCCAAACCCAGTACTAATAGCTACTAATGAGTTTCTAAGCAATGAATTAGAATTTAGCTATAGAAATCAGGAAAGTGGTGATACTACTGCTGAATAAAGCATTCAGAAAACAAAAATAACATGCAATTAAAGGGCAAGAAAATTTTACTTGCAGTAAGTGGCTCTATAGCTGTTTACAAAAGTTTAATTCTTACCCGCTTATTAATCAAGAATGGAGCGGAAGTCAAAGTGATTATGACTCCTGCTTCTACTGATTTTGTTTCTCCTCTAAGTTTTTCAACCTTATCTAAGAATCAAGTTTTTAGTGATGTGAGTTCGGGTGATTCCTGGAACAATCATGTAGAATTAGGTTTGTGGGCAGATCTTATGATCGTAGCTCCAGTCACTGCAACTACAATGGCTAAAATGGTGAATGGGAT
The DNA here is from genome assembly GCA_964607315.1 of uncultured Saprospiraceae bacterium. Taxonomy (GTDB): domain Bacteria; phylum Bacteroidota; class Bacteroidia; order Chitinophagales; family Saprospiraceae; genus JAHDFB01. Next base: position 5,215 of record CAZSKA010000185.1, on the reverse strand, counting down.
TGCAGATAACATGGTAATAGCCTGTTACTTATCTGCTAAATGCCCTGTCTTATTTGCTCCTGCAATGGATCTCGATATGTGGAAGCATCCAAGTACGAAAAGCAATTTGACTAAACTACAAAGCTATGGCAATCATTATATACAAGTAGGAAATGGTGAATTAGCAAGTGGCTTAGAAGGTGAGGGAAGAATGGCAGAACCTGAAGCCATCCTAAAGGAAATTGTTTATTTTCTAGATATAAAACAAGATTTAAAAGGTAAAAATGCTATAGTAACAGCTGGCCCTACTTATGAAGATATGGATCCTGTTCGATATATAGGAAATAGAAGCACAGGGAAAATGGGCATTGCTATTGCTGAAGAACTAGCGAAGAGAGGAGCATCCGTTTCACTTATTTTGGGCCCCAGCCAAATAAAAACAACTTCAGCATATGAAACTATTCGTGTTAGAAGTGCACAAGAGATGTATGAAGAAGTAAAAGACCTGCATCAAGAAAGTGATATAGTGATTTTTGCAGCCGCTGTTGCTGATTATAGACCAAGCAATATTTCTGATCAAAAGATTAAGAAGAAAGATGACGATTTAGCTATAAAACTTGAACGTACGGTTGATATTGCAAAAACATTAGGTGCTGAAAAAAAGAAGCAGATTCATATTGGCTTTGCTTTAGAGACAGAGAATGGGGAAGTAAATGCAAAAAAGAAACTTGATAAAAAGAATTTTGATTATATCGTATTAAATACCTTAGCTGATGAAGGAGCTGGATTTGGTCACGATACAAATAAGATTTCGATTTATAATTCTAAAGGTTTGATAGAGGCATATTCTTTAACCACAAAGAAAAAAGCTGCTAAAAATATAATAGATACCCTCCTAAAAGGGTTATAAAGGAGGACTTATAAAGGTGATAAAATGTTGAAGAAAAGCTTATTTTTTATTTTTTCTATACTAGCTGTAATCAGTTTAGACGCTCAAGAATTGAATTTCTCTGTAACTGTACAGGCACCAAACTTGAATACAACAGATCCTAGGGTACTAACCATTATGGAATCTCAGATTCAAGAATTTTTGAACACTACGAAGTGGACAAATGATGAGTTTGAGCCTGAAGAGCGTATAGAGGGTAATTTGTTGATAGCGATAACTGCGGAGGATGGTACTAATTTTACCGCAGATTTTTCGGTTCAATCCATAAGGCCTATATTCAATTCTACGCAGAAGACAACGCTTTTGAATTATAGAGAAGAAGCAAGTTTTGCATATATAGAGAATCAACCCATAAGAAATAGTCAAGATCAATACTTTGATAATTTATCTGCCTTATTGACTTTCTATGCATATATCGCAATAGGAATGGATTATGATACTTTCTCAAAGTATGGAGGAGAACCTTATTACGATATTGCAAATAATATGATTTTGTCATTGCCTAGTAATGTACAGTTAACGCCAGGATGGTCTCCGGGGGATGGAAATAGGAAAAGAAGTAGATATTGGATGGTAGAAAATTTGTTAAGCCCAAGATTAAAAGGATTTCGCGAGTCAATGTATACTTATCATAGGAAAGGGATTGATAGTATGCATGATGATCCGGGAAAAGGAAAAGCGATTGTATTATCAGCGCTTAAGTCTATACAAAGAGCTAATCAGTCTTATCCGAACGCAATGATTATTCAGATGTTCAGTGATAGTAAACACGATGAAGTAATAGAGATCTTTTTAGTAGCAGATAGGCCAGAAAAAGTTGTTGTTTATGATATAATGGTAGAAGTAGATCCATTTAGAACAGCTACGTTTTTACCTTTAAGAAATTAAGATGAAGTCCATAGCGATTTTTGCTAGCGGCAGTGGATCAAATGCCGAAAATATCTTTAATTACTTTAAGAATTCTTCAAAAGTCAAAGTAGAATTTATTCTTACGAATAAATATGATGCCTTTGTGATACAAAGAGCGAAACGTCTAAAAATTCCAGTACTAATTGTTTCAAAATCAGATTTCAAAGACGGCAAATTTTTAAAGAACATTTTCAAGGAATACACAATAGATTTAATAGTACTTGCGGGATTTTTATTATTAATCCCTGCCTATCTCATAGATCTATTTCCAAATAAAATTATCAATATTCATCCGGCATTATTGCCAAAATACGGCGGTAAAGGAATGTATGGTATGAATGTTCATAGAGCCGTGATAAGTAATAGAGAAAAAGAATCAGGAATTACAGTTCATTATGTGAATGAGCATTATGATGAAGGCGAGATTATTTTACAAGAATCATGTGAAATTTTCTCTCAGGACACAGCTGAAGATGTAGCTAAAAAAGTGGGACAACTAGAATATGAATTTTTCCCTAAAGCTATAGAAAAAGTATTAAGTTGATTTAGTCTTTTTCTTCTAGCAATTCATTTACTTTATTATAAATACCTCTAAGAGAAGATCTTAATTCAGGAAATCTAAAAAAATATCCATTCCATGCTTGAATTCCACCAGTGTGAATGCAAATGAATTCTCTTTCATCTTTTCGTATCAAATGATTTTCTATATAATACATGACTTTCCCTGTGTAAATAGGGTCTAGTAAGATCTTGTGTTTTTCTAAAAAATATTCACAATATGTAAAGAGTTGTAGATCTTTAGCTGCATATTTTTTCATTTCTGGATAAGTACAAATAGCGTAATTTTCAAAGTTGCACTGCAGTTCTTTTTGACGATCCAATAACTTTTCATTGGTTAGATTTTTAATAGCAGGTACAATACTTAAATGATCAGTACTTTCAAGGTTTTCTCCTATTCCGTGTGCAGTTCCACCAGTACCATATGAACAAAATAGATGAAATGGATCCGAAGAATTAATTTGACTTCTCAATTCTGAAACAAGATCTTTCATGCCTTCCTTTACATATATTGTGGATCCTCCTTCAGGTATTATAATAGTATTAGTCGAAAAATCTGGAGAATGGTTTTCAGGATTGTTAGTCAATTTTCTATATAAATCTCTATCTACAAATTCTAATTCCATTCCATATTTTATGCATTTAGATAAGGTAGGATTTTCATCATTAAGTTCATTGCCTCTAATTATTCCTTTGGACGAAAGTCCATTAAAATTGGCATAACAAGCTACAGCCAAAAGATGGTTAGAGAAAGCACCGCCGAATGTCACCAGTTGGTCTCCTGCGAATTTATTAATTATTCCTTTTAGTTTTCGCCATTTGTTACCAGAAAGATTAGGATGAATCAAATCGTCTCTTTTTATATAAATCTCTCCAATTTCTTTGTTAAGGTATAATTTCTCTAAAGGGGAAGGAATTTGTAAATTCATTGTCCAAATTTCGGATTTTATGTTGATATTGTAAATTATGGAAGAAGAAGAAAAATTTAAGGATTCAGAAGAAAAAGTAGAACTAATCGAGAAAGAATTAGGTTTCGAAGAGAGTTTTGCTGTACCTGGAGTCCGCTTGATGAATAAGGATGGCTCTTTAAATGTTCATTTCGTTGGAAGTAAGCGATTTCGAAAATGGAATTTGTATAAACGCTTTATTAATATGAGTGCTTTGAATTTCTTTTTGAGTATTCTTTCATTGTATATCATTTTGAATTTACTATTTGCTACTTTTTACTATTGTTTTGGTGAAAATGGATTATCGATATCAAATAGTGAATTTAGTTGGTTAAATTGTTTTTGGTTTAGTTGTCAAACATTCACAACTGTGGGATATGGACATATTAGCCCTTCAAGTATGATAGTGAATATAGTGTCGGGGTTTGAAGCATTTATTGGACTAATATTTTTTGCTATAGCTACTGGTGTTGTCTATGGTAGGTTTACTAATTCTAAAGTGGATTTGAGATTTAGTGAAAATATTTTAATTAATTACCAAGGGAAATGTCCTACGCTTACCTGTAGACTTGCGAATGCTTATGATTCTGAGTTAAGTGATTTAGAGGCAATATTAATTATGTCCTACACGGAAAAGAAAGGTGATAGGGTTGGACGTCGATATAAAAAATTGACCTTAGAATTAGGTACTATTACTATTTTGTCAACAAGTTGGACGTTAGAACATAAAATTTTAGATAATTCGCCATGTAACTTATTATTAGATAAGAAGAAGATTCAAGGACTTGAATTTCTAGTTTTTATAAGTGCTTTTGATGAAATTTATGATCAGAAGGTGAAATTTAGAACTTCGTATCTAGGTGAGGAAGTAATTGATTCGGCTATGTTCGAACCTATCACTTCATATAGTGCGGAAAAGACGGTTGTTGACCTAGAAAAATTGTCTAGTTATCAGAAAATCTAAAGTTCGTCGGAAAATTTCTACTTTTCATCTGATTATTCTCATTATCCAGTAACTCTTACTGTAACCCATTCGTCAAAATTATGTCTTTCAAATGGACTTCCCGTCATACCTTATAATTTGTATCAGAATTCATGGATTAAGGATTTAATTTTTAAGATAAGAGATGGCATAATTTCTAAACCAATTAATTATTATTTTATGAAAAAGATATTTTTACTTTTAGCACTTTTTAGTTTTTTAGCATTTTCGGCTGACGCCCAAAGAGATGAGACAATTTTCGGTAAAACCGGTATTAGGTTGACTGGAGCTTGGGGTGGTTATATGCATAATATTAGTTCTTTCCAGAATGATTTTTCTATATCTAGAAATGGATTCTTTTTATTGGAATTAAATAAAAAAGTGTTAATTGGATGGGATGGATTAAATGCCCAGTTCCCATTTGATGGCTCTAATGTTAATTTGAATTCTAGTGGTTTATCATTAGGGTATTCGCCAATCGCGCACAAGCCTTTTCACCCAGTGTTCAATGTTTATGCTGGAAGAGGTCGAATTTCCGATGAAAGCATTTCAGACAATATACAGGTATATCAACCAAGTGTTACGCTTGAGTTAAACGTTTTCAGATGGATGAAAATAGGATTAGACGGAGGATATAGATTCGTTTATGAAAGTAATCTGAATGGTATATCAGATCAAGATTTATCCGGCCCATATGCAGGATTAAAGTTGAAATTTGGGTGGTCTTGGAACTAAACTTATGTTCCAAAACAAACTTGAGTGTGCTAGATTCATTTCTAGTGCACTTTTTTTATGGCTTACGCCCAAAGGATTTATACCAATTTAACTCCATAATGGCGCATTTCTTTTTACTTAATCTTTCAATTTCTTCCTTAAAAAGCCTCGCCGTAA
>CAZSKA010000184.1:0-7960 GCA_964607315.1 uncultured Saprospiraceae bacterium | reverse complement strand
ATGGAATATCAATTCAGATATTATTTCCAAGATCATCTAATAGGGCTGGCTCAAGATACATTAAAGAAAATAATAAAATCTGGAAATATAGAAATGCCATTTGACTCACTGTATAACGAACAAAGAAAATCGACAGCACTTATAACATTTTATGAGGATTTTATAGAATCTTCAGATAGTATTAATTTTATTAATTTGAATTTAAAAACAGCTATCATCAATAAAAACTGGGATCTAGCTAATAAAGTTATTTATAAAATAATTACAGAAAATCATATAGACAATTATTCCATACTAAAAGATCCTCTTGTATTCGATGCATTATTAAAAAGAAAGGAATTAGTACAAAATGCGAGTGCACTATTATCATATTTCTATTTTGAAGATTCTTTTGTTATTAAATTTCTTTCTAAATGGATTATTAATATGGATCAGTTAACGAACGATGCAAAAAAGAACCTACTCCAACTATATGCTAAAAGAAGTAAAAGGCTTGTTGAAATTTGGGATCTTCCTTCAAAAAGCTTTTCTAATATAATTCATCCAAATAGGATACAAAATCTTGAAGAGCTTAAGTTAGCGTCAGACTTATCGCTTAATTTAAACTTGACTTTTATAAACTACTTTGGTCAAATTAATGATTCTAAAAATACCAATAAATTTTTCCATTTAATAAAAAACTATTTTGAAGAAAAAGCATCAAGTAAAACAGATGAAAAAGATCTCGTATTATTTTTTAATTCATGGAGTAGATATGATTTAACCAAGTCCTATTTATTGCCAAAATTCGGTAAAGATGAATTAGATGAAGACCTAACCTTTATCCTCCTTAAAACGATAGTGTTTTATCCGCAGTCTTATTATAATTTTATTTTCCCAATACATGAACAAGCACTTTCATTAAATAAGCAAAAATGGTGTAGTTATATAAATTCAAATTTTCAAATAATGAGAGATGAAAAAGTTAAAGATTTATATTGTAGTACATGTTTAAACTAATAATCTTTTACATACAAAAACTAGCATTCTTCCTATAGACATGAATAAAAGAATCACTAATTTAAAAAATGAAAACATCAAATTACTACTTAAAGGAAATTCAAGATAAAGATGTAAATCTTATTCATAAAGGCTTGTCAAATCCTAATGTCACGAAATATTATGATGTACACTTTGAGACCTTAGAAGAAACTAAATCTCAAATGCAATGGTATAAAGATTTAAAAAAGGACGGTACTGGTATTTGGTATGGAATATTTGGGTTGAATGATGATGTTTTTTATGGAGCCTGTGGTTACAATAATCTTGAAAAAGAACATAGGAAAGCAGAGATCGGCATGTGGTTATTAGAAGAATATTGGGGGAAAGGAATCTTAAAAGAAGTATTGCCGAAATTATTTGAAATAGGCTTTGAACAACTTAATTTAAATCGAATAGAAGGCTATGTTTTGAGTGGAAATGAAAAGTGTAAAAAAGCGCTAGAAAAAATTAATTTCACTTATGAAGGAACACTTCGAGATTTTGAAATTAAAAATGGAAGACTAATAAGTATTGATATATTCTCTATACTCAAAAGTGAATGTAAAATGCTTCGAAATAGCAAGTAATACCAATTTAAGGTTATAACGAGGTAATAGATTTGGAAAGTGAAAAGTCATTCTACAAGGCAGAAATTTATTGCATAATCTTAGTTACGGAATCAATTTCTAATGAAGTAGAATATGTCTTATTTTAGTCTTAAATTGGAATACCACTTGAACTTTGACTTTGGGCGTAAGCCCCAAAAAAACTAAAGCTCTAGTTTTAACTGCTTATATTCTTTCTGTTCTGCTTCTTCTATTGGAGGATTAGGAACAGCCTCTATTGACTCGTCTTCTTCTAGGTTATAGAAATCTATTGCCTTTGATTGTACAAGTTCTTCCTCTCTTACTTCTTCGACAACTTCATCTTGATAATTCGCATGGTAGTATTCACTTTTTTCAAAAGACACTACATACTCATCTAGTTCCATTGCGATATATTCGAGTTGCTCTAAGTCATCTTTAAAGAAATAGAACCAGAAAGAAGCATTAAGTAATAAGGAAATGCCATATAGAACAACTCCACTAGTTGCATGCTCAATATTCAAAATTATGGCACAAGTAAACATGAGAATAGAAAACAAGGAGATAAAAATATATCTTACCGCAACTATTCGTGCCGCTTTTAAATCAATTCCATTTTCAAGATATTTCATTGTATGATACAATCTTGACTCAAAACTATTACTCTTATTTATCAGGTTTTGCTCCTTCCTAGACTCGCTAGCAAGGGGTTTTAAAGCAAATTGATAATAGAAATAAGCTGCTCCTAAGGAAACGAGATTAACGATACCTATAGTAGTGTATGAAATAAAAAAGCATACAAATGAAATAGTAAGACTTAGAAACAAAAGCCCTCTTAAAATATTCGTATAAAATTTCTTTTGATCTTTTGCTTTGAGTTCAGAATACAAATTATCAACTCGTCCTTCTACAATAGAAAAATCGTCATTGCTATCGGCAATTTCCTTGTACTCCTGAATTCTTTGGAGGTAGTCACTATACTTAGAAGAATTTTTTAACAAATCCATATAGAGTTAATTACGTATTACAAAAATCAATAATATAACTAGAAAAAACAAATTTTTAGTTCACTTTGATTAAATAAAAATGTAAATTGATTATAGCAACCGTATTAAGCGACAGCTCTGATCTTCTTGAAATCCAGAAAATATGCAGTGATAATGAAAGCGACAATAACAAGTGTACCATATATTGCTTTTTCGATTCCTTCCCATCCTAATAATTCTGTTAGGAAGTAAATAGATATTGCAGCAACTATGTAAGCAAATATTTTAAAAACAGGATACTTAATAGGGAAGTGCTTTTGACCAAGTAAATAAGCTATTACGACCATTATGCTAAAGCATAAGATACTAGAATAACTAGCACCAACTATACCTTTTGCCGGAATAAGAAAATAACTAGAAGATAGGAAAACACAAGTGCCTATTATAGCAATTAATGCACCATAAATTGTTTTACCACTTAATTTATACCAAATAGAGACGTTATAGTACAAGCCCAAAATGAAATTTGCCATTAAGGCGAATGGAACTACGTACAATGCTTCCCAATATTTAGGATCAATAATAAACTTGAATATATCTATATAGTATAGAACAGCTAAATAAATGAACATCCCACAAATGGTAAAAGCTAAAGCAATAGAGCCATAAAGAGATTTTCGTGATGAAGCATTGGCATTTTTAAAAAAGAAAGGTTCTGATGCATAGTTAAATGCTGTAACGAATAAATTCATGAGAACAGCAATCTTTATTGCACCAGAAAACAATCCCGAAGCTTCAAAAGAGTTCTGGTATTTCTCTATCAATATCCTATCTGCAAATTGATTAGTGGCACCTGCAATTCCTACTATGACTAATGGCCATGAGAAGCGTAATAGGGATTTCATGAAAGCTTTATTAATGGTGAACTTAAAACCTATCACTTCTTTATATAAAAGTATGACGACAAGCGTAGAACCAATAAGATTCGCTATAAATGTATAATCTAAAAAATAGTCCGCTTGATAGTAATTTGCTAAGGATTTGATTTTGGGTAAGCCCAAAAAGAAGAATAAGTTTAGACCAACAGTAATTAAACTATTAGCAATTTTGATCAAGGAAAATTTCCATGCTTTTCCTTCATGTCTTAGTTTGGCGAAAGGTACGGAAGCAAGAGCATCCAAAAACATGATAGCTATGAAATAAAAGATATATCGAGTATTCTCTATCCCGACGGTAAACGCCGCTACTTGTTTATAAAATATACCAAGAAGAACAATACAAACCAATGAACTTGTTATAACTAAAGATATAGAGCTATCGTAAACCTTCTTTGTATCGTAACTATTATCATTTGCAAACTTAAAAAACGCCGTTTCCATGCGTAAAGTGAAAATGACAAATACTAAGGTTACGTAGGCATATAGGATTGAATATACCCCATATTGACCTGTACTTTTTAGTTGGAATGTTAGAAAAGAACCTACTAAAAGAAAACCAACAAGCTTAGGTAAAATTGCACCTAAGCCATATACTACTGTTTCGCTTGCTAGTTTACGGAGTTTACTCAATTCGTTTATTTCAAGTGTGAACGAATCTTAGTACAAATTTCTTGCATTTCTTCACTGGATAAGGATAGCTTGGCTTGTGTAAAATCTATATCTTTCATAGCATTTATGGGGACTAAATGAATATGTGCATGAGGAACTTCTAAACCGATTACTGCGGTTCCTATTCTCTCACAAGGGAATGCTTTTTTTATGGCTTTCGCAATTTTTTTTGAGAATAGATGAAGTCCTGCAAAATCTTCATCATCTAGATCAAATATGTAATCCACCTCTTTTTTAGGAATGACTAAGGTATGTCCTTTTTTTAAAGGATTAATATCCAAAAAAGCGTAAAACGTATCATCTTCAGCAACCTTATAAGATGGTATTTCACCAGCAACAATCCTTGAAAATATTCCTGCCATTAAAGGCTAATATTTATTACTTCAAATTCCATTACACCACTTGGTACTTTAATTTCGGCAATTTCTCCTACTGCCTTACCTAAAAGTCCTTCACCTATAGGAGATTTAACTGAAATTTTCTTTTCCTTAAAGTCAGCTTCCGAAGGAGCAACTAATTTATAAGTCACTTCTTGTTTATTCTTCACATTTCGAATTGTCACTCTAGAGAGTACGGTTACTTTTGAAGTATCTAAATCACTTTCATCAATAATTCTTGCATTGGCAAGTGACTTTTCCATTTCATTGATCTTAGCTTCTAACATGCCTTGAGCATCCTTAGCAGCATCATATTCGGCATTTTCTGATAAATCACCTTTCTCTCTTGCTTCAGCTATTGCAGCAGCAACTTTTGCTCTTTCATCAGTTTTTAAAACATCGAGCTCATCACTTAACTTGTCATAGCTCTCTTGAGTCATGTAAAAAATATCACTCATAATACCTTATTTAGCTTATTTAAAATAAATGTTTTGATAAATAGAATTTTGCAACTTGATATAATAAGGATGAAAATAGCTCTTATCTATACCTTGCAGAACCTAGTTTATTAAATATAGGAATAACAAATTTAAAAAAATGTAATTCCTATTCAGCATAATTTGGAATAAATACTCATGCTTAAATAGGAGAATATACTCTCTAGTAAAAAGTAAAAGTGGTTTACTGCAGAAGCAATAAACCACTTTTAGTAAAAATCTTTTTTTATTATTCTAGCTAGGCGTTTTAGCTCTTATGTCATATCTCACACCAACATTATGTGTTCCTTGGAAGAACTGAGTTGATCTATATGCATAATCAATAGCTATACGATTATTACCTTTCTTATTTGTTTTAAAGCTAGCAGAAAAACCAGCGCTTAAACCAGTATAAATATCATCTTGTCCAAGCTCTACAGCACCTACAGCAATTCTATATCCTGCTCTAAACTGTAAAATATCTTTGAAAGAATATTCTGCAGCTATTCCAAGATTATCTCTTGAGAAAGCGTTAGAAGTAAAGTTTGCTACTGTACGAAGATAATCTCTACCTCCTGCAAATAAAAAGTCGTAAGACACACCTAAATTTAGGAGAGTAGGTAACTCAAACTTTGCAGCTCTAACAAAACCAGTAAGGAAAACCTCATTTGTTTGAGGAATGTTCAACTCAAGTTCTTGAGATAAACCTTCTCCACGGTAAGTCAAAGCAGGACCAACATTTCTTACAGAAATCCCTAATCTTACTCTATCATCTTGACCACCTACATATTGTACACCAGCATCTAATGCTAATCCAAAAGCAGATACATCAATAACCGTTTCCGAAACACCTCTTATTAGTACTCCAACAAAGATTTTGTCTTCATAACTATGACTGTAACCAACACCTGTTTGTACAAAACTAGGTGAAAATGTACCACCTGTACCTTCGGGTTGATTTTCTGTACGAATAGCAATATCGCCAAAATCCATAGCTGCGATATTCACACCTACAGTACCATTTTTGCCAACTTTGAAACCTAGACCAGCTGCATTCATAGAAATTCCTGCACCTTCAAATAGTCTCATATGACCAACTGCGAATTGAGTTTTACCTTCAAAATGCAACCCAGCAGGATTAACTCTCATTGCTTCTATACCACTTACATTTGCAGTATTCATCAAGTTCCATCCAGCTGTTCTTGCCCAAGGACTTAAAAGAAGCTCATAAGCTCCCGCTTCTCCTTGTCGATCAGGATTACCAGCCCAAGTAAGTGTTGGTAAAACGATCAATACTATTAATAATATTTTATTTATCATTTTCATTTTATTCAAGATTAATTGAAATTATAGACCACTCGGATCAAATTTACGATTGATTCCGAACCACTTAATTGATTTCTGAGCACCTGTCTCTTCATCTACTATAGTGAAAATATACACTCCGCTTGATACAGGAATACCGGCATTATTTGTCAAGTCCCAAACAACATTTGGTCCTTCTTGAGAGAAGTTCACACTTGCTGTTGGTCGATTAACTGGATTACGAATTGCATCTCTTCTAAATTGAGTTATAAATCTTCCATCAAAAGAATAGATTGTTATCGTCGATTTAGCTGGTACATTTGTAATCAGAACTCTGGTATCATTTTGCTGAATTTCATACGAAGAAACTGCATAATATGGATTAGGTACAACACCTACATTATCAAGAGCTTCATCAATAGTAGTTCCATCAACGGGTATTGCTTGCTTTCCATTAAGTTCAAATTCGTAAACTGGACTATCACCTGTAGGTTCAAATCTACCTTCATCATCAGCTAATGCTCTTCCGAACGTATTATCTACTCTTAATCTAACTGTTGCATCATTTGGAATTACTCCATCACCGTAAGACAATAAATCTTGTGTTGGCATAGGAATACCTGTCCAAGTAATGGTAGCTAATCCTCTTAATACTCTTGTTATTAATGCGTCTACCTCAAATAATTCTACTAAAGATGCGCATTCATCATACTCTGTTCTAGTAACATAAATTGTATGTTGAGCACCTGTAAAAGCATCATAAATCCCTGGAGGTCTACCTTGAGGAGTAGGAATAATTAGCTGTGAATTTGGATTCCATGCCATATCTCTACCAATTGTAGGAGTATCATCAATATTAGGGTCTCCGTACACAGAATTTTCTCCGTAGAAAATATTCAGTCTTTGACCAGTTTCTACATCAATTGCATAACCTGGGAAATAACCAAATCCTACTGTTCCATCATTAGCTGAAGTTGGATTACCATCACCATCTGCATTTAATGCTAATGAAGGTTGATCTTTTATTTCTAATTGAACAGCTTCACCTTGCGCTTCATATCCTAGATCAAAGAAATCTCTATGTGCTGTTTCCACTACAATACACTTACTCCACTTAGATCTATCAGATGTGAATACTAAATCCACATTATTAAGATCAGCCATAGACAATCTCGTTGCTTGTACTGTACCTGCCAGTCCTTGATTTTGTCTTAATGCTGGAGTAATTATAGGAGTTGTGAAATTTGCTAATTTAAGTGGTACCATATTGGTTCCACCACCGTCTGAAAATTCTCCAGAAGGGTCAAAAATAGCAGCATCATCAGTATCTAGATAACTGTAAAAAGCTCTATAGAAAGGAGGAATTCCTTGGAAAATACCACTTGGAGGTGTAAAACCTAACCAAGATGGACCATTAGGATCATCGTATTCTATTGTTGCCCCAACAAATGTACCTGCACCAGGATTAGCATCTGGATTATCACTTACATCATCTTGTCTAAAGATTGTTAATGAAAACCCGTATTCTCTTATAATCCTTTCATTAATCTGTTCTAAACTTCCTATACTTACAAACTCATCGTTTGATTCTAAATCCGTAAGTCT
>CAZSKA010000183.1:0-8150 GCA_964607315.1 uncultured Saprospiraceae bacterium | reverse complement strand
GGAAAATTTAAAAGCGATTTCTTTTAAACTTTTGGGCTTTAAGCCCAAAATAATTTGTGAAATTGATGGTGAAGAGACTACCTTAGACCTTGGCGGAGCACATAATGTTCAGAATATGCAATGTGCCATAGCTGTAGCATTTCATTTTGGGCTTGACCCAAAAAATATTAAGAAGGCGATAAATAGTTTTAGAGCACCAGATAATCGATCGCAGTGGAAGAAGACAGAACGAAACAATGTCTATCTAGATGCCTATAACTCTAATCCGAATAGCATGGAAGCTGCTATACAATATGTACTAGCATTAAAAGATAGAGACCTCATTTTTATATTAGGGGAAATGCTAGAGCTAGGTGAGTATTCACAGGATGAACACAGTAAATTAGATGCTTTGTTAAAGCAAAATGGAGTTACATATTTCCTTTTGGGCTCTTCTTTTATGCATATAAAATCAAAAACAGTATTTCCTTCAATATCTGCATTTTTAGAAGCTATCGATGTAGAATCATGGAAAGGGAAAACAGTACTACTCAAAGGTAGTAGAGGCATGAAAATGGAGCAACTGCTAAAACACCTATAGAGTTTCCATAAGTCGATTCGGGATTTCATTGTTACAAGCCATTTCGTAATCTCTGTAACTACAAGGAATCAATATGTTCTTATCGTGATGAGACTTTAGCCACCATCTACCTGATTTTTTAGCTTTAATGAAAGATAGTGGAGTTTCAAGTCCTTCGATGTCCACAACGAATTCATTATAGGCTTCATTATTGTTGATATTTTCCTTTAGACAGTTATCTTTTGCATCAATGTAGTACCATAAACCTTGTGAAATAAGTTGTGCTGTAATTCGATTAAAGTCGTATTCCGAATTATAACCTGTTATGAATATCGCTTTAAGAATGTCGTTGTATCCAAAGTATCTGAAGAGTTGTGTAAATTCTTGATTGTCTAGCCCACTAGGCGAAGCTGAAATTTGTCCTGGAATTTCAGAATGTCTAATACTATTTATGTTAAAATGAATCGTATCAGCATTTCTTGTAACAGGCTCCACTTCTTCTATACATCCTTTAATATCACCTAATCTTAAGGTGTATTTATTGTTTATTTTAGAAGGTGGATTAAGGTGACCTTGAATTCCAACAGAATATACATTTTTACAGTTTGCATAATCATCTGCTGAGTAAGGGGCTGTATGTTTGCCAATGTGCAAAGAATTAAATTCTGAGTTGAAACTATTCAATGCATAATGGAAGGTATGCACAATATCTTGGTTGTTTGTTAATATAATGGGAATTAAATTGCTTTCTATTAGTTCGTTAAAGAGATTTATTAGGAAGTTTGTGTCAGAATTTCTAATTTCACCCAAATCAGCAAAGAATAAATTATCAAAATGATGATACATGTTGTAAAATTGCGTTCGGATGAAATCCATGTCAGTGGAATTATCACTGAAGATTACAACTTGGCAATCATCTAGATGAGGAAAAAGACTTTTATGTATCTTAATGGATTGACCAATAGATTCAGCCGGAAGATTAGATAATTCGTCAGTTATAGAGCTTGATACTTTTTTTAGCCAATTTTCGAGCATAACACATTATATTTTTTACAAATATAAAAAACATTGAAAATAAATTAAATATACTTTAAATATTTTTACTATATGATAGATTTACGCGACGCATTAAATAAATATAAATCGAAACCGCCAGAGGTTTTATTTGAATGGAACGATTCAGAATCAGAAGCGAGAGGATGGATAGTTATTAATTCATTAAAGAACGGAGCTGCGGGAGGTGGAACAAGGATGCGAAAGGGTTTAACAAAGGAAGAGGTTGTTTCATTAGCAAAGGTAATGGAGATTAAATTTTCTGTGTGCGGACCTCCAATAGGTGGAGCGAAATCTGGAATAGATTTTGATCCGAATGATCCTAGAAGGGATGATGTTTTAAAAAGATGGTATAAAACAGTTATTCCTATTTTAAAGAGTTACTATGGAACAGGAGGTGACTTAAATGTAGATGAATTAAAAGATGTTATTCCAATCACAGAAGATTTAGGATTATGGCATCCTCAAGAAGGTATTGTAAATGGGCATTTGAAGAGTTCAGAAGGAGAAAGAATTAATTTACTTGGACAATTAAGATATGGATGTGCAAAAATACTAGAAGATAATACATATGTACCAGTATCAAATAAGAAATATGCTGTTGCTGATATGATAACGGGATACGGTGTTGCTGAATCTGTCAAGCATTTTTATAGTATTTTTAAGAATACGGATTTGACTGGTAAAAAAGTAATTATACAAGGTTGGGGAAATGTGGCTTCTGCTGCTGGATTTTATTTGGCTCGATTAGGAGCAAAGATTGTTGGGATTATTGATATTGCAGGAGCAATTATTAATGAAGAAGGATTTAGTTTAGAGGAAGTGGAGACGTTTTTTTTGCAAAAAGAAAATAATAAGCTGAATGCTAAAGGAATGATTTCTTTTGCAGAAGGTAATGAAAAAATATGGGATTTAGGATGTGACATTTTTATTCCAGGTGCTGCTTCAAAGATAGTAAGTATTGAACAACTTGATAGATTATCTGAAAAAGGACTTGAATTAATATCATGCGGAGCGAATGTTCCTTTTGTGGATGATAAGGTGTTTTTTGGAGAGACAGCAGTAAAAATTGACCAGAAGTTAACTTTAATACCAGATTTTGTCGCAAATTGCGGAATGGCAAGGGTTTTTGCATATTTAATGCAAAATGATGTGGAGTTAACGGATGATGCTATATTCAGTGATGTGTCCAATGTTATATATAACTATATATCAGAACTTTATAAGCAAGATTCTTCAGGATTAAATATTTCGAAACGGTCCCTTTTAAATTCAATAACACAGTAGTAATTAAAAATAACTGTTAAATTTTTAACTTTTTTGTTTGATAGTGTTACTTATAATATAATAAAAGTACTATCTTTGTAGCAATTTTAAATTTTATGTCAATTAAATTTTTCCCTATGTTAAATCGGATATTACTAGTATTAGGACTAGTAACTCTAATCGGACTTACAGGTTACTCACAAGATGATACCTGGTCAAAAGCTAATGTGTCAGATGAAATGACACTTGATCCAGACCAAAATAAAAAATGGAGAATGGGTCAATATGATTACTCCTCAAGACCAAGACACGCAACCGAATTAGGTGTTCATGTTGGACACTTTCATATCAATGGAGATGTTCCTTCGGACTTACCTTCAGGATTTGGAATCGGTGTGCATTTCAGAAGAGCAATTAATTATGTATTTTCTTATAGAGTTGGATTACAATATTCATCTGCTAGAGGTTTAGATGGTAGACCAACAACTATAGCAGTACTTAAAAGAGATAATACAAATCTTACTTTTCCTGGATATAATAATAATGATATTTTATTCAGAAACTTTAGAGCAAATAATGTTCAAGGATCTGTTGAGATTATCACTAATATTGGAAACTTACTTTTCCACAAGCCAAGAAACAAATGGAATTTCTATGCTGGTATTGGATTAGGTTTAACTAGTACAAGTGTTAGAATGGATTATTTTTCTGGTGCTAATACACCTTACAATTTTTCTCGTGATTTTGCTAACGACGAAAATAATAGAGCTAAAAGACAAGAAATTAGAGGTCTTTTAGATGGTAGTTTAGAAAGCGAAGCTGAAAACGACAGAAATGTTGGTGGTTTATTTGATGATGGACTAATTTTCCCTTCATTTGTTGGTTCAGTAGCAGTTTCAAGAAAAATCAATAAAAGATTTAATATCACACTTGAGCACCAGTTATGGGCACAAGATTTTGATAAGTGGGATGGTCACGAATACAGAACTGTTCTAGATCAAACAAACGACAGTGATAATGCTCATTACACTAATGTTAGATTTGGTTTTAATCTAGGTAGTTTTAATAAAGTTACTGAACCATTATATTGGTTAAATCCAATTGATCAAGCATTTAATGATATTGCTCAATTAAAGCAAAGACCAGTTCTTGATTTATCTGATGATGATGCGGATGGTGTTGTTGATATGTTAGACCAAGAATTAGGAACTGAAGCTGGATGTCCAGTTGATACTAGAGGTATTACTTTGGATTCTGATGGTGACGGATTAGCAGATTGTAAAGATAAAGAGCCTTATTCTCCTCCTGGATACACAGTGGATAATCAAGGTGTTGCAGCTATACCAGAGCCTGACTACTTAAAAGAGTCAGATGTAAACACAATCGTAGATTCTAAAGTAGGTGCTTTACAATCTACATTAGTTAGAACAGGATGTGGAGATTGGTTCTTACCAATGATTCACTTCGATTTAAATAAATATTACATTAAGCCTGAGTACTATGGTCAATTACACCATGTTGCTCAAGTTTTAGAAAAATGTCCAGATCTTTGTGTAACTGTTGAAGGTCACACTGATTCTAGAAATAGTAACGATTACAACCAAGTTCTTTCTTACAATAGAGCTAAAGCTTCTGTTGATTATATAGTACAGAACTATGGTATTTCTAGAGATAGACTTAAATTAATGTTTGGTGGTGAGGAAGATCCTCTAATCAAGAATGTACCTAATAGCGGTGGCGGAGAAGTTTCTTCTCAGCAGTTTATGAACAGAAGAGTTGAATTTAAGGTATGTGAAGCTGGAGATTTTGATATGACTAGACCAGCAGGTCCAGATGCAGGAAGTGGATATAACCGTTCTTCTAGCAGCCCTAAAGGTTCTAGCTATAGTGGTAATAAAAACAGTGGTTATTAATTGACATAATAATATGATAAAGCCGAAAGAGAAATCTTTCGGCTTTTTTTTTTGCACCAAATTGAAAGTGTCTTCTTTAATCTGAATATTAGCTTAATCTATGTTATAAGATATTGCACATGCATAAAACTAAATTGCAGCAACACTATGTTTTAAGTACACCTTTTGAATTATCGTGTTAGCTTCTGCAATGAATGTTGTTTTACTTTAATTATTATATCTTTCATTAAACTATAAGTCTCTGAATTTTCTTCCTCTACTACCATTAACATTTTCAAAACCTTTCCTTTCTTTCTAGACTTTGTGTAGGTGTGTTAATTCTATCTTTGCCTATTTTAATTAGAGTTTAGATATATTGATGTTAAATTTTACACGTAATTCATCTTTTCCTCCAGAATAGAATTCAATAAATTGAACAGGTTAAATGTTTTATACAAATTTAACTCTGTAAGTCTCATATCTTTTTAATTAAGTTCTCCATTTCTTCC
This sequence comes from uncultured Saprospiraceae bacterium, assembly GCA_964607315.1. Classification (GTDB taxonomy): domain Bacteria; phylum Bacteroidota; class Bacteroidia; order Chitinophagales; family Saprospiraceae; genus JAHDFB01. Next base: position 2,871 of record CAZSKA010000183.1, on the reverse strand, counting down.
TGAAAAGCTTGGTCGCAACTCTGTTATGCCTACGTTTTTCATCTCGTATTAGAAAGATTAATTGACAAAATCTATTGGGACATTATAAAGTTAAATTTGTATTAGTCGAATTAAAGTATACGTTTATCTTAATAATAAATTAAAATGGAACTCACCATTTATAATTAAAATTGTATATATTGTATTTATAAACTTAAACTTAATATTATGGAACTTTTTTTGCCCGTTTTAGGATTCTTGGTGTTTCTAGGAGTTATCCTTTTATTTTCTTCATTCTTTACAGTGAAACAGCAGACTGCTGCAGTTATTGAACGATTTGGTAAGTTTAACAGTATTCGTAACCCTGGATTACATGTGAAAATTCCTATGGTAGATAAAATTGCGGGAAAATTATCAATGAAGATTAATCAACTAGATGTAAATGTTGAAACTAAAACAAAGGATGATGTTTTTGTTAAAATGAAAGTGTCTGTTCAGTTCGTAATTTTGAAAGAACATATCTATGAAGCGTTTTACAAATTAGAAGCACCAGATGCTCAGATTACATCTTATGTTTTTGATACTGTAAGAGCAGAGGTGCCTAAACTAAAATTAGATGATGTATTCTTAAGAAAAGATGATATTGCAATAGCAATAAAGCGGGAACTAGAAGGAGCGATGAATACATATGGTTATGGAATTATAAAAGCTCTTGTAACTGATATAGATCCAGATTCAGCAGTGAAGGATGCAATGAATAGAATTAATGCATCAGAGAGAGAAAAAATTGCAGCTGAATATGAAGGAGAGGCAGAGAGAATTAGAATTGTTGCAAAAGCTAAAGCAGAAGCGGAGAGTAAAAGGTTACAGGGACAAGGTACTGCGGATCAGAGACGTGAAATTGCAAAAGGGCTTGAGGATTCTGTAGAGGTGTTAAATCAAGTAGGTATTAATTCACAAGAGGCAAGTGCTTTAATCGTAATTACGCAACATTATGATACATTACAAGCAATGGGAGAAACAAATAAGAGTAATTTGATATTACTACCAAACTCACCATCTGCGGCAAGTGATATGTTATCTCAAATGGTCACATCTTTCGCAGCAGCTAATCAAATGGGAGAAGAGCTTAAAACTCAAACTCCACCTAAATTAAAAGAGAAAAGTAGAAGGTAAAAGGTAATTAAATGATCGTCTGTTCTTAAACAATAGATTGTATAAATTGTCTTACATTTACTGAATAATTTGTTAACGACCCTAATAAGGGATAAAAATATTAAAATGGCTTTCGAATTACCTGACTTACCTTATGCTCACGATGCTTTGGAACCTAACATCGATGTACAAACTATGAATATTCACCATGGAAAGCATCATGCAGGATATACTAAAAAGTTAAATGCTGCTATAGATGGAACTGACCTAGCTGACAAGAGTATAGTTGATATTTTGACTTCACTTGATATGTCTAATGGAGCTGTTAGAAATAATGGTGGAGGATATTACAACCACAGTTTATTTTGGAAAGTAATGTCTCCAAATGGTGGAGGAGCGCCTAATGGTCCAATTGCAGATGCAATAAATGATGCATTTGGTTCTTATGATGAATTTAAAGAAAAATTTTCTGCTGCTGCAAAGACTAGATTTGGATCTGGTTGGGCATGGTTATGTGTGCACAAAGGAGGAAAAGTAGAAGTTTGTTCTACACCTAATCAAGATAATCCATTAATGCCAAATATAGGCTGTGGAGGAACGCCAATCCTTGGATTAGATGTATGGGAACACGCATATTACTTAAAGTATCAAAATAAACGTCCAGATTATGTTTCAGCTTTTTTCAATGTAATAAATTGGGATGAAGTAAATGCTAGATATAATGCTGGTAAGTAAAAATTGAATATTCAATTATTTTAGAGCCGTTCACTTTTGTGTACGGCTTTTTTAATGCCTAATAATAGCAGAAGTCGGTATAACTAGTATTATATTAGAATGTAATGATTTAAACGATTAACTTGGGTGTTGTGACATATTTAACAAGTTTTTAAAATAATAAATCATTTGATTTCGTCTTTTGTGTGTAGGAATGCTAATTTTCATTTTTAATAGATATATAATGAGATTTATTTTATGTTTTATTCTTGTTTCTTTTGTTTTTGGGCTTAAAGCCCAAAAAATATATGATCCAGAGGCTGAAAAGTTATTAAAAGCTGTTAGTGAACAGATTAGTTCATCTAAAGAGATTTCTGCGAAATTTACTTTTGGGTTAGATTATTTTGAACAAGAAGAAGACGTCCAGAATGGTGTTCTAGTTCAGCAAAATGATAAGTATATTATTACTTTAGGCGAAACTGATGTAATAAGTACCGAGGAAGGATTTTATTTAGTGGATAAAGAATCTAGTAATGTTCAAATAAACGATCCATTAGATCCGGAAATGACTGATTTGTATAATCCTATTTCATTAATGCAGAAGTATGATTCTGGAGAATTTGAATATGCAATAGTGGGCGAAGAAAAAGTAGAGGGAAATAGGTTGATTCTAATAGAATTTAAACCTACAGATCGATATTCTGAATTAAGCAAGATTAGAGTAGGGTTGGATCAAACAGATCAAATGCCAGTTTATGTGAAAATCTTTAATAAAGATGCTAGTCGCGTTAATATAGATATTATAGAGCTTGATCTTATCGATCATATAACTAAAGTCGTAAAGTTTGATAAATCATCTTATCCAAGTTTTGAAATAGAGGACTTAAGAATAGATTAGTTAGAAATCATCGGACTTAGAGTAAGTGATTCTCTTAGTATAGGGCAAAAAAAAAGCTAGTCAACGAATCGATGACTAACTTTGCAAATTATAATCCCGTGAACATATCCAAATTTATATCGGTC
>CAZSKA010000182.1:0-8296 GCA_964607315.1 uncultured Saprospiraceae bacterium | reverse complement strand
GAGCTATATATTAAAATTTAAAATAAAGTGATTTTAGTCTACTCTTGTTCCATGAAAAGTATGCCATTCTATTGTTTCTCCAAAATCATAACTGATTTTATAGTTTATAGTAATTTTCCTTCTATCTTCTTCATGAATTTTAAGATGGCCCAACCAAAGAATAAGGCCTTTTGCGGCAGAAAAATAGATTTCATCGTAATCATTTCGAAATCTGAATGTATTTTCCATGAATCCTTCTTTGGGAAAATTTAAAATTCTTTGGTATTCGAAATCCACTTCAATAGTGACAGAATCATTGGGAGCTTCTGAAAAAACGCCTTCGTATTTGCTATTAAAGTATATTTTAGAATTAATATTTGAACCAACAGCAGGGACTACAGTTCTATTTATCGTTTCTTCATACCTTCCTCCTTCAAAACAATCACTATATTTTACAATAGTATAACTAACATTTATAGGAACATTATTAAATATCTGATCAAATTCCAAATAAACTTCACTTTCAGTAAAGATTCTTGGATCATCTCCTAATTGCCAATAAATACTGTCAAATTCATTAACATTGTTTAATGAATAAAAAGTTGTTGTGCCAGGGATTGTATCACCGTCAAAATAAATAATGGAATCAGGATAAAAGCTTGAATTTCCCGCTTCTTCAATTTCATAAATAAATCCTGCACCAAAAGCAGCAATTGGTGAATCTTTTACTTCAAAACATGGATCGTAATTAGGACAATCTATATTTGTAGGATCATCACAGAGCACGTTATCATCACAACAACTAGATAGTAGAATAATGATTATAACAACAAAGCCAAGAGTAAATTTAATTTTCAATAAATTTTTCATAGTTTGAATAATGTTTTTTAGATGGTGGTTTTTCAAAAATCAGTATTAAAAATAATAAAAATAGCTCATCTCTAAAATAAGAAATGAGCTATATATTAAATTTAAGTTTAAGAGATGTTACTCTTTTTTTGTTTTAGGTCCATCATCGTCACCTTTTTTCTTAGAATCCTTTTTGATGTCTTCTACCGCATCATCAAGATCTTTAGAAGCTTTAAGCACATCATCGACTAATTTTTGTCTTTTCTTCTCCTGCTTTTTTGCGCGTTTAGCTTTTGGTTCAGCGTCTTTGCTTTTTGTTTCGCTAAAAGTAAAACCTTTTGCATCTGTTCCTATGTAGATGGTTTCATCTGCAACAAATTCTCCAAGTAAAACTTGTTTAGCAAGTTCATTAACAAGTTCTTTTTCTATTACTCTTTTTAGCGGTCTTGCTCCAAACTGTGGATCATAACCAAGATCAGCGATAAGATCCATTGCCTTATCACTAACTTCCATTTTGAGATCTTGTTTTGCTAAGTTTTTATGTACTTTTTTAAGAAGAAGTCCAGCAATTTTCTTGATTTCTTCTTTGGTAAGTGGCATGAACATGATTTTATCATCAATCCTGTTCAAGAACTCAGGTCTTAAACTATCTTTTAAGACATCGAAAACTTCAACTTTGGTTGTTTCTATTATATCAGCTCTATGCTTTTCACCTAATGCTTCTAAATCTTCAAAATTCTCCAATATAGTTTCAGCTCCCATATTGGAAGTCATAATGATAATAGTGTTTTTGAAGTTTGCTTCACGTCCTTTATTATCGGTTAGTCTACCATCATCCAAAACTTGGAGTAAAATATTAAATGTATCCGGGTGCGCCTTTTCAATTTCGTCCAAAAGAACAATTGAATAAGGTCTTCTTCTTACGGCTTCCGTTAACTGTCCCCCTTCATCGTAACCAACATATCCTGGAGGCGCTCCTACTAATCTTGAAACGGAGTGTTTCTCCTGATATTCACTCATGTCAATACGAGTAATTGCTTTTTCGTCATCGAATAGCACTTCTGCCAGAGCTTTTGCTAATTCAGTTTTACCAACCCCTGTAGGACCTAAGAAAATAAATGACCCGATAGGTTTTTTGGAATCTTGCAAGCCTGCTCGAGAACGACGTACAGCATCAGCAACAGCAACGACTGCTTCATGTTGACCAATTAATCTATTCCCTATTTCTTCCTCAAGTTTAAGTAATCTTTCACGTTCACTCTTCATCATTTTTTGGAGAGGAATCCCTGTCCATTTAGAAATTACTTCAGCAATGTCATTAGCTGTTACTTCTTCATTTGTGAATCGAGTTTCTTCAGGGAGATTTTCTAATTCTTTTTCTTTTTGGGCGTAAGCCAATTCTGCTTCTTTAAGATCACCATATCGAATTTTAGCTACTTTTTCGTAATCACTTTCACGTTCTGCTTTATCCGCTTCATGCTCTAGATTTTCGATACTCTCCTTAATCTTTTGCATCTCATCTACAATTTCCTTTTCACTTTTCCAAGCAGCTACAATAGAATCGAGTTTTTCTTTAGCATTCGCAATTTGTAGGGAAATAGAGTCTAATTTCTTTTTAGTTCCTTCGCGTTTTATCGCTTCTTTTTCAATTTCTAACTGACGAACTTTACGTTGCATTTCATCAATTTCTTCAGGAACAGAGTCGAGTTCAAGGCGTAATTTTGCTGCAGCTTCATCAATAAGATCGATAGCTTTGTCTGGTAATTTTCTCTCTGTTACGTACCTATGAGAGAGTTCAGCTGCTGCAATTAAGGCTTCATCTAGAATTTCCATTTTGTGATAAACCTCATATTTATCTTGGATTCCTCTCAAAATGGAGATTGTATCTTCTACGCTTGGTTCGTCGATATATACAGTTTGGAATCTACGAACAAGAGCTTTATCTTTTTCAAAGTATTTTTGATATTCGTCTAGAGTTGTGGCACCAATAGTTCTTAATTCACCTCTTGCAAGTGCGGGTTTTAATATATTAGCAGCATCCATTGCTCCATTTCCACCTCCTGTTCCAATGAGAGTGTGTATTTCATCAATGAAAAGGATTACTTCGCCATCAGCGTTATGAACTTCTTTAATAACAGCTTTTAGACGTTCTTCAAATTCGCCTTTATATTTTGCGCCAGCAACTAAAGAAGCCATATCTAAAACGAAAATTTGTTTAGAGCGTAGATTTTCAGGAACATCTTTTTTCACTATTCTCCATGCGATACCTTCAACAATTGCAGTTTTACCTACACCAGCTTCACCAATTAATATTGGATTATTTTTCTTTCTTCTAGAGAGAATGTGCAGTATTCTTCTAATTTCTTCATCTCTACCGACGATAGGATCAAGCTTTCCTGATTCAGCTCTTTCATTGAGATTTACAGCATATTTTGAAAGGGCATTATATTCGTTATCGGAGCTTTGACTATCTACTTTTCTACCTTTACGAAGCTCTTTAATGGCATCTTTAAGGCTTGCTTCTCTCCCACCTAATTCTTTTATGATAGTTGCTGCTTTATCATTTCCTCTTATTATACCTAGAAGGACGAGTTCAAGAGAGATGTATTCATCTCCAAAGGTTTTCATCAATTTTTTAGCCTTTGCCAAAGCTGCATTGGAATCATTACTTAGAAATTGTTTTGCTTGACCTTCAACTTTCGGAAGCTTGATGATTTCATTATTTATGCGTGAAATCAAAGTAGCCGGATCAACCTCAATTTTCTTAAAGAGAAAATCGAATAGTTTATCATCAATTTCAGAAATTGCTCTAACGAGGTGAACAGTATCTACAACTTGTTGGTCAAGAGCTCCCGCTATTTGCTGAGCTTTTAGTATTGTTTCTTGGGATTTTATCGTAAAATTATCGTAAGTCATTAAAAGAAATTTATCGATTTAAGTGCTAATGATTTAAGTAAAACTAGATATAATACCATTTAATTTCGAAATTGCTGAATAAATTCTTCATAAAATACGTGATTTCTTCCTTATAAAAAATCGAAGTAGCTAAAGCTATTCCAATATTTAATAAGATGGACTCCACCTAGTTGAAATTTGCTTTTGTTTCCAACATTACAAAATTTAAAAGGTATAAAAAGTTCTCATACTGGATCTTTTTCTACAAAAGAGATAGAACAAAAATGCTACCAATCTGAAATATAAGTAAAGTTGACATTCAAGTGAGGAAGAAGTCAATTGAATTTATAAGTTTTTCGAAAAATATGTCAGTTGAAAATATTAATACATGACAAAGTGACGAAAAATACGGGAATATGTCTAGAAGGATGGAAGTAAATGTGGAGTTTAAATTCTTCATTAATAGAGAGTTAAGTGAGTTGGTTTATTTTTTTAGAAAATATATGGAAAAATTTGGAACGAAAAGGGGTGTTGGTTACACTAATAAAGAAAGAAACCAATGAGAAAGATTTTTAAAATTCAAGCAGGAGGATATTATTTAATAGAGAGCAAGGCGACGGCTCGAAATTGTTATTTTGAGAATGAGGAAGAGATAGAAGTATTCCGAAAGTTGTTCAAGAGGTATTTGGGCGGATATATAGAAATACATAAGATGTATTTTTCAAGTGAGGGATATCAGATATTAATGAGGGTTAGAGGAAAAGGAGTTTTGAGGAAAAAATATATTAAAAAATGTGAGAAGAAAGGAAGAGTTGCTCGGAATGATTATTGGGAAGAGCCTTGGAGAATAGTAAGTGAGCAGATACGAATTTTTCACAGTGTTTATGCGAAGTGGGTTAATGGAGAAAGGGAGAGATGCGGTGGATTAGTACAGGAGCGATATGGAAGATATTATTTTGAGAGTAGGGAGGAATTTGGGCAATACATAGAGAGTATGGAGAGAGGTTCAGAGATTAAGGGTCAGCGGAATAAAAAGTATGAGGTAGAGGAAAGTTGGAAGAAAGGTGTTCGATGGGGATTTTTGCGCGGGTTGGAATGGGTGGGGAGTGCTGTGGGTGCAGGGTTTCAGAATTACGTAGTATATGAATTGATTAAAAACACACTAACCTCTCACTCCTCCAAAAAAAAACCAATTTCTCACCTCAATTACACCTAATAATATTATTACCTCATCCCAAAATCACATCTTACATCATAAGTATTCCTAATCTGAAGGACTTTCATGTAAACTATCTCAGTTTCACCCTTCCTCACATATAGTGAACCTTACTTGATATTTCCCCTATTTTCTTCTGTGATTTTAAAAACATATTCCAATATCCCTCTCTCTTCTTCATCCATTTCTTTTCCCCTTCTAGCCATTACCTTTGTTGCTGTTTCTATCGCCTTATCAAATTGATATAATTTATATCCGCCACTTCCACCCCATGAAAAAGATGGTACAAAATTTCTTGGGAATCCAGCTCCGTATATATTACAATTTACTCCTATTACAGTTCCTGTATTAAACATCGTATTTATTCCACACTTCGAATGATCTCCCATTATCAAACCACAAAACTGTAAGCCTGTACTCTGAAATCTATTTTCTTGATAATCCCATAACTTGACTTCAGCATAATTATTCTTTAAATTTGAATTATTAGAGTCAGCTCCAAAATTACACCATTCTCCAACTACAGAATTTCCTAAAAATCCATCATGACCTTTCGACGAATATCCAGACATTACAACATTATTTAACTCGCCTCCTGCCTTGCAATATGGTCCTAAGGTTGTATCTCCATATATCTTAGCTCCCATTTTTACAACACCATTTTCACATAATGCAAAGGGCCCTCTTATAATGCTGCCCTCCATTACTTCCGCATCCTTTCCTATGTATATTGGCCCTCCAGTCGTGTTCAATATACTACACTCTACTTTCGCTCCTTCTTCTAAAAATATTTGATGATTCCCTATTACCCTATTTGAATCAGACAATTCTTGAGACGGCCTGTTCTTAGTTAGTAAATCGAAATCTGATTTTATCTCCTCTCCATTAAATTGAAAGATATCCCATAGATTGTTTATTTTAACATAACCGTCATTTCTCCCTATTTCCATGCCATTAATCTCATTAATTGGCTCTTCACTATTCAATAAATTAAACTGCTTTTCATTCAATCTTGCTGCTATAAGCTCACCATTACTTAGAATTGCCTCATTTTGATTTAAGCCTATAATTAACTTTGCTATTTTGGGGTTTGGAAGCAGAGTTCCGTTTATCAATAAATTATCATTTGAAATATCAATAGGATATTTGTCAATTAAATATTCCTGAGTGATATAAGAGGAAGATGCATTTAGATATATTTCCCACTTTTCTCTTATTGTTAGAATGCCACAACGAAGCTCACATGTTGGCTTTGTGTATACTAAAGGCAATAATTTGTCCCTTCCTTCGTCGTCAAAAAGAATTATTTTACGCATCGATTATTATAATTTGCAGTGTAAATATATACCTTTCAGAATTGTATTTGATCTATTTTTCGTTTAGTTCTAACTAAAATCACTAACAATTCTTTTTTTTTAGATGTAACGTTTCATTTCACAGATCTCGCAGACTGGACAAACGCCTTTATATAACTCTAGAAATCGATCACATTTATTACTTTCTATTAATCTAAGAATGGCATTCTTCTCTGGCATAAATCTTATTTGTTCCAACATTTCAGGGAAATATTTATCAGCTAATTTCGTATTTTCACTGCATCTTGCAGCTATATACCCTAAAAGTGGATCGTGACTCAAATCCTCATTATTTAATTTCTCCAAATATTGGATATAGACTGAAGTTGTATCACTCCTGTATGCATTTAACGCTAAATAAAAGTTCGTATAGATTTCTGGATTCACCTTACTTGTCTCCATCAACATGGAGCTTTTTATTAATTCAACATTATTATCATACTTACCTAACAAACAATTCATTTGAAACACATTGCTTAAATAAATGAAGTTGTCAGGCTGCTTATTCAATAATTTTTCATGAATTTTTAGAATCTTGAACATTCTAGAAGAATCTCCATAATAATGTGGCTCCTCTAAATATATATATTGCTCATTCAATTCAGACTCCTGATTTGAACATGAAGCTATAATGAGTGAAATAATAGCTATACAACTTAATCGAACAAATAAATACATTTAAAAAGTTTTGGTATATAATGGACACATTAATTTTTACCTCCCCCTATTCGTCTAAGTCACTATAAATCAATTTTATAAATTGAATTATATTATTGTAAGATAAACATAATGTTGGCTTTACCGAAACTTTCCTTAGTAAAAATCGATTATTATGTGGAATTGAATCTATTTTTATGCTTTACATTTAGTGAAATAGATGTTTTTACAATTTATATTTGGGCATATTGCCTTAATTTAATCAAATCTTTTATGAAAAAATTATTAATACTTCCGGCCCTTTTACTTTTTGGTTTATTTGCAACTGCTCAAGATAACATCTTAGGTGTATGGAAAACAATTGACGATGAAACGGGTGAACCGAAGTCTCATGTGGAAATCTATAAAAAGGATGATGGCCTTATTTATGGCAAAATAATTAAATTATTACCTGCAGCTACTACAACTACTTGTGATGGATGCCCAGGAGATATGAATGGGAAATCTCTTATCGGTCTTGACATTGTAACTGGTCTTAAACCCTATAAAGACTACTATTCTTATGGTACAATCATAAATCCAGCAGGTGGTAAAGAATATAAGTGCAGCGTAACTCCTAAAGGTGACAAATTAGAAGTATTAGGATATATTGGTGTCCAATGGATTGGAAGAACCCAAGTTTGGCACAAAGTAAACTAACAAAACCAAGTTTTTTTAGTCTGTAGACAATATTGTTGAATTACTTTCTGTTTACTCTGTATATGTTAATCCGCACAGCAGTGCAATAAATCAATATATGGAGCATAGCTACACTGAAAATGATTTAATTCAATTTATTTACAGAGACATGGAAGCAGTAGAGTACTGTGAGATTCTTTTTTCTATTGATGATAATCCAGAGTTGAAAAACACTTATGAATCATTAATAAAAGAAAAAGAAAATCTACCAAAAGTGGTTTTCTCTCCTTCATGCACTTCTATGGAAATGATTTTAGCTTACAGTAAGCTTTAAGAATAAAAAAACCTTTTTGAATTAAAGAAAATAGCCCGATGCATAGTGTGTGTCGGGCTTTTTTTATGCTTATTTTGGGTTTAAACCCAAAAAGACTACATTCTTGATCTACCGAATGTGATAATTCTAAGCATAAATTGAAAATTATTCTCTTTCAAAATTTCATGCATTCAACATTTATATACTATCTTTGCGTCACTTTTCCAAAAGCGGAAATTTTATTCAGATTTTACCTTATTTTGTAGAATCTATGCGGGTGTGATGGAATTGGTAGACATGCTAGACTTAGGATCTAGTGCCGCGAGGCGTGGGGGTTCGACTCCCTCCACCCGC
>CAZSKA010000181.1:0-8344 GCA_964607315.1 uncultured Saprospiraceae bacterium | reverse complement strand
TTGAAAGATTAAGTAAAAAGAAATGCGACATTATGGAGTTAAATTGGTATTAGTCATCTTCTGTATAACTGAAGATGCAAAAGGAAACATTTGGTTTGGTGGACGCTATGGTTTACTATGGAAATATGATGGGAATATTCTGTCTGATTACACATATAAAAAACTAAGCAACACTTAAGCTGATTTACTTAAGATTGCATCTAGAAAGAATAATCTTCCTTACACAAATTTCTTAATCCATTTCAACAACTTCCTTTTCGTGTCATTATAAGGAGGATATAAAAACTTCAATGTCATGAAGTTCCGTTTCACTAATGGCTTTTCATTAGTAAATTCTATAATTCCATGAAAGCCATATGCCTTTCCTATTCCACTATTATTGACTCCTCCAAAAGGAACATTAGGAATTGCTGCTCCCATTATAAATTCATTCACAACCATACCTCCTGCGGTAGTATTATCTCTATAAAAACGTTCCTTTTTTTTAGACTTACTACATAGATAAAATGCTAAAGGTTTATCTAATCCATTTACTATTTCTACAGCTTCTTCTTTAGTCTTATAGGTCAAGATAGGTAACACTGGACCAAAAATCTCTTCTTTCATCACAGCCATTCCCAAATCCACACCACTTAATACGGTAGGCTCTATAAAGCGAGATTCCACATCATATGATCCGCCTATTTCCACTTTCGCTCCATTTTGCACTGCATCACCAATATACTCCCCCACTTTTTTCGTATTCTTTTCATTGATCATTCGTGCGAATGAATCGCTCTCAGAAGCATCCTCACCATACATCTTCTTTATTACAGATCGTAAATTTGTTATCAATTCTGCTTTCCTACTTTCATGAACCAACACATAATCAGGGGCAATGCATGTTTGACCTGCGTTTATAAACTTCCCCCATGCTAATTTTTCAACCGTTGATTTCATATGAACAGTCTCATCTATAATAGCAGGAGACTTCCCTCCTAACTCTAATGAGACAGATGTTAGATGTTTACTTGCAGCACTCATTACAATCTTACCCACAGTTGGAGAACCTGTAAAAAATATATGATCCCACTTTTTGGAAAGTAATTGTGTTGTCTCTGGAATACCTCCTTGTATCACACTATACTGTTTGGCAGGTAAACATGCTTTCACCAACTTTTCAATAAAAGCCGATGTATGAGGTGTCATTTCGCTTGGCTTTATCACGGCTGTACAACCTGCTGCAATAGCATAAATCAAAGGATAGATTGCCAGATAAAATGGATAATTCCAAGGCGATATTATTAATGAAGTTCCTTTCGGTTCATAAATCGTTTTTGCTGAAAGGCCAATATGCACAAGCGGGATATAATGATTCTTCGGCTCTGTCCATGACTTTAATTTCTTTAAAACCTCATTCAGATGGGCAATCGTAGGAACAATCTCCGTCAATTCTGTTTCTGCAAAAGGCTTTTTAAAGTCATCAAAAATTGCTTGTTTTAATTGTTGAATCATCTGCTCATCTTGCAAATATCTCTTTATTCGTTTAAGATGTTCCTTTCGTTGTTTGATAGTCGAAAGTCGCAAAACATGCTTCTCACTTTGATGCAAATTATAAACTTCATCAATCTTGTCAGCGCTGGCAAATACCGTTGATTGCACATCCTCTTTAACTACCATCTATGATTCTTTAAAAACATAAGAAATAATATTCGCTCCCATTCGTAATGCTTTTGCTCTAATTTCCGCCGGATCTTTATGAACATCCGGATCTTCCCATCCATCGCCTAAATCACTTTCATAAGAATAAAAACATATCACTCGCCCCTCCCAAATCAGACCAAAACCTTGAGCTGGCTTATCATCATGCTTATGAATTTTGGGGACACCCTTATTAAAATCAAACTTTTGATGATAAATCTCATGTTCGAATGGCAATTCTATAAACTCTAACTCTGGAAAAACCTTCTTCATCGCAACCCGAATATATGGATCCATCCCATAATTATCATCGATATGTAAAAAGCCCCCTCCTATCAGATAAATTCTCAAATTCTCCGCTTCTTGATCATTAAAAATCACATTCCCATGACCTGTCATATGCAGAAATGGATAATTGAATATTTCCGCAGAGCTCACCTCTACCGTCTCATAATCTCCCTCTAAATGTGTATTGATCTCCTTATTACAGAATTTTGCCAAATTCGGCAATGCCGTAGGATTCGCATAATAATCACCTCCATTGTACTTCAACAAAGCCAACTTCATACCTTCCTGTGCCTGCAATGAAGCACTTGTAAAAAGAAATATCAAAACTAAAATTCTCAACATACCCAAGTTTTTAATTACAACGCAAAATAAAGAGAAATGATTTTATATTTTAGCAGTACAATTGATTATTATGAGAATCCTTCTATTATGCCTGCTCGTTTTATGCGCCTGTTCTACAACAAAAAACAAAATCGTTCAGATTTCAGAGCCTGATATGCTCCTTAGAAATGCTGAAAATGAAAATAAGCGCTTACAATTCAAGTTGATTAGCTCTACATTTAATAATAAGCAATATGTTTGGGCTGGGGCCCAAAAGGCATTAGGGGATTTTGATGAAGCCAATTATTTGGCTCTAGAGTCTTTGATTTTGGATCGTTCCATTAATCAGATCCAAGGTGCTGTTGCTCAAGGTACCTTAACATACGAACTTTTAACAAAGTGGTATTTGTATCGAATCCTAAAACACGAAAAAGATCCTTTAACCTCGCTCCACGCAATCATCTCTTTGAATTCTAAGGCCGTGGAACAAGCTAGAGAACTCGATGCAAACAAACCAAGAAACCCACATAAAATTTATGGCATGCCCATTCTTTTAAAAGACAACATAGGAGCTGAAGCAATGCCTACAACTGCAGGTGCTATTGCACTTTCAAATAATTTCACTAGAGATGCCAAGATAGTAGAAAACCTGAAAAAAAATGGTGCGATTATTTTAGGAAAAGTGAACTTGAGTGAATGGGCTTATTTTTTTTGTAACGGTTGTCCTCTTGGATATTCTGCGGTTGGAGGACAAACCTTGAATCCCAAGGGAAGAGGTCTTATTGAAACAGGAGGCTCATCATCGGGAAGTGGTGTTGCTGTAGCAGCAAATTATGCTGTGGCTGCTGTAGGCACTGAAACATCAGGATCAATCTTATCCCCAAGTTCTCTTAATGGTATTGTGGGCTTGAAACCAACAATAGGACTTCTAAGTAGAAGCGGTATTGTACCAATTAGCAGCACATTGGACACACCTGGGCCAATGACAAAGAATGTGAGCGATAATGCTATTTTATTATCTGCTATGGCTGGGAAGGACGAAACAGATCCAGCAACGTTGAGAGCACCTGAACCAGTGGATTATAATGTCGACAATCTGAGAGCATCCCTTTCTCTATTGAGCTTTGCCGTGAATAAAAGATATTTAGAATTATCGCCTGAATATAGAAAGAAGGTAGATTGGATTAAGGAATTAGGTGCTAAGGTGATTGAATTTACACCTAAAGAAACAAGAATGCCAGGTTTTGTCGATGTATTACATTATGATATGAAACACGACCTACCAAAATATCTTTCTAATTATGCTCCTCGATCTGTGCAAATCACAGGTGTTAATGATGTGATAGATTTCAACAATGAAAACCTTGAACTTAGAGCTCCGTATGGACAGGAATTACTGATTAAAACTGACAGTTGTAGCATTACTATGATAGAAATGAATTCCATCAAAAAGGACCTCCAACAAACTGCTAGAGAACATTTTAAAGAAATGTTGGAAGTTGAAAAAGTAGATGCTGTTTTATCTATCAACAACTATGATGCTGGTTATGCTGCAATGGCTAAATATCCAGCATTAGCAATTCCTATAGGTAAGGATGAAAAAGGTGTCCCCAAAGCTTTAACTCTTATTGCCCTACCTTTTCATGAGCAGGAATTATTAAATATGGGTGTTCTATTGATGCAAAATTAATCATGCTTTAGGTACTAAAATTACTCTTCATTCAGCAATCGGAAATTTGACACTGAGGTTAATGCTGCTGTCTCAGTACGCAATCGAAAATCACCCAGGCTCAATGCTTTGAAACCATTGCCTAAGGCTAAATTAATCTCCTCTTCTCTGAAGCCTCCTTCTGGACCGATGCAGATGCAGGTAGAAGCACTCTCCTTAAAGGCCTCTTTAAATGATAATGTATCCTCTTGCAAACATGCTATTAAAAGGCTTGAAGAACTTTGGGCCCCGACCCATTCCTCAAAAGAAATTAAATTATTCAACTTAGGTTGATATGCCTTTAGTGATTGCTTCATTGCCGCTATAGCAATTCGATTTAATCGATCAAGCTTTATATGCTTCCTTTCACTTTGTTTACATTGGATAAACGAAATTTCATTCACTCCTAATTCTGTGGCTTTTTCCACAAACCATTCTATCCTATCCATGTTTTTAGTAGGGGCAACGGCAATATGAAGATAGGGAGAAATGGGCTCTTTTTCATTCTTAGACAAAATCCTAACTTCCATAGATTTCTTCTTTACGGATAAGATTTCACCTGTATAGAACGTTCCATTACCATCGGTGAAGTGAATATTGTCACCAGTAGCTTTACGCAGAGCGTTTTGGATGTGTCGCATCTCTTCATTTTCGAAGGTCGCGATATCTTTTTTAATAGAATTTGTGAAGAAAAGCACCATTTCGCAAAAATAGGAATTATGAATGCAATGTATTTCATACCTTTGCACATCTTTACGAAAAGTAAAGTTTAGAAAACTTGTCAATGGAAATATTAATAAAAGTACTTCAATTAATTTTAAGCTTATCTATTCTTGTGATTCTTCATGAGTGTGGGCACTTTTTTCCGGCGAAGTGGTTCAAAACACGCGTTGAAAAATTCTATCTATTCTTTAATCCAGGATTTGAACTGTTCAAAAAGAAAATAGGCGAAACCGAATACGGTATAGGCTGGCTGCCACTAGGTGGTTATGTGAAAATCTCGGGAATGATTGATGAGAGTTTTGATAAAGAACAGATGCAAGGAGAACCGCAACCATGGGAATTCCGATCGAAGCCAGCATGGCAAAGATTCATCATTATGATAGGTGGAGTGACGGTGAACTTGATATTAGGAGTTGTGCTTTTCATCATGATTTTCGCTGTTTATGGCGAAAAATATTTGCCAACTGAAGAGGTGAAGTATGGGATTTTCGTAGATTCTTTAGGATATGATGTAGGTTTCAGAACGGGAGATAAGATATTAAAATACGGAGATGAAGATTTCACAAAATTCAGCAAAGGTACTATCATAAAAGAGGTTGCTGTAAATGATTTAGCATCTGTAACTGTTGACAGACAAGGACAAATTGTAAAAGTTCCTATCGATCCTAAGTACGGTACTTTATTTGGAAGTTACAAGATGAGAGCCTATCGTTTATTTGATGCGCGAACTGAATTTATAGTAGGTGATGTCTTAAGAGGAAAGAAAAAATTTGGTCTATTTAAGAAAAGTGAGGATGGACCTGGAGCTAAAGCTGGAATTGAAAAAGGAGACAAAATAGTTGCCATTAATGGCACACCAATTAACTTTTTTGATGAAGCTATTGATTTGGCAAAAAAATATAAAGGACAAACAGTACCATTTACTATCATACGTGAAGGTCAATCAATGACCAAAGACTTGACATTGACAGCCGAGGGTACTATGGGTATTTATAGAGCTGATATAGAAGAATTTTACCCTCATAAAACTCAAGATTATACATGGGCACAAGCAGTTCCAAGAGGATGGAAAGAATCTATCGGTTTCCTAGGAGACCAATTCAAAGCGTTCCGTCAAATGTTCAGAGGGAAAATAAAGGTGCAAGATAGTTTAGGTAGTTTTATCTCTATTGGAAATCTATTTCCAAGTGAATGGAACTGGAATATTTTTTGGAGAATGACCGCTGTACTTTCATTGATTCTAGGAATCATGAACTTATTGCCTATTCCAGCATTGGATGGAGGATATATTATGTTCTTGATTTGGGAAATGATTAGTGGAAAGAAAGTATCCGATAAGACGATGGAAATTGCTAATACAGTAGGTTTCTTCATTCTTATTGCTCTTATGATATTTGCTTTTGGCTTAGATATTTCTAGATTATTTTAATAATGAATTACTTTGATTTTTTTGGGCTTGAGCCCAAATTTCAGATAGACTTAAAGACGCTTAAGTTACTTTATTACGAAAAGATGAAGCAATTTCATCCAGACATGTCTATAGATGCTTCGCCCAGTGAGCAGGAAGAAACGCTTAGGCTTAGTGCCTTAAACAATGATGCATATAAAGTCTTAAAAGACTATCATTCTCGACTGAAATACATCTTAGATACATTCTATCCAGGAGGAGAAACGCCTTCTAAAAGTTTACCACAGATGTTTCTGATGGATATGATGGATATGAATGAAGAATTGATGGAGCTAAAAATGGATTATGAACCGGAGATTGCAGCAACCTTAAAACAACAATTAAGTACGCAGTTAGAGAAAATGGAACAAGAAATCACATCTCAGGTAATAGACAAAAAAGTAAGCGATATCAATTTATCAATTTTTGATTCTATAAATGAATATTTATTGAAGCGAAACTACTTAAATAGAGCTATTCAAAATATAGAAAATGAAGCGGATTAGCAATCAAATAGAGATCAACAAACCAGTAAAAGAGGTGTGGGAATTTGTATTACAACCAGCAACTTTTACGCTTTGGACAGAGGTGTTTACAAAAGGATCGTATTACGAAGGCAGTATGGAAGAAGGAAGTAGTATTCGTTTTTTAGCAAAGAATGCAGAAGGGCATATTGATGGAATGGTAGGAGAAATTGCTGAAAATAAGCTACATGAATATCTTTCTATTCGACATTTAGGATGGGTATTTGATGGAAAAGATGATACGGAAAGTGAAGGGGTGAAATCATGGGCACCAGCATATGAGAATTATAAGTTTGAAAAATTAAACGAAGAAAACACGTTGCTTACTATAGAAGCAGATCTAAGTGAAACATACTACGAACAATTCTTAGAATTGTGGCCCAAAGCACTTCAAAGAATAAAGCATCTTTGCGAAGAAGGGTGAACAATGAAATAAGGCATTGATTTATTGTCGCTATTCTGGAGGATAGTTTTATTAAATGGTTATAGCTAATAGAGAGTTAGTTAATGAAATAATCCATCTGCTTTTCAGCTAAACATAAATTCCTATATTTATAGCAAATCCATAAAGTATGCAGAAGCAAATCACATTCTTTCTTTGTTTATTATCCATCACATTTATATTCAGTTCATGTCATACAGAAACCAAAGTAAAAACAGGACTATTGGATGAAGTGATGGAGGCATCAGGTGGGCTTAGTAAATGGAATAATAAGGAGTCATTAGCTTTCAAAAAAGCATTTACTTTCTATGATGAGAAAGGTAATATAGAAATTGATCGAAAAGAAGATCATCTGTATGTTTATGGAGAAGAAGATTCGAGAAAGATATTTTGGAAGCAAGATTCATTAGATTATCATTTAGTAAAAAACAACGAAGGTATTTCACAATACAAGAATGGAGAATTAGATGAATCAATCACAACAGAGAAATTATATAGCAAGCTAAATGCTGCTGACTTTGTAATCAATTTACCTTATTCATTAGTAGACGAAAATGCGAGTGTTACTTCTGTAGGCAAGGAAAAGTTCAGTGGAAAAGACTGCAATGCATATAAAGTTGCTTTTAAAGAATCTGAAGATATATGGTATTTCTACTTTTCTGAAATAGATTTTGAGTGGGTAGGATATTGGGTTAAGACAACAGATCATTATAGCTTAATAATTAATGATGAGATGACAAATGTTAATGGTTTCAGTTTACCATCAAAGAGAAGTAGCTACAGAAGTGATTCCTTGAAAAGTGTAAAATATCTCAAGGCTATATATTTGTATTCGGATTATAGGATTGAGTGAGGGGTTTGATAAAGTTGGAAAATTTGCTTTAGGGTAAAAAACAAAACAATGTGGATAATCTAAAGAAGTGAAATTTATAAAAAAAATAAAGTGTTTTTTTTAGCCCAATTTTAGTTACAACAGTGGGAATTTACACTCTAATTTTTTCAGCAGATTTCCATTTTTTCATTTCAGTTTCTCTGCTTACTGATTGGGCTCTCGTATCAAATTCTTCATAATGAATTAATTTCCATGGTTTATATGATTTAGTTGATTTGACATAGCTATTATTATGTCTTATGTTGGCTTTTATTTTTACCATGCAATCATATAAAATCAATTTACTATCTTTCGATAATTTAATACTATAATAGTGTTG
>CAZSKA010000180.1:0-8379 GCA_964607315.1 uncultured Saprospiraceae bacterium | reverse complement strand
ATTTTACTTATAGCGACTTTATTTCTAATTTATTCTTGCACAAATAATGATACTCAGTTTGAAATAACTTTAGTTGAAACTGGAACAAATTTTCCAATTGAAGATGCTAGAGTTCTTGTCTCTGGAGATAGATTTACTGGTGATATTGACTTCCCCATTATAAGAAGTGTAATCGATACTGTTTATACTGATCAAAATGGTTATGTCAAATTCTCTCATAATGAAGATTACGATGCGACAGATTTTCTTATAACGAAAGATCAATTTTTTTCAATATCACTAACTGATGAACACAGCCAGATTCAAGAAGGAGAAAAATTAAACTATCAATTTGAAATGTCCGGATTTGCATTCTTGAAATTTTTAATTATTGATTCTGAAACAATCAATGAATCAGGAATTCGATTCAACCCCGGGTGGATAGGTAGTTCAGCAAAAGATTATTCAATTGGTAATCATGAATTAGATGGAATTATCCCTTCAAATAAGCCACATGAATACGCTTATAAACTTGGTGAAAACCCACTTCAAAAAGACTTTGTAACCATTGAAAGAAATGACTCTTTAACCATTGTCCTGGAATACTAGTCAATGATTACATAGTCTCCTACTTACCATTACTTAAATAATATAAGTTACAACTGCAAAACTATAACTACTTGTTAAGGCTAGAATTCTATGCCCATTATTAACCTTCAATATTTGTTTTTTTACACTATCACCAAGTCGTCCCTAGACTTTTTGATTCCTAAAACCGTTTATTATGAAAAATTTAATTAGTACGACATTCTTATTTTTTATTTGTCTTTCAGCCATTTTTTCACAATGTTACACTTTTGAATTTCCGACCACCTATGATCGAAAAGAAATCCTCTTAGGAGCCCATCACGATCCATGTACTTGGGAGTTATTGTCAACTCCACGTTATAATAGAAAGACAGTCCTTTCGAATAATGTACTCTTTAAAGGTCTTAATACACGATATGAAACTTGCACAGGAACTTCTTTAGATTTTACAGTTATTTATGAGATTCTATTAGAAAATGACGAGTTAATTTCTGTTCCTGCAAATGAAAGTATTGAAATAAATTTAGCTGATGGAGAACATACAGGCATATATAGAGTAAAAACAATACAACCAAACGGTAGTTTTGATTATTCATCTGCGATAGAATTTTCCATACTAGTTAAATCATCAGCATCAACATATGAGTTGCCTGATGAAGTATGGACGATTAACTCAGCTACATCTTTTGTTCCTTCATGCTCTAATGGTTACTCAACGAATCCTTCAAATAGATGGTATCAGTATTCCCAGCCTAGTTCAGGTTTTGCTAAAGCATATATCAAATATGGAAACGATGACCAAGGTAATAAACACCAATCGGTTACTAGGCCTATCATTCTGGTTGAAGGAGTTGATTTCCCTACTTATCAAATTACGGATTCAGAAATTAATGAGGTGGTACGAATAGGCACAAATGGTTGGGAAAATGTTATTCAGGGTTTACTACCATCAAAACTTCCTGAAGGAGAAGCGGAACTATTTGAAGAATACCCAGATTTAATGACCAATTTGAGAACATCAGTTGGAGGAAATAACATCAGTAACTATGATATAATACTTGTAGATTTTGGCGATGGTGCTGACTATATGGACAAAAATGCTGAAATAGTAATTGAATTAATAAAGCGAATAAATCAAGAAAAGGAATGTGATTTTGAGAATGTAATTCTTGGATTAAGTATGGGTGGTCAGGTTGCTAGATTAGCTCTAACTTTAATGGAAGAAAGAGGAGAAGATCATCAATGTAGGCAATATGTAAGCTTTGATTCACCTCATGAAAATGCAACGATACCTTTAGCTATTCAAGCATTTGCATTTACAAATGCATTTTTTTCAGACGATCCTTGCGGTGCAGCAGCACAACAAGCAGGTGATTTCTGGTTTTACTTAAACAAACCAGCTACAAAACAAATGTTAAGTGAAAGATTCTTAGCTGAATTTCAACAAGGAAATATTCAATATGAAATCATTGAAAAAAATATAGAAGTTGGAATCTATAATGTTGGATTTGCGGCAGATCAAACTCATAGTATTTACGATTATTTCGATAATTCACTAGATCATAATTGTTTATTCGAAGAATATCAATTATTAAAAGAGCGTTTAGGATATCCAAAAATGTGTAAAAACATTGCAATTGCAAATGGTTCTGGTCAAGGCTTTAATGCCTTACCCGAAGTGTTGAATAATAGTGATGATCTATGCCTATTCAAAGGTTATGGTGATTTAGATTTAAATGAGTGGGCTGCAGTGGCGGGAGTAGTTGGCGTCCTTTATCAAAGCTATATTGATTTCGTTGGTGGAAATGTAATCGCAAAAATTGTTATGAATGCAATGCCTGGATTAGACTCAGAAATTGTTGATTTTGGAACTCAACTTACAGGTGTATTTTACGAAACACTTCTCCCACGAATTAATCAACAAGATTTAATCGTTGCTAAATTTAAAATTAACAACACACCTTTTTTAAATTATGAAATTTCCCCGGGGTGTGAAAGAAACGATATTCAAGCATCAATCAGACCAGCATTCTTAGAACTTGATGATGCTTTTATTGATGCTGAAACTCCTTGTTGGTCTGATAATGCAACCTTTATGCCAACGTATTCCGTTATTGGTTTTGCAAGTCCTCCTGGTACATTTTCTAATATTCAAGATCTCATAAATGACAATCGTAATTTATCACCTTTCGATGAAGTGCATTTGCCACAGCTAAATCAACCACATGTAAAAGTAAATGAAGGTAATTCATCCTTTCTTTTCAGTCATTTAAATTCAAGTAATACTCCTATTTCAGGAATTTCTATTCTCCCTTCACAAAATCTCGGCAGAAGTTTTAATTATTCAAATTCTAATCGAAGAGTAGGATCATTTTCAATCAATAACTCGGCAGTTCTAGGTTTTAATCTTCTCGGAGACTCAGGTTTTGAAAAATATCCAGAACAATCTTTAAACAGAGAAAATTACTTCTGTGGTTTAGCTTCAAATATATGTCTAGGTAATTCAATAATAAATATAAATCAAGGTGGGAAGATGTTTCTTGGAGATCCATCAAATGAATTACGATCAGCTCATTTACAAACTTTAAGAGATACTGAAATTAATATCAACGGAGGTGAATTGAAACTGTCGAATAATTCATCATTAAAAATTGTAGAAGGTTCACATCTGTATATTGAATCTGGTAGCATAATTGAACTTGCAGGATCAGCATCTGAATTAATATTGGAAGGCAATTTGCAAACGAATGGGGATGTTGTAATAAACTGCTTTGGAAAATTCATTATTTCCTCAACGGCAACATTTGAGCTTGGTGGAAAACTAACAATAAATGGCATAGATATTAATGACGATCTTTTATTAGTAAATGGAAATCACACTATTCAAGAATCAATCGAAATAAACAATGGTACAATAAGATTTGTAAACAATGCTAGTTTGTCAATTGAACCATTAATATACGATGATGAATTCACGGCTACGTTCAATAACATAAAGGTTCTACAAGATGGTATTACAAATTCTTTTATTGATTTACTTTCTATTAAAAAGATTGGTTATTTAAGTATTGACAACTTCATTAGTCAAAATCTCAATACACGAAACATTTTAACTCTTGCTAATATTAGTCAAGTAGATTTATCTAGGGTAAGTACGCACAATTGTTACAAATCACTTATTGCAGCAAATATTAATACTTTAAGCATAACAGATTCTCGTTTCAAGTCTACACCTGTAGTTGCAAATGAGCAATCTGTAGAATATTTTCATGGTGTGTTATTATCAGATATTAACACTGTATCTATTGATAACTCTTCATTTAATGGCTTTGGAGATTTTTATGATTCTGCAAATACTCTATATTCATTGCAATTGATCGATTGTCCAATAGTTGATATTTCAAATACAGAATTTTTAGAAAATAAATGTGGAATCTATATTCCATTTGATTTAGAAGAAGAACAATATGATGTGCAAGCAAACCGCACCAATCTTTACCTACAAAATGTCTTATTTCAAGATAATTTTGCAGGAGTAGATATGATTGGCTACACTAGTGATTTCGTTGATGTCAACTCAAGTGGTTTAATCTCAATGGAATGCGTTAGAATGTACGATAATTTCTACGGAGTTACAGGGGAAGACATTCTAGTCCAGGCAGACCACTATTTTGCAAATGAAGAGTCTTCAATAAATATTTTTAGACCAATTCCAAAGAATTCTCCAGGAGGCGGAGGCGGAGGTTCTGTATCCTTTAAGATAACGTTTACTAAAAAATCTTATTCTGAGATATTCCTCCGTGGAAATGCTTGGTACAATTTCGATTCAAATGAATTATTTCTAAATGCTGATGGTTCTTGGGCCCAAGTAATTAAGCAACCAGGAATCAATGCTTCTGAAGCTACTGAATTTTCTGGATGTATTAATACTATTCAAGTTGATGATCCTTGTGTTGGTTGTTTTCAAGAAGAAGATGACCAAGATTGTAATTTCGTGGAGAATAATAAAAGTACGAATATAGCTTCAATCTACAGAGAAGCAAATGAAGCAGTAAGAGCAAGAGATTTTGAAAATGCATCAATTAAATTCACACCTTTGGCTACTATCGAGTCTAGTGTGTCAAGTAACTCTCTTCCATCTAAATGTGCTTACCAAACTCATATAGCTAGAGTTTTTTCTAAACCTGCTTTTGGTGATGATTCTTCTGTAAAACTTCGTGAGAAGGATAATTCTCCATTTTCAGTTGTTCCAAACCCTTCATCAGATTTTATTTCACTTGATGGAATTGTAGAGTCAACAATTGTCATTTTCAACTCGAATGGAAATAAATTAGTTAAGCAGCTTTATACCAGCGGAAATAGAATTGATATATCCTCTTTTGCTCCAGGGCTCTATTTTGTTCATGATTTGCAAACGAAAGAAACAAGCAAATTCATAGTGATTAGATAATATTAGTTAGGAGGAGGCTAAAAAGCTTCCTCCATTTACTCTCACACCATATAATTAAAAAATATGAAACCAGATTTTGTAAACAACCTGTACCTCAAGTTAAAGCATGAGTTACAGGAATTTCACAACTCTTCTTATCTTTCTGAAGATGATCTCAAAAATTGCATTGCACTTTGTGATGCATATATTTCTCAATTAAGATCATATATTTCATGTAATGGTTTTGATTCGATTGATGAAGAGATATACTTCTTTAAAGAGCTGAAGCCAAGATTTATGCATAGGCATTACTATTATGTTTACGTCATGCGAACAGAGATGAACATGCCGCTTCAAGACCCGGCTGAAATTATTCCTTATTTAGAAAACAGAAAGAAGGAAATCCATGCATTTCACAAATCGAATTTACATTTTAGTAATTACTTAAGACTAAATCGAACTGAACTCGATCAAGTGTATTTTTCAAGAAAATCGAAATTTCAATGGGAATGTGACCTGCATTATCAGAATAGAGATCCTTTATTTTACTCGCCAAAAGATGATGTTCTCGCGCAACTAAAAGCGAATAAAGCTATTCTGCTTTTTCTAGATAATAAAATCAAGTTTATGCAAGGTGCCTTCCTTCCTTTTGAAAGTAGTTTAAAGTGGACTGGCTCGAAAGTGTCATTAGTTGAATTAAGCTATGGAATTTGGTGTACGAAGTCTTGCAAAGCTGATATACTTACAATCTCTAAGGCATTAGGAACTTTGTTTAACGTTGAAACAGAAGACTGTCACAGAATATTTACAGACATCAAATCGCGTAAAATAGATAAGACCAAATTTATCCGCCAAATGGATAAATCTTTATTAATGTACATAGAAAATTATGAGTGAATTCATACCAAGTTGGGAATTCTGGGAAAAGTCATTTTTCGTAGAATTATCATTCTACTAATAGCCAGTAAAGTACATTTTTACTGGCTATTTTTTATTTGATATTAAGCTAAAGAATATATACCAAGGTTGGAAAAACTTGTGAAAACAATTGAAAGAAGAGCTCCAGCTTTGTATCGAAGTCAAAGCCACCCAGATAACAAAGATTTACTTATTGGTATGGGATGGAAGCTCAAGACAATTGATAGCAGGTTATCATGGGGAATGGCAGTCTTGTTTGAGCATCGTAAAAAGTTATGTTGACTCAAAAGCTTCCATCTTTTAAGCGATTAAAATTAAAACCCATTCATTATGCCTGCAGAATTAATTACAACAGACGACCTTCGAGAATTCAGATTTCAACTCCTAAGCGATATACAAGAGATTCTGAAGAAAAAGAAAAACGAAGAACCAAAGAAATACCTTAAGTCAGCACAAGTCCGAAAAATGTTGGGGCTTTCGCCCAACACACTTCTTAATTTACGAATGAACGGCACCTTACCTTTCTCAAAAATTGGTGGGATAGTATTTTTCGATCGAGATGACATTATAAAGATGATGAAAGATCATCAGGGAATTTGGGATTGATATTAATTTAACTCATAATCAGCGGTGATATTTCTTTTTTCATTTCATTTCTATTTATGAAAATTAGAAATCTTTACCGCCATCATAAGACTAAATTAGTATAGTATGTCAAAAGCAAATTTCATTAAGATTTATCTGACGGCATATGATCACATATTCTATGATCATCGATTGTCAGTTACCCACGTGAGTCTTTACTTTGCGATCCTACATTTCTACAATTTAAGCAGATTTTCTAACCCTTTCTGTGTTGCTAGATCACAGCTTAAGTCATATTCAAAGATTAAATCGAATCGCACATATTCTAAGGCGATAAAAGAATTAATTAGTTATGGATATATTGATTATCAAAAGTCAAATAGCCCTCACGTAGGCTCATTGTTTTCAGTTATTGATCTCACAAAATCACCACTTACAAGTGACACTACTAGTTCATTAAATGAACCAGCAGTAAACCAGTCTGACCAAAAAACGGGTATTACTAGTTCATTTAGTAAACTACCTATACCCGTTACTAGTGTCGAAAATGAACTAGTAATGCACCCTTCTAAAACATATAAACAAAACAATAAAAGAATAAACAAAATGGAAAACGATGAAACACCATTTTCGCCTCCTTCACAAAATGAGGTAATTGATTTTTTTAAAGAAAATAAGTCTTCACAAAAAGAAGGTGACAAATTCTACTTTCACTACACGGCTAATGGTTGGAAAGTAGGTGGAAAAACACCAATGGTGAATTGGCAAGCTTCAGCCCATAATTGGATAAATCGTTCAACCAACTTTTCACCACCTTCCACAAATTATTTGGATTCTGAAGAAGACAAAGACTATACCGTTCAATTTTAAAATCGTACATTATGAAATTCAATGACATTTATGAATATCGAGACGGAATCAATCATTTTGATTTATTGAAATCATGGCAGTATCTGGAGCATATTGCAAAAGATAAAATGAATCCGGATTATGCATTAGCAAAAACAGATTTCCCTGTTTACAAATCACTTCTATCTTATGCCATCCGCGATCAAGCTCAATGTGATGCACTGTCATTAGATTTATCTAAAGGAATTCTATTAGTTGGAAAAGTAGGAGTAGGCAAAACTTCATACATGAAACTCCTACCAATGCTTATGTATCATAAGTACCGTTACTCTTTAGAATCTTCACTTGATATAACATCGGATTACAAAGAATTTGGAGAATCGATCATTAAGATGTATTCCAGGAAAAGCGTTAATGTAAATCATCTTTGCATCGATGACCTGGGATTAGAAAAGGAAGTGAATCACTATGGTAACAAAACGAATGTTATAGGAGAGATACTTTACAAGCGACATCGCTTACTAGTTGATGAAGGAGTAATCACGCACGCTACAACAAACTTGAATGCCGATGAATTAGCAAAGAAGTATGGAAGTAGATTGCGCTCCCGCATGAGGGAGATGTTTAATATTTTGAGTTTTCCTAAGGAGAGTAGGGATAAAAGAAGGTAAGGAGAGTATTGATTTATATTATCAGCACATATCTATATACTTAGGAAATCAACAACATTCTTGATTTATTTTTAATTTTATTCTCCCACTTGGGCAAGATGCAACACGATTTCACTAATTTAAATTTACCTTTGTAACATGCGAATAGCTTCCTACATATTAGCAATTTACATGATGCTTCTTGCATTGATGCCTTGTGCAGATGGCCTTTCAGTTTTCTATCCTGAATGTACATCAAGTATTAATATTGAAGAAAATTCACATAATCATTCTGACCATGAACACGAAGACCTTTGTTCACCATTTTGTGTTTGCTCTTGCTGCGGTTCATTGTCAATTATTCCAGGCACAATAGAATAC
>CAZSKA010000179.1:0-8452 GCA_964607315.1 uncultured Saprospiraceae bacterium | reverse complement strand
TCTTGTTAACTGTGGAAGCTTGTGGTTGTCCTGATGGAACGGCTATCATGAACTCAGCGACTGTTTCTGGGGTAACGCCTGCGGGTGATGATCTAATGGATGATTCTGTCGATGGTGCTGATCCTGATGCCGATGGCGACGGGGATCCTTCTAATGATGATGGTACTACTGATATTATTCTGGAAGAAATGGGTGTTGTAGGTATTGCAAAAAGAACCGTTAGTGTTGATTTATTATCGGATGGATGTACAGAATTAACATATGAATTCAACATTGAAAATTATGGTAATGTTGACTTAACAAACATTCAAGTAATAGACGATCTTGCAGGAGCTGGATTTGCATCATGTGGATCATTTACAATTGCAAGTTTAACAAGTGATGACTTCACAGTTAATCCTAACTTCGATGGTACTGGTGATACAAATTTACTTGATGGATTAGATGATCTTCCTGTAGGAGATCAGGGAGCAATTCTATTAACAGTAGAAGCTTGCGGTTGTCCAAGTGGAACTTCTATCATGAACATGGCAACAATTTCTGCAGATACTCCTGGAGGAAATAGTATAACAGATGATTCAGTTGACGGTTCAAACCCTGACCCTGATGAAAATGGAAATCCAGATGAATCCGGAACCACAGATAATACAATAGGAGCAGAAGCAACTTTGGGCTTAGCCAAAAGAATAGTAACATTAACTAATAATTCAGATGGTACTGCAACAGTAACGTATGAGATTAATGTTGAGAATTTCAGTAATTTAGATATAGATAGTATTCAAGTAAGTGATGAATTAGCAAATACTTTTGCTCCATGTTCAGCATTTGAAATTTTAGCATTGACGAGTGATGATTTCACTATCAATGAAAATTACGATGGAGTTACAGATACCTTGCTTTTAGTTGGAGATGATGTTTTGATGGCAAATGATAAAGGTGCAATCTTATTTACTGTTAATATAGGTGGTTGTATGGGTGATAATGGACCATACTTCAATCAAGCCTTTGGGACTGGAGTAAGTCCAGGAGGAGAAGATGTATTTGATGTATCTCAAGAGGGAGCTGATCCTGATCCTGATGGTGATGGAGACCCAAGTAATAATTCAGATGGAACTGAGACAATGTTTGAGTTTACTAGTTTTATAGGATTATCAAAGAATCTACTAAGTGTTGTTCAAAATACTGATGGTTCTGTTGATGTTGAGTTTGAATTCACCATTGAAAATTTTGGTGATCAAATATTGTCAATGGTTCAATTGACTGATGATTTAGCAGCGACATTTAATCCATGCATGACTATTGACGTCCAAAGTTTATCGAGTTCATTCTTCGACGTTAATAATAATTACGATGGAGTAATGGATATAGATTTATTACTGGGTACAAATATTTTAAATCCTGGTGACATTCATTCTGTTAACTTATTTATTAATATAAGTGATTGTGGAACAGCTGAAGGGCCATTCTTCAATTCTGCAGAAGTAACAAGTGTGAATGAAGAAGGTGATAGTATTACTGACATCTCGCAAGATGGTGCTGATGCTGATCCTGATGGTGATGGTGATCCTTCTAATAACAATGATC
Organism: uncultured Saprospiraceae bacterium; assembly: GCA_964607315.1. Classification (GTDB taxonomy): domain Bacteria; phylum Bacteroidota; class Bacteroidia; order Chitinophagales; family Saprospiraceae; genus JAHDFB01. The sequence goes on along the minus strand of CAZSKA010000179.1, from coordinate 6,868 downwards.
CTACCCCAATTGATTTCTCCTTTAATCCTGAGATTGGTGTAGCTAAGAGACTTAGTTCTGGTCCTATTTTAAGTACAATGGGATGTTATGATATAGGATTTGAAATCAAGGTTCAAAATTACGGTGATGTTGATTTATATAACATACAAGTTCTAGAGGATTTAACTCAAGTATTTAGTCCAACAGATATCTTTTCTGTAATTAGTATTACTAGTGAAGAATTTGATGTGAATACGAATTTTGATGGTGTTAATGATATGAACTTGTTGCTAGGTTTGGACACATTAATTTCTGAAGCGGGTGGAGATGAAGGAACGATAAACTTATTCTTGAATGTGTGTCCTGATGGAAATACATCAGAATATTTGAACTCAGTTATAGTTGATGCAATTGCTCCTGGTGGCACAATGGTTCAAGACACTTCCATTGATGGTAGTACTCCTGATCCTGATGGTGATGGTGATCCGAGTAACAACACTGGAGATACGCCATTCCAACTAGAATGTGCTCAGCCTTATTTCACAAATTGTCCTGATCTTCCAATAAATGTAGATGCACCAGAGGGATGGTGTGAAGCATTTGTTAACTTTAGTGCGCCTCAGGCAGATGCCGAATGTGGCTTAGATACTATAATTCAGGTAGATGAAACAGGCTTAAATAGTGGAGATTTATTCCCTGTTGGTTTGACTACATTAAAATGGTTAGCATTTGACATTCAAGGAAATGTATCAGATACTTGTATCTTAAAAGTTTATGTAAATGACTTCCATACACCACCTGTGATTGTATGTCCTGAAGATTTAACTATATCGAATGATCCATTTACATGTGGAGCTGAATTACCGTCAGCTGCATTAGTAACAGTTCTAGATAATTGTCAAGATAATGTTGCTATTACATATGAAATCTTGGATGATAACGGTAACGTTGTTAGTACGGGTTTTGATGATGCTACAGGTGCGTTCGTTGATGGTGGTGTTAATACAGTTAATTATCAAGTTCATGATCAACCGATCTTACTTATAACCGAAGTAAATCATGTGGGTCTTGATTCCATAGAAATTGCAAACTTAGGTCCAGCTTCATTAGATATTAATTGTCTAGAAATAATGAGATTGGGAATAGGCAATGATACAATAGTTGTTCCTGGAGGTCAGATATTATCAGCTGGTGAAACAGCAATATTTGGCTTTGACATTGATTTAGCAGAAACTGATGCAGCTGGTTATATAATTTCTACAAATGGTATTATTCTAGATGAAGTTTCTATGAATGGTTTCCCAGTTGCAGGTTTCGATGGTAGTGTTTTTGGCAGAACTATTTCTAGAACTTCCATTATTGATCATGACAATGATGAAGACTGGATAGTAGCTTATTGTGAACCTACTATTGGAACAATCAATATACCTTCATTCCCTAGTAATGGTGCTACAACTTCGCTTCAAGGAACAAGTGGATCTGTAACTGAATGTTCATTTACAGTTACTGTTCTTGATGAAGAAACACCTACTTGTGCAGAATTTGAGGTTGTCGACTTTACAATGACACCTGCAACTATTACTTCCGAATCATGTGCAAGTTCATTTTCTCCTTCAGTATTTAGCTCAAGTGGTTTAGTCGGTGGTATTCAGATTGTCGATCTAGATATTGATCATCCAAATGTTGGTGATCTTACGGTAAGTTTGATTAGTCCATCTGGAACTCGAGCTGTTTTATTTGACGGATTGTGTGATGGCACGGTAGATGTGTTTACAAGTTTAAGTGATACTTCGGCAACCTTTATTAATAATGCTTTGTGTACACCATTAGGAACAGGGTTCTGGCATAGACCAAGTCAGAGTTTTAACCGATTTGTAAATGAAGATCCAAATGGTATATGGGAACTTGAGGTAGTCAATAATGGAATTGAAGTAGGAATTATTAATGGATTTACTCTTCAAATTCTGGAATTAGCCCCATATAGTCAAATGGATGTTGTTTTAGAAAATGATGAAGGAGAATGTTCAGCAGAATTCACTTGGACTCATCCAGTTTTCCAAGACAATTGTAATGTTGGTCAAGTAATTGTTGAATACAGTAGTGATGATGCAGAATTCATTCCTGATGATGCTGTTGTATCAGATGGTATGTTAGAAACTCAAGTTTTTGCTGTAGGTACAACAAATATTCTGTATACATTAGTTGATGCTGCAGGAAATTCTAATACGTGTGGTTTCTCAGTCACAGTCCTAGATACAGAAGCACCAATGATTTTAGATTGCCCAAGTGATATATCTCTTACTCTTTCTTCTGGTCAATGTTGTACAATACTGAACTTCTCTGATTTCCCAATTTCTGATAATTGCGGAATTGATTCTATAGCATATAGTACAGGAAATGGAGTGGAATATTGTATTGGCACAAGCATAGTAGAAGTAACTGTATTTGATGAAAGTGGAAACACAGCAACTTGCTCTTTTGAAGTTGTTATCAATGAAAATCCAGTTGATGAACCATTCAACTTTACATGTAACGGAAGTATAAACCTAAGTTTAGATGCCAATTGTGAAGCGGTTATTACTCCTGATATGATTTTGGAAGGCAGTAATTATGGATGTTTTGATGAATATTGTGTTACAATATTAGATGAAAATGGAATTGAATTACCAGATAGTATTATTACCATTGATTTTGTCAATCAACAATTACAAGTAATTATAAGTGATTGTCAAGAAGGTGGAGCAAGCTGTTGGGGTTACATATTTGTTGAGAACAAACTAGAACCAGAAATAGGTTGTCCAGCTGATATAACATTAGCTTGTAATGCTGATTTATCAGAATTGAGTATAACTGGAGAAGCTGAATTGTTATCATGTGAAAGCGATTTCACTATAACATTTGCAGATGTTACTGAAGATCTAGGAGAATGTGCAAATCCAAGATTTGTAATCAATAGAACATGGACAGTTGTTAATGAAAGTGGATTAGAATCAAGTTGTGTTCAGCAAATTGCTTTAGCTCCATTTGAATTTGACCAAGTTGTTTGGCCAGTAGATTTTGTAGGAGATGATAGATTATCTTGTTCAGATGTTGCTTCAGATCCTACATTGACTGAACCTGTAAATACAGGTTGGCCGACAATAGATGGAATGGATATCTTTGGTGATCATTTCTGTGACTTATTTGTAGGATTCTGGGATGAAATATTATATGATGCTACATGTCCAAGTGGTTATTCAATTTTAAGACATTGGAGTATTCAAAATGCATGTTTCCCACTAGAAGAAGATGTCAACCCAATAAGACATATTCAAAATATTATCGTACAAGATCTGTTACCTCCTAATTTAGAAGTATTCAGTGATGTGACAATTTCTGTAGACATTTGGGATTGCAGCGCAAGTTATCCGTTACCAATACCTGAATTAACAGATAATTGTTCAGCAATAGAAGATTTACAAGTCCAATACAGTAGTATAGGAGGAGTAATAAGTAATGACATCCTATTTATTAATTCACCTGCAGTAACTGGTGATATGGAAGAGGTTGTTGTGACGGTGTGGGCTTCTGATGCATGTGAAAATTTTGCATCAACAAGTTTTACAGTTACGGTAATAGATAATGTTCCTCCTATAATAGTAACAGAATCATCTAGAACGGTCAGTTTAACAACTGATGGTACAGCTAAAATATTTGCAGAAGATTTTGATGATGGAAGTTTTGATGGATGTGGTCCAATAGAATTCTTTGTAAGAAGATTAGATGAAGGAGGTGCATGTTCATCAATAGACGAATATGGGCTCTATCCTGGAGGGGAGAATGGTCATGAAGTAGCAGCGAATGGTGTTGACGATAATGTTGAATTTAATGACGTTGTTCATTTCTGTTGTTCAGATGTTGGAGAAACCATTATGGTTCAATTCAAAGTTTGTGATGATGCAAGTGGAGATGGAATAATAGGTAATGAAGATGACAACTGTAATGTTGCGATGGTAGAAGTAGAAGTTCAAGATAAACTTGCACCACAGATTATTTGTCCTGCAGATATCACAATTTCATGTATTGACTTGGCAGGCTTGGGTGATTTACAAGAATTAAGTGATGAATTCTTAGATGCTCAATTTGGTTCAGCAATTGCAGCAGCTTCTTGTAATGTTACTATTAGTCAATCAATAGTAGGATCAAGTGCATGTGGAGCTGGTACAGTCATTAGAAACTTTACTGCTACTACAGATGAAGGATTAACTTCTACTTGTTCACAATTCATCACAGTGACGGCAGGACCTACGAATGTATTAACTTGTGATAGAATCAACTTTACTGAACTCAATAACAACATATATGATTGGTGTGAAGTCAACGACAATGATAATGATCAAGACGATGATCTCCCTGCTTTAATAGTTGATTGTTCAGACGAAATTTCAATTCCTGAGTTAGACATTAATATTGATGGTCTTTGCACTGAAGTAGGTCTATCTATAACAATAGATACATTTGATTTTGCAGGTGGTGCTTGTAAGAAGTATCTGATTCATTATCAAGTGATTGATCAATGCGTATTTGAAGAAAACTATGTTGATCCTGAAACAGGAATGATTGATCCGTTTAATAGTGATAATGGATATTTTGAAATGTTTATAGAGATTGATGCATTTGATAATGAAGCACCTACATTGGTCTGTGAAACAATAGAAGTGAATGCTGAAACTTGCACAGGCTATGAAGGAAGTGTAAGTATTAATGGAACAGACAATTGCACGGATCCAGAATTCTTTGGATATCAATGGAGATTAGACATAAATGCAGATAATACACTTGATACAGACTGGATTCAGTCTTCTTCAGTTTCTCCAGATCAGATTGATTTAGCTGAATTCCCAATAGGAACTCATACGATCTTATGGCAGGTAAGTGATGGATGTGGAAATGTTGCAACTTGTGATCAAACATTGATTATTCTTCCTAACAATATAGCGCCGACACCATATTGTATTGATGGTTTAGCTACAGCTGTAATGCCAAGTGCTGGATTTGTTGATCTTTGGGCAATCGATTTTGATGCAGGTTCATTTGACAATTGTGATGAGGATCTCATATTTACTATGATTCCAGAGCAAGATATAGATGGCTTAAGTGATTTAGAAGCATATAATGCTTCTTTCAATGGCACTCAACAAGTAGATGGTCTATATGGCTGGACATTTACTTGTGAATATATTCCTAATGGAATAAGCGCAATTATAGAGGTTAGGATCTATGTTACCGATAGTGATGGAAATTTCGATTTCTGTACAGCTAGCCTTAGAATAGACGATAACTTCGATGCGTGTCAAGATGATAATGCAGCTGTAACTTATGTGGTTGAAGGCGAATTAAAAACTGAAGAGCAAGAACTTATTAGTAATATTGATGTAACAGTTGATGCTGACTTTATAGAATTTCCTCAAACTGAGAATTTTGATGGAAATTATGAATTTGAACTAGTTGAAAATATCGATTATACAGTGACTCCATTCAAAGATGACAATCATCTAAACGGAATCACCACGATTGATATAATATTAATTCAAAAACATATATTAGGCATACAACCTATCGAAAGTCCGTACAAGTTAATTGCAGCCGATGTAAACAAGGATTGTAAAATTAACGGTCAAGATATTATCCAGATCAGAAAACTTCTGTTAGGAAAATACATCAATGATGAATTCCCTGAAAATACTTCATGGAGATTTGTTGAAAGTGACCATGTGTTCTTCCCAGGCATTATGCCTTGTGAATTCCCTGAAGTAACGGAGATTCCTAATCTAAGTGGAGATGTAAATCAAGATTATATAGGTGCCAAAATAGGAGATATAAATCTTACTTCATCGCCTGGATTTACACTAATCCCAGATACAAGGAATGAAAATCCACTTATCCTTCACTTAAAGGATAGGATATTAACAGCAGGTTCAGAATTAGAAGTCCCAGTCTTAGCAACTGAATTTAATGATATCAGAGGACTCCAATTAAACTTTAACAATAATATTATTTTCAATGGAATCCATTCTGGCAAAGTAAGACTTACAGATGAAAATTATTCTATTTCTGATGAAGGATTAAGAGTTAGTATTGAATTCTTAGATGGGCTGAATGTACAAGAAGGAGATACTTTATTCACCCTACATATTTCAGCTCCAACTGATGGCTTCCTTAAAGACATGATTCAATTCACAGATTTAGGCATGAAGACAGAAGCATATAGAGGAAATGAACTTAAAGAACATAAGACTATTATGAGCTTTGAAGAGACGAAGGAAATAGAAAGAGAATTCGTTCTTTATCAGAATGAACCGAATCCATTTAATAGTTTGACAAATATTGCATTTGAAATGCCAGAAACTGCTGAAGCAACATTCACTATTTATGACGCTACAGGTAAAATACTATATGAAATATCAGAAACTTATAATCAAGGACTGAATTTCATTGCCGTAAATAGAGAGCAGATTTCAGTTTCCGGTTTATTATATTATAAGCTGGAAAGTGGAGATTTCTTAGCAACTAAAAAAATGATCGTTATTGATTAAAAATGTCAATTAAACACTTGTACTAAAGAGAAACCTTCTGGAATTTATACTGGAGGGTTTTTCTTTTTGGGCTGGGGCCCAAAGTATTAAAGGATATAGATCCTGGGGTAAAACAATTCATGATAATAATATAAAAGTTACTAAATCTCTTTTCCTACTTAATGTCTATAGTTAACGTGAATAATTTTTTCGTTACTCTATTTTTCATTTTCATCTTTGGGCGTAAGCCCAAAATTCCTCTATATAACTATTCAAAGTACTCAATATAACACCGCATAAATTATAATAAATCATTACTCATTTAACTATATAAT
>CAZSKA010000178.1:0-8517 GCA_964607315.1 uncultured Saprospiraceae bacterium | reverse complement strand
GATATATTAAAAGTAATAATCAAAGGAAAAATAACCTACAACCAAACACCTACGAAAACCAAGTTTAATGTATAGGTATTTATCAAGTTTCTCTGTTTCTATTACCTTTCTTATAGGTAATTAGAAGTTAGCGGGCATAATAAGAGAGATTAGGCGACGGAAAAACCGTCGCCTTTTTTTATTTCCAGCCAATACCATGTGGTGTTAATTTTTCAATCTGTATAAATTAATACTAATTCTGTTTTAGTATTTTACTTATTTTAATACAAAATTGATATAAATTCGCATCTAGACACGTTTATCTTTCATGCGCATTATTCATTTACTTATTTTCATCCTATTATGGGCAAGTCCAAATGCTCAAACACTAACCTTAGAGAAAGAAAAACTTTCAGCTGGAGATGAAAAAATAGATCTACAAATTATAGGCAATACTTCCGATTATGAAATAGTTTGCATTTCAACAACTGGTGAAGTATATACATATAATGGTAGATTATTCGACAAATGGAGCGCATTACCTTTAAAAAACACATCCTTTTTTGAGTCTATTTATCTTTCAGATACTACTCTTTATGTAAAAATAGAAAACAACTTTTTCAGCTTTACAAGAGATAAAGGATTCCCCATCAAAGTAAACGCTAAAGAAGTCAAAAAGAAAACCCCTTTCTCATGGGAACACCCATATCCTCTTTATAACAATACGTTTGAAATCGATCGCGGCAACTTACTTTGGAATAGTGCCGCACTTTCCATTTCTACCTCCATTCCCATTTACAACACTAAGCACCTCATCTCCTCTCTTTGGGGCAAACCCTATTTACTAATCAATAACAAATTACACTCCGCAACACCTTCTCCCCTTTCTTACGAAAAAGACGCTCTTTTCAAAAATAATCAAAAACCCCTCAAAACTTTTAATACAGCTACTTCACTGCATATCCTATATAAATCATTCATCTACATCCCACAATTCTCGCAATCTATAAGCCTCCCTCAGGATATTCTCTCCTATGAAAAAATTAAGCATATCCTTTCCCCCACCCTTCCACACCTTAATTCTAACACCCACTTTTCTTCCACACCAATCATCATACACACAGATGAACATCTTTACATCCACCTCCAAAACGAATGGATGAAAGCACCTCTTGAAATTGATTCTGACATCATCATTACTTCCGTAATATCTCAAGATGAATACTTATTATTTACTACAAAGAGTAATGGCATCTTCCAATACAAAATTCCAATTAACAAGTCCAGTGAAAATCCTATCATTCCTCATAAACTCAATCAAAAACTTAGTGAATTTAGTTACATTAATAGTTTTTATCTAAATAAAACTGCATACTTCTGTACAGAAGAAAAAGGTATTTTCTCCATCAATAACAAGACGCTTAACATATATAATTCTCCTGTTCATATTTCTCAGATCATTCCTTTTACGGATAGAGCTGTAGTCATTTCAGAGGCCGGAGAATTTCTTGAATTCAACAAGGAACTAAAGTTCAACAAACTTCTTCATCATGTACCAAATACCACAAAACCAGATTTGCTTGCTGATGGCGAAAACATATATTACACATATTCAGACAGCCTATTTACTTTCAACATAAAAGAGAAGAAAATCACGAATTCTTTAGCATTCCAAATCATGCTAAAACATGCTTTCTATGGAAAGAATAGAGTAAATGCTTTCATTAACAATGACCTTTATTCCACGCATCCCAAATACAGAAGAAATCAATCTCCAATTCTCCAAAATGCCTATTTAAAAACTTCCAAAGGCTCCGAATACGAGATCTTTTCATCGAACAAAAACTTAAAACTAACAAGTGAAGATTATCCACTGACTTTTTGGGCGGAAGCCAGCTTTTTAGAAAACCCGTCAAGCGTAGAATATCAATACAGCTGGAATGATCCCAAAGTAAAACAAAGGCCTTTTAGCTTTGACAACAACTATGTTCTCCATACCAAATTAATAGGCATTGCCCAACCAACCATAACCCTTAAATCAGGTAACAAACAACATGATGTTCAACTTGCAAAATTAGAAACAACACGAATAGAAGCAGATGTAGATTACAGCTTGATCATCTACATGGGATTAGGATTAATAGCCATTCTATTGTCCATTATTCTATTTGGTATTTACAGAAATAGACGTCAAAAAAAGAGAATCCAGCAATTACAGGACCGTCAAAAAATGATGGAATTAGAACAGAAATCACTTCAAATGCAGATGAATCCTCATTTCATATTTAATTCATTAAATGGAGTAAAAGGGATGATTGCATTAGGGAATACAAAAAACGCCAAGGAGTATCTCACTAAAATTTCAGGTTGGATGCGAAATATGCTAAATGATTCTAGGAGCAGCCAAGTACCCTTGAGTGAAGAAGTAAAAAATCTAGACTTGTATTTAGATATAGAGCAGAAGTTAAGAGGTGGAAATTTTAGCTATAGTATAGAGAATAAAGTAGGTGATAATTCCATTTCTATTCCTTCCATGATGATCCAACCATTTATAGAAAACGCCATCGTGCACGCATTTGACGGAAGTCAAAAAAACGCTCATATTGATCTTATCTTCGAAAGAAAAGGTCGGAAAATAGAAGTGAAGATAGAGGATAATGGAAAAGGAATTCATAAAAAAAGCAGCTCTCATAAATCCGTGGCAATGAGTCTAATTAGGGATCGTTTGGAATTATGGAATGATCAAGGGAATCTTTATGGAGTAGATGTGATTAATAAAACCGAAGAAAAGGATGGAGAGACAGGTGTACGAATTAACTTAAGATTACCGATAAAATGAAAATCAAAGCTGTAATTATAGACGATATAGAATTAGCTAGAGCAAGTTTGCTAAGTGATATCCAAGACTATTGTCCGGATATAGAAATTATAGGGCAAGCCGATGGAGTTTTGTCGGGATTAAAACTGATAAAAAAAGTGAATCCACAATTGGTATTTCTCGACATACATATGGCAGATGGGGAAGGTTTTGAGATATTAGAATTGATGGAAGAGCGGAGTTATAGTGTAATTTTCACGACGGCAAGCGAAGAACATGCGATTAAAGCCTTCAGACATAATGCCATAGACTATTTGCTTAAACCAATTGATCCTAAGTTATTAATGGAAGCAGTTCATAGATTTGCTTCAAAAAAAGGAGCTGTTGACGAGAAAAAACAAGAGACAATTGCTCTTTCCACATTGGATGACCTGCGGATAGTAAAGATAAAGGAAATCGTACGATGTGAAAGTGACGGTAATTACACTACTGTATTCGAGCTGAATGGAGTTAAAACGATGGTAAGTAAATCACTTAAGGAATTCGAACAAAAACTGAGTTCGCATGGCTTTTATAGAAGTCACCAATCGCATCTGGTTAATCTGGAGATGGTGAAATCTTATCTTAAGTCGGAAGGAGGTTTTTTGTTGATGGAGGATGAAAGCGAAGTTCCTGTTTCAGTACGAAAGAAGGCGGAGGTACAGAAAGTATTGGCGGGGAGGTAAAAAACATTATTAATCCTAAAATCTTGTATAGATTAATTCATGTGTATATATTACGCAAATGAAAATAAAGCAAGATATTAAAGTAGCAGTGGATATTGTTTTATTCGGATATGAGAATAACAATCTTTATGTATTACTGATTAAGCAGAAGTACGGAAAAAACGAAGACAAATGGGTGCTTCCTGGAGGATTTGTCAAAGACAAAGAAGGCTTGAAAGATGCTGCATATAGAGAATTAAAAGAAGAAGCTGGAATAGAAATAAAGGATCTCGAACAACTTTATACATTCGGAGACGACTTAGAAAGAGATGAGAGAGCTAGAGTAATATCAGTTTCATATTTTGGCACTGTAATCCCTTCTAAAATGAAGCTAGAAGCTTCTACTGATGCGAAAGATGCTAAATGGTTTGCGTTCGATCAAATCACTACTCTACCCTATGATCACAATGAGATTATCACAACTGCTTTTCAAAGATTAAAGGCAAAATTGAATTACCAACCGATAGGTTTTGACCTTTTGGCTAAAAAATTTCCATTTTCAGATTTAGAAAATCTTTACATGACTATTCTTCAAAGAAAAATTGACAGAAGGAATTTCAGAAAGAAAATTCTAAGCTTTAATTTCCTGGAAGAAACGGACCAAAAGAGTCAAAAATCTAGCGGACGCCCAGCTAAATTATATAGGTTCAATCCCAATAAATACAGGCAATCTGTGGAGAATGGGATTAATTTTGAAATTAAATTTGCGTAAAAACGACGCAAATAATTTCACTTATACATTTATTTCATTTATGTTTGTGTAAAATATACGCAATATGATAATTAACTTAGACCAAAATTTCAAGCCCTTAAATGGCGACGAGATCCTTTTCGAATCTTTCATCTTCAATGGGGGCGAACCACATATTAGGATAAATCCATTTGATGTAAATCAAAAGGTAACTGTTACACATAGAATCAATTCATTTAATGATTTAGGTTTATTCTGCATTGCTTGCGATGCATTAAGAAGAATGGGAGTTAAAGAGTTACATGGAATTATTCCATATTTTCCTGCAGCAAGGCAAGATCGAGTGATGGTGAAAGGTGAAAGCCTTAGTGTAAAAGTTTATGCGGATATAATAAATAACGTAGGATTAGATTCTATTACAATTTTTGATCCCCATTCAGATGTGACTCCTGCATTGCTTAATAACTGTGAAGTGATACAGAATCATTCTTTTGTATCCTCATTTATTTCTTCATTACCTAAGGACTTCATCCTGATTTCACCAGATGCTGGAGCTGCTAAGAAGATACATAAGTTAGCGAGTCAATTAGGAATAGAAAACATATTGGAATGCGGTAAAAAAAGAGATGTTAAAACAGGAAAACTATCTGGATTCCATGTTCCTATGAATGATTTAGATGGAAGAGCTTGTTTGATCGTTGATGATATATGTGACGGAGGTGGCACATTCCTAGGACTAGGAGAAGAACTGAAGAAAAAGAATGCAGGACAATTACATTTGGCTATAAGTCACGGAATTTTTAGCAAAGGCTTTGATAGTTTATCAGCAATCTTTTCTGCTATTTATACGACGGATTCATTTAAAAGCATAGAAAAAGATAAAGGCATAACACAAATTAAATTGTCTGAAATCATAAAAAATTAAATCATGAAATATTCAATTGAAGGAATCAAGGCGGGTTTACAAAAAGAGGATTACATATTTTTCTGGGGCCATCAACCTTCGAAAGATGGGAAAATAACTAAATCATGTTTTAGCCAATGGTGGTTATGCGAATTTATAGAAAGTACTGTATCTTATAAAACAGCTGAACATTATATGATGGCAAAAAAAGCTTCTCTTTTTGGTGATAAAGAAATCGAAAATGAAATAATAAAATGCAAGAGTCCAAAAGAGGTAAAAGCATTAGGAAGACGAGTAAAAGGATTTTCTGAAGATGTTTGGAATAATAGAAAATACGAAATCGTAAAAGAGGCAAATTATTTTAAATTTTCGCAGAATCCAGCATTAAAGGACTTCATTCTTTCTACAAAAGATAAAACAATAGTAGAAGCTAGTCCAAATGATAGGATATGGGGAATAGGAATGGCACAAGATCACAAGGATATACTTAATCCAAAAAAATGGAGAGGTCAAAATCTACTAGGTTTTGCGCTCATGGAAATTAGAGATACCCTTTAATAAAGGACCATACTAAATTATTAAACAACATTAAAAACATACAATTATGACAAATCCATTATTATTAACGGATGGTTACAAAGTTGATCACCGTAGACAATACCCAAACAAAACAACTTTAGTATATAGTAATTGGACTCCAAGAAAGAGTAGAATTGAAGGAATAGAAGAAGTAATATTCTTTGGTCTTCAGTATTTCATAAAGAAATATATAATTGAAGATTTTGAAACAAATTTCTTTTCGAAACCAAAAGATGAAGTACTTAAAGCTTATTCAAGAAGAATAAATAGCTACTTAGGTGAAAACTCAGTAGGAATTGATCACATTGGGGATTTACATGATCTAGGATATATTCCTATGGTATTTAAAGCATTACCTGAAGGATCATCAGTTCCTATCAAAGTACCTATGTTTACCATGTATAATACGCTTCCTGAATTCTTTTGGTTAACGAACTACTTTGAGACTTTGATTTCAACTACAGTATGGTTGCCATGTAATTCTGCTACTATTGCCTATCAATACAGACAGATATTAGACAAGTATGCAGCTGAAACGTCAAGTATACCTGAATTTGTAGATTGGCAAGGTCATGATTTCTCTATGAGAGGAATGGCAGCATTAGAAGCGGCACTTATAAGTGGCGCAGGTCATTTACTTAGTTTTACAGGAACAGATACCATACCCGCTATCGATTTCCTTGAAAGTTATTACAATGCAAATTCGGATGAGGAATTGATTGGTGGATCTGTTGCAGCAACTGAGCACTCTGTTATGAGTATGGGTACTAATTCCGCCGAACAAGAAACATTCAAAAGACTAATCACTGAGGTGTATCCAAAAGGCATCGTTTCTGTTGTTTCTGATACATGGGATTTATGGAAAGTATTATCTGAATACATACCTAATCTAAAGAATGAAATCTTAAGTAGAGACGGGAAGCTAGTCATAAGACCAGATAGTGGTGATCCTGTAAAAATTATTTGTGGCGATCCAGATGCAACTGAACCACTAGCTAAAAAAGGAGTAGTTCAATTGCTTTGGGATACTTTTGGAGGAACTGTGAATGAGAAAGGTTATAAAGAATTAGATAGTCATGTAGGCGCAATCTATGGTGATAGCATTACTTTAGATAGAGCAGTTTCAATTTGTGAGGGTTTGAAAAAGAATGGATTTGCCTCAACAAATGTAGTTTTGGGAATAGGAAGTTTCACTTATCAATACAATACACGTGATACTTTTGGTTTTGCTATGAAAGCTACCTATGGAGAAGTAGACGGTATTGGAAGAGATATTTACAAAGATCCTATTACAGATGATGGAACTAAAAAATCAGCTCGAGGTCTTATCAAAATCGTCAAAGAAAATGGCACATTCAAACTTATAGACAAGGTTAGTTGGGAAGAGGAAAAGCAGGGAGAATTGAAAGAAGTTTTCAGAAATGGAAAATTGCTTGTAGATCAAAGTTTAAAGGAAATAAGATCCAGAGTACGGTAGAATATTATTAACGTTATTAGGTAAAAAACAACTAAAAGCCGCACCACTTTTGGCCGGCTTTTAGTAAAAATTCCTAATGAAGAAGTATGCTTCGACTGCGTGGTTATTGAGCGATGTCGAAATGCAGCAGTCTTTTCTTTTGTTTTCCTAAATGTGTTCTTTTCGACTGCCCAAAGCAGCTATTTCTTTTGTTTTTCTAAATGTGTTTTTAAATGCTTTGTTTCTCTTCTTTCTAGATAATAACCACCCCGGTTGCTGAGTGTAGTCGAAGTTTTTGGGCTGCGGCCTCCATAAAATTCCGTCTATGAAAATGGAGACCGCAGTAGTTTTGTCTTTTATTGATTGAGCTAACTAACATCCATGATACTCTTCTATAATCACCTGCACCTGATTATCATAAGTCTTTTTGATTATAATCACTGGCCACATATTCACTTTCACATGGTTGATCACTCCGTTTTTCTCTATAAAAATGGCATTCTCACTGAATGTTCGTTTATGGTCTTTATCTGTAATCATTGCATTAATTAATTGATACACTTCCATTACTCTTACATCTTCGAGGTGTAGCTCTGTTACAGTCGTAACATCTGTATCTACTTTTCTAAGAAATTGATTATTCTCTAAATCGTAAGAAACTGTTTGCGAACCATCAGTTAAGACAGTATCTATGTCTGTTGCATAGAAATTGTGTCTTGCCCACATTTCTAATGCTCGTCCCAGGTCTAAGTATTCCTTTGTTAATTCCAAATCGTGTGAAGGAACATTTAGTACAGTCAAAAAACCATCGAAAGCCCATCCTTCTATTCCGTTGTACTCGACTTTCATCCATTTTCCATCAACCCATTCTACCCTACTTAATTCTGTGTTATCTTCAAAAGCTAATAAGGTTACTTCAGCTCCATGTGGCATTGTCAAAATTGATGATGCGTCCATAGAAGGTTGTGTTCTTAGGTTTAAACCGCTTGGTGCAATAACTTGCAAAGTTGATCCTTCGCTTGGCTTGTCTGTATTTGCAAATAGTCCTGTTGATAAAAGGATGAATACAAAAATTTTAATTAGATATTCCATAATATATGTATTTAAAGAATTAATAAATATGTCCGTTGACACTTCAAATCTCATACATTTCTTTCCTTGTCCAGAGCACAAAAACATGTTCGTAACTAGTCAATGGATATTCGTTAGATATTAGTGGAAATTCGTTTTAAAAAGAATTTACAATCAATTATTAATTCATTTTTTCTAATATGACACAGGACTTGTTAATATTGGTAAGCTGGTGAAGATGTAGAATTAGTTTAC
>CAZSKA010000177.1:0-8565 GCA_964607315.1 uncultured Saprospiraceae bacterium | reverse complement strand
TTATTTAAGTGTACGTTTATTAGATGTAGTAAAATTTAGAACAGCAGAATAATTGAAAATGAAAGACAATTAAGCACAATCTCTCTTTTTCTAACGAAAATAGATTAAACTAATTTCCCTGTTTCTAAAAGCTGTAATGCTGTTTCCCTTATATCCTTATCAGGATCTTGCATCATTTTCAAAAATAAATCTTGTTCTTTTTCTTTATCAATATTCTTAAGAAGATCGGAAAGTACGATTAGATTTAGCATTCTTATATTAGCTTCTGGATGATCTACAAGATTTTCGAGATAAAGTATGACGGAATGAAGTAGTTTCTTATTCCTAATAGTTATTTCATTTAGTATTAATAGGGCAGTATAGATATAATCAGTCTCATTTGTATTAAGTAAATTTAGAACTTCTTTTCTGTCTCTATTTCCTCTAAATTCATCAATCAAGTCATTTAACCTTTCACCTAATTTTTCTTTATCCGAATTCCTATAGATTTCCTTTACTTCTTGTAAAATCATATCCCAAATGTTTTAGCCTAATTTTTTTCCTATTTCCATGAAATCCCTAAACAATCTATGTTCGATTAGATAAATATCTATGTAAAGATTCCGAAACTATTTTATTAAGAGATTCTCCATTATCTCTAGCTCGCAAGGCAGCAAGCTTGTGTAATTCAGGACTTACTCTAACATTAAAACTTCCTTTAAATGCCTTTTCTGGCTGCGTTCCTTCTGCTTTACATTCCTTTAAATAACTTTCTATCGCTTCTTTAAAATCATTCTCTAACTCAGGTCCAGTTTCACCTTCATATGATATAAGACTTTGTATCCCAATAACTTTACCGTAAAAAACTCCATCTTCTTTACTGTATTCTATCGTACCATTGTATCCTTTGTATTCTAGATTTCTCATAATTCCAATGTTTCTTTTATCTGTTTTAATTGATAACGTTTCATGATTCCACTCGGATGTGGCTTGTGCAGATTCATTGATCGTCCATCCTTATGCTTTAATCTAACTCGTGAACCAGATGTCTTTCCTTTTGTACTTTCTTTAAAGACTTAATAACCTACTAGTTTCAAAACCTCATCATAATGAAAATCACTAGGTACCGCTAAAAACCGTTCAATTAATTTATCTCTTTAGAAACAATACAAATGTAACTATATTTAGTTGCATTAAAATAATTATTTTGTACTGAAACTAGATTAATTGTGAATATATCACAAGCACCAAAATCAAACCTGCCAAAACAGATAACATCCCCCAAAACAACCATTTTACTCTCCGCTTATTCAGCTCATATTCTTCTCTATTCCATCCTTTACCTATGGTTTGTTCCGTATAATAATCTGAATTTCTGACAAAGTCTTTCTCTTCATTGAAAACCATTCGCGTTTTCATCTGATCCCTGTTTGGACGATTATTTTGGAAGATTGTGTGCATAGTGTACTTTTTATAGACAACAACAGTATGATCAATATCATTCTTAACTTTCTGTAATTTCGACTAATTTGAATTAGTATTCGATAAAGATAATTCTACTTTTCCTACAACACAAATCGCTTATACAAGTCTTCTAACTTTGATGATAAGTCTTCACACAAGCCTGGATGAACAGCTGAACTTTGGATGATAGTGCTACGCGAAGCTGTTAACCATCGGAATCGCACATGTGTTTCTAGTTGCCCTATTTTTCCTCCTTTGGGGGCACCCAAACAAATATCTTCCCAAGCAGTGAGGTAATCTTTTATTAACTGGATATCTATTTCGGGCGAAAATGCTTTTATTTTGGATGGATCCAAATGGGTTTTCATGGATAAAAAGCTAGAATGACGGGCATAAAGGATAACCCCTATATTCAAGAATTCTTGCCTCTCCACCTTTGGTACTAGTCGAATCGTCGCATATTCGTACGGGATTTTATTGGACATCTTTTATCTCTTTTACTAGTTCATCGATTCTTTGAATTCTCGACCAGATAATTTTAAAATAAGCGCCCTTTTTTTCCTCAGGTGTTAATTCATCGCCTTCTTCTGTTAAGAAATCAGCAGGTATGATGTCTATAATTTCTTTTAATTTATCTTCACTAATTATAGACTGGATCTTATCTGAAGCCTCTTCTAGATCAGTGGCTTTATCCAACAAAACATGTTGCTTAATCAAAGGGAAGGATCGACCAAGATGGCTTTCCCATGTCGACCAGTTATGATGAAAATATAGACTCGCTCCATGATCAATCAGCCACAGCTCTCTGTTCCAGTTAAGCAAATTTGTGTTCTTAGCTGTACGATCAATATTGGTGATAATGCTATCAAGTAAAATTACTAAAGATGCCGAATGTGCATCTGCTTCAGACACTAAAGGGTCAAATGTGATAGAGCCTTGCAGATAGTGAAGACCAAGATTTAAACCAACACTGAATTTCAACAAATCCTGAATTTCCTCATCTCCTTCTAATCGGTGAAAACCTTCAGCTAGATTTAGAAAAACCAATTCTGGAACATGTAATCCAAGTGCGCGAGCCATTTCACCACCAATTACTTCAGCAATTAATGCTTTCTTACCTTGACCGGCACCCCGAAATTTCATCACATAATGAAAGTCATCACTACCTTCCACAATTGCTGGTAATGAACCACCTTCGCGAAGTGGTTTGATGTATTGGACTACATCAATAGTTCGTATGTTTATTGTTGACATGGTGCAAAGGTCATGATTTCTAGTAACATTATTTCACCATCGACTCTTTAATCATTCCTAGCATTCTATTTGCTTGTGACGGTTCACACCATCGGAGAACAATTACGAGGTCAAGCTCAGGTTCTACGATGATATAATTTCCTCCAAATCCAGCTGCATAATAACCTTCTTTACTTAGATTACTCATCCTATTTTCCTCGCCTGATTGATTTAGCCACCACATGTATCCATACGAATCATTAGGTTTAGAAGGTTGAATAGCATCGCTGATCCACTTTTCGCTTATGATTTGTTTACCATTCCAGTTTCCTTTATTCATAAATAGCAAGCCGAATCTCGCGTGATCTTCCGTACTGATAAATAGTCCGCCACCCGAGTGACCACCTCCACTAACTGACTGCATCTTAACACCATCTACATTTGTCCATGAATTTTCATATCCATACCATCTCCATGTTGTGGATGCACCTATAGGGTCCATTACTTCTTCCTTTAATACCTGAGGTAAAGGCTTTCTCCACACTTGTAACAGACTATAAGCTAAGACATTAACTCTTACATCATTATATTCCATGACAGTACCTGGTTCGTCAGACGATGTTTTACGCCATGTATGAACATCTCCTTTTGATGGTGGTCGATCATGCCAATCATAACCGCCCCATAATTCTCCTGACCATGCTGAAGACTGTGTAAGTAAGTGGTCCCATGTTATTTTTTTATTTTGACTTCCGTCAAATGTTTTATCCCATACATATTCTTTCACTTTATCATCAACAGAGTGGATAAGTCCTTTATCAACAGCAAGTCCAGCAACTGTAGATAAGTAACTCTTAGTTACACTAAATGTCATGTCTACTCGCTTCGTATCTCCCCACTGAGCAACAACATATCCATTTTTCAAGATCATTCCAGCAGGTCCTCCTCGCTTCTTAGTAGGTCCGAGAATACTGTGATAAGGTTCCCTTTGGAATCCTTTAAGAATGGCGATACGCAGATCTTTTGAGCCAGAATATTCATTCGCTTGAATAGAATCAATAGCTTCATTTAAGCTTTGTGCTTGGAATCCTGCCTCGGAAGGAGTCATTGTTTCCCATGCATTTCTGTCGGGGAAGTAAGTGTTTTGGGCTTGAGCCCAAAAAGAAAATAAAAGTAGAAAAAGGATTATGTTAGTCTTCATTATATAAATGCCTAAAAGAAAGTGAACGTAATATATCTAGACAAATATAACTATTGTAAATTTCAAATCTGGTTTTAGAATTTCCAAGCTAATATTCTGCTCTTTTTATTCCCGGTGCCCATGTCAATCACCTTATGATCGGCTACATTCATTTTTCCTAGTTGGACATACAATCCATTCAAGTTCTCTTTTTTAGAAACCAAAGAGGTAAACCAACCCACTCTTTGGGCGTAAGCCTTGCTTTTATAGATCATGCTATTCACAAAGTTATATTCTCCTCCTGGGTAACTTAATTCTTCTGCTTGCCCCGAGAAATTACGGGTAAAAGGAACATCTTCGCTCTTGTTTAGGTTTGACACTTTTTGCTTGGTTTTGGCTAATGCTTCTTCCATTGATTTATGAAATGGGGGATTGCACATTACCGCATCAAAATTCTCCGAATTTTCTATTATTCCCTCAAAATATGCATGCTTGTTTTTCTGTAATTTAAGCTTGATTTTACCTTTTAATGCTTCATTAGCTTGAATGATCTGTTGCGCATTTTTTAGCGAAGATTCACTAATATCACTTCCTACAAATTCCCATCCATATTCCACTACTCCCAAAATAGGATACACTATCGTCGCACCACAACCTACATCCAATATTTTCTTCTTTCCAGAGCCAATCAGTTCTGCTAAATGATGAATGTAATCAGCTCTTCCCGGTATAGGTGGACAAAGATTCTCAGCTGGAAAATCCCAATTCTCTATTCCATAATCAAGCGCCAAAATGGCTTGATTTAATAATTTAATAGCCTTTGGCTTACTAAAGTCTATACTTAGATTTCCATATTTATTCTTAAAGATGAACTCTTTAAGTGCTGGAGTTTTAGCAGATAAAGCCTCCATGTCGTAAGAAGAATTATTCTTGTTTTTATGATGTAAGTTACTCATTATTTCTTTTTAAAATCGGCAATATTAAGTGTACTTTCACACAGATCTGCATCGCGACTTTCATTTGTTGCAATGATCAATGTTCTATCACCTAAATACTTATGTAATAATTCCTCGAACCATTTTTTGGATGGTTCGTCTAGATTGGTAGTTGGTTCATCAAGAATAACACAAGAGCTCATAGAACAAAGTGCAAGTGTCAGTTTTAATCGTTGTTGCATGCCTGAAGAAAACTTAGAAATCTCCTTGTTTTTAGCTTTGGATAAGAGTGCTATATCTGCTATCTCTTCTGTTTTTATTCCATCAACAGCATCTCGAAAAGAGAAGTGGAATTTGACCATTTCTTTAAGATTGAAATTGTTGATGAGGTCCATGTAAGGACCTGTGAAGCTGAAGTGCGAATTGACGTCTTCAACCTTTATTTTCTGGTCTTCTACGAAATATTCTATGCTTCCTTTACTGGGATCATTTGCACCTATTAACAATCGAACTAATGTGGATTTTCCAGAACCATTCGGGCCAATAACTGCAATTTTACTACCAGAATTAAATTGGAAGTTGATGCTTCTGAAAATCCATTCATAGCCAAATCTTTTGGACACATTTTCAAGAATGATTTTCATTTGATAGATTCTTTTTTAAGTCCTTTGGGCTCCAGCCCAAAAAATAAACTAGCTCATCTTTCTAAAGCCTCTCATCAAGCCTCTATTAGATTGCTGTATAAACTCTAATATCTTTGCTTTTTCATCAGAATTAGGAAGTTCTTCATGAATGATTTTTAAAGCTTGCGTATTATTATTTCCTTTTACAAAAAGAACACGATAAACATCTTGGATGGTATTAATCTGATCATTCGTGAATCCACGTCTCAGCAGACCTATACTATTCACACCCACATAAGAAAGTGGTTCACGTGCAGCTTTCACAAAAGGTGGAACATCCTTTCTCACAAGCGAACCACCTCCAACCATCGCATGTTCACCAATATGCACAAACTGATGAACAGCCGTCATACCACCTATCACTACATGAGGTGCCACTTCTATATGACCCGCTAATGTTACATTATTTGCTAAAATACAATTATCGCTAATCACACAATCATGGGCCACATGGACATATGCCATAATCAAACAGTCCTTTCCTATATACGTCTTGAAATTCGCTTTTGTCCCTCTATTTAATGTACAATATTCCCTGATAATCGTGTTATCATCAATCTCTAAAATAGATTCTTCACCCCCGAATTTTAAATCTTGTGGAATGGCACCAACGATAGCACCTTGAAAAATCTTCACATTGTTCCCAAGTCGAACACCACTCATAATACAAGCCCCTGATCCTATCCAGCAATCATCACCTATAACTACATCTTTTTCTATAGTCACAAAAGGAGAGATTTTTACATTCTTACCAATTATCGCATCCGGGTGAATACTTGACAAGTTACTCATATTATTTCCTTTTCACTATTTGTGCTATTAATTCTCCTTCGCTCACTATTTTATTGCCAACATATGCAGTCCCTTGCATCTGAACAAGTCCTCTTCTTATCGGAGAAATTAATTCCATCTTTAGAATTAAAGTATCACCAGGTACAACCATGTTTTTGAACTTTACATGATCCATTTTTAGGAAGTAAGTGTCCCATCCTGTCGTCTCTTCTTGTAATGAAAGAGCTAAAATTCCGCCTGTCTGAGCCAATGCTTCCATTTGTAAAACGCCTGGGAAAACAGGATTGCCTGGAAAATGACCTTGGAAAAATTGTTCGTTTGCGGTTATGTTTTTAACACCAACAACATGTTTGTCTGACAGTTCTATGATCTTGTCAACCAGTAAAAAAGGGTAGCGATGCGGTAACATCTCCTTTATCTTATTGACATCCATTATAGCGGGTACTGTAGGATCATACTTTGGTTTGCCCTTAAGCCTTTTGAACTCTTTGTAATGTTGTTTTATGATTTTGGCAAACTCTGTATTGATCTTATGACCAGGTTTTGTTGCTAAGATTTTGCCTTTTATTCTAACTCCTGCAAGAGATAAATCTCCTAATACGTCAAGTAATTTATGCCTTGCTGGCTCATTAGTAAAATTGAGTTTTGTAGTATTTAGATAGCCTTCAGTCTCCACTTCTATATTCGGTTTATTCAACTTAGTTTTAAGGCGTTCAAGTTCTTCTTTTTCAACAGGCTTATCTGCTATTACGACGGCATTATCTAGGTCTCCACCTTTTATCAGATTTTCTTCTAATAACTTTTCAAGCTCTCGCACAAAAACAAAAGTTCTAGCTGGAGCAATTTGCTTTTCATAATGATGTAAATCCTGTAATTTGGCAAATTGCTTATTTAGAACAGGAGAATCGAAATCTATTAAAGAGGTAATTTGGAAGCTATCAGAACGTAAGCCTACTAATTCAGATCCTGTATCAGGATCTTTTACAGAAATTGTTTCATTAATCTCAAAAACATTTACCTCAGCTTCTTGCTCTTGGAATCCTGCTTTTATTAAAGCTTCCACATAATACTTTGCGCTTCCGTCCAAAATCGGCATTTCTGGTCCGTCGACTTTTACTAATACATTATCTACTTCCATTCCTGCACAAGCTGAAAGAAGATGTTCTACTGTAACCACTTTCGCTTCACCTTTCTGAAGCGTGGTACTCCTGTTGGTACTCGTTACATAATTAACATCCGCATCAACTTTCGGCTCACCTTCTAGATCTATTCGTTGGAATTTCACTCCATGATTTTCTGGAGCAGGACAAAGTGTGATGTTCACAGATTCCCCTGTATGCAAACCAATTCCTTTTAGTTCAACTTCAGACTTTATGGTTCTTTGCTTCATTTACCTATAAATTATGCCGCAAATGTAAGCATACATTTTGACTAACTATAATAAGAAAAGGAACTTCGTATAATGACTAAAGTGTTTTATCGAATATTATAATCTTCTTGATGAGTTCTATAAAGTTAAAGAGTAGAAATTACAGATTTACATAATATGTATCTAGTTCGTTTAAAATTTTATACATATTGTATTTTAATTAGCTATCAAGGAAAGTAGATTAGGTGATTACTGAGAAACTAGCTAATTTATTAGGGTTAGCGGCTTTTTTGATGGTTCAATATTTGTTGATTCAAAAAAAGTTGACATAAAAAAGATGATTTCTTTAAATATTTAATGAAAAATTCACATTTCTAAACGCTCTTTTATAGTCTAATTTTATTTACCTTAGCTTTGTTTAGGTAAATAAAACGGACTCTATTTTGCATTTTTATATGTATTTGGTTTTATTCCTCAACAGTTTTCCGAGTTAATTAAATTTTCTTAAGAAGTAAGAATTTAGATTAACTTTTGGAAAAGATATAATCAGCCAGAGAAGAACTCAAATTAACTATTAAAAATCAAGTTAAATATGAAACAAATTCTTCTTCTAATTACATTTGTTTTTGCCTGTGTTAATATTAATGCACAATTATCCTTAGTTGATGGTGTTGATACCTATTCTATAACTTTTGATCAGTCTCAAGCGAATGTAAATAATGGTGTGTTTGCTGGGACTGGATTAGTTCCCTCTCCAGCTAATGGTCAATTAGATGGAGATGCTTGGGCGATTACTGGAATGAGTTCAGGCACACATAATTTTGGTGCTACTAGTATTAGCAATGATTTTGCAAGAGGTCAATCGAATGGAGGAAGTGGGACAGGAGGACTATATTCTTTTGAAGTAGCTACTAATAATTATGCTTTAGG
>CAZSKA010000176.1:0-8567 GCA_964607315.1 uncultured Saprospiraceae bacterium | reverse complement strand
CCATTAATTATTTTCCTAAGTTTTTTTATAGCCTTTATTGAAGCCAAATATTTCATCGATTATTCTAAGTATTCATATAAACTTTCTTTGATTACACATTTAGTTCAGATCATCTCAATTGTCATTGCTGTAGTTATGGCTATCAAGGCAAAATATATACGTTCTAATTCTAAGAGATTTTATTTTATCGCCTTTTTTCCTGTTGCTATTTTTGTTTTTCTAACCCTGTTTTTCCTGGTTTTAGGTAGAATTCCTTCTTTAGAAGATATCGCATGGATTAAGTTCTTATACAATTTTGTGGTCAGTAATGGATCAGATATTGTCCGAGTTAATTTAATCTTTTCCCTTTCTTTATTTGCTCTTAGTATGGGTAATCGAACCAATATGTTGAAAGCAGATCAACGTCTACTCCATGATATTGAAGAGAAGAATAAAAGCATTGTTTTACTTTTAAAAGAAATTCATCATAGAGTAAAAAACAATCTAGAAATTGTTTCAAGTTTGCTCGAATTGCAATCCAATCAAATTACAGATTATAATGCTAAAATAGCCTTAGAATCAACACAAAGTAGGGTTCATTCTATGGCAATAATTCATCAGAAATTATACCAAGGAAATGATATTTCAGCAATTAAAATGAAAGACTATTTCATAAATCTTGTTGAAGGCACCCTTTATAATTATAATATGCAAGATAAGGTTCGTTTTAAGTCTGAAATGGATGAATTAGAAATGGATATAGATCATGCAATTCCTATTGGATTAATTGTAAATGAATTGATCACAAATTCTTTAAAATACGCTTTTGCAAATTCTAAAAGTCCTGAAATTAGAATTCATTTAGAACAAGCTTCGTCAAAAGAATATAGATTGATTGTTTCTGATAATGGTATAGGAAAACAAATAGATACTGAACCTCATGGATTTGGTACCCAATTAGTTGAACTTCTAACTCAACAACTTGGTGGAACCATACATGAAAAAGACGTTAATGGAACGTATTTCGAGATTACATTTAACCCAATAACTTAAGTAAACTATAAGATCTTACTTGCAACAGCATTATCTTAGAATCAACTAAATCTGATTGGCGAATGACATCCAAATTTTTCTCCTCCAATTAACATTTGATTTGGCACTTGATAACTTTTAAAAGGTTATTTCAATCACATTTTGTTTGATAACTTCTATGTCTCCATTGTATCCAATATTCTTCTAGACCTTCTTTTGTTTTTTTTAGCTTACTAATAGCTAACACATCGTCTTCTATTAATAAATTAGAAAGTTCACCCTTTCTTTTCTCTAATGCAGGAGTGTGTCTCCATCCTCCTACATGATCAAATGAGGTATATGCTTCACAAGAATCAGCAACTTGAACAAATGGAATGGCTAGTTTGAATACTACATTCCCACTTCCCATACCTTCAGTAGACATTTCAATATTATCAAAATCAACTTTGGAATATTTTTGCTTCTTATATAACTTCTTTAGATAGTCGCCAACTTCCTTAGACATATGATTAGAGAATTGATGTGCAATGTCAGATCCATCAATAAATTCAGGTCCTTTATAAACTCCTGAACATAGATTTGATTCACATTTTATAGTGTGCCACGGATCATTACTATTCTCTTTTAAGAATGATTCTTCCTCATTATTATATACAGATGATGATTTATTCTTGGAAAAAAGTACAATTCCTAAGGCAATTGAACTGATTATAATGAGAAGACGTATTAGTTTCATATTTTTATTAGTAATCTCTTATCATCCTCTTACTCCGAGTTCTATAACCTCTACATCTTCCAGTTTGTCTTGACCTACTGTAAATCTAACCATTGTTCTTATCTGATGGAATCCATGGATTCCACAAGCTCCTGGATTAATATGTAAACATGATTTTTTTTTATCATAGATCACCTTGCAAATATGTGAATGTCCACAGATGTAAACATCTGGCTTTTTCTTTGCCAAGATATTTCCAACACGTTTTGTGTATCTACCAGGATATCCACCAATATGAGTTATGAAGAATTTTACATTATTGATCTGGAATTCTAAATCTAATGGATATAAATTTCTAACTTCTCCATGATCGATGTTTCCATAAACAGCTCGAAAAGGTTTGTCCTTTGGTAATTTATCAACTACGCTCATATCACCTATGTCCCCTGCATGCCATATTTCATCACATTCCTCCAGGTGTTTTAATATATCTTCCTTCATATAGGAATGTGTGTCCGAAATTAATCCTATTCTCATACCTTTTCTAATGCTTGTTTCAAATCATTATATAAATCCTCAACGTCTTCTATCCCTACACTCATTCTAATTAAGCCATCTGTTATACCATTTGCCTCTCTTACTTCTTTGTCAACTCCTCTATGAGACATAGAAGCAGGATGGACAATTAAAGAGTCAATATTTCCCAAAGTTGGTGCTAATGCTGAAATTTTTATAGCATTCATGAATTTCATTCCTGCTTCTATTCCTCCTTTTATTCCAAAACTTAACATTCCACCTCCATATTTCATCTGCTTTCGAGCAATATGAGAAGTACTATTTGATGATAAAAATGGATAATTTACAAATTCTATTTCTTCTAGTTTTTCAAGTCTTTGTGCCAACTCAAATGCATTAGACGAATGTCTATCCATTCTTAAGGCTAGCGTCTTCATACCGTTGTTGACTAACCATGCATCAAATGGATTACAATTTGTTCCTAATAATTTCATGGCATCCCACACTTTGCCATAGTCAGATTCATTTTTTCCTATGATCACTCCTGTAATAGCATTACCATGACCATTAATGAATTTAGTAGTAGAATGTACAACATAGTCGAAACCAAGTTTCAAGGGTTGTTGGATATAAGGAGTGCAAAATGTGCTATCAACTGCAGTTTTAACTTTATAATTTCCACACAACTTTGCAATCTCACTGAGATCAATGCATTTCATTGTTGGATTCGCAGGTGTTTCACAATAAAGCATTTTGATTTTTGAATCGGCTTTTAATAACTTCTCTAATTTCTCTAAATTCCCAAAATCAGTTTTTATCACTTTTACCCCTAATTTATTTAATAAGCTATTAAAAAACATCGTTGTTCCTCCATAAAGGTCATTTTGAGTAATTAATTTATCACCAGCTTGTAATTCGGCAAATGCCAAAGTAGAAATGGCAGCCATTCCTGATGAAACCATAATGCCAAAGCCCTCAGCTTCTTCCCTAAACATCTCTAATCGCATGATTTTTCGAGCAACAGACTCCATGGTAGGGTTACCATACCTCCCATATACATGACCTTTTTCTTTACCACTAAATAATTCTATACCTTGATCTACCGATTCAAATTTAAAACTTGAAGTAGGATATATGGGCAAATTATGAGGCTTCGTAGTAGAAAGGAAGGCTTCATCTTTGGCTAAGTACGATTCTATTTTCATAAGCTTTTTCTTTTTTTCTTTGGGCTTAAGCCCAAAAAGTAAAGGTAGCAAATAAAGTATTCTCTTAAAACTAATAACTTTGCAGAATGGAAAGTAACGAAGGGCCTGTTTGGGTTGAACAAGAAATGACGGTAGATAAAGGACAAGATCCTATTCGTCTAGATAAATATCTTATGTCCAAAACATCAGGTGTCACTAGGAATAAACTCCAAAACGCTATAAAACGAGGAGATATTACTGTCAATAATAAGCAGGTAAAATCTAATTGTATATTAAAAGGTGGAGAAGTCATTCAGTATATTGAACCGAAATCCCCTTATGATGGGCATATCAAAAAAGAAGATATTACACTTGACATTGTTTTTGAAGATGATTACTTATTAGTCATAAATAAATCACCAGGAATGGTGGTTCATCCCGGGCACGGTAATTATTCTGGAACACTTGTTAATGCTGTTGCACATTACTTGGGGAAAGACTTACCGGTACTAGAAGGAAATGATCAAGATAGGATAGGGCTCGTTCATAGAATCGATAAAGATACCAGCGGCCTATTAGTATTAGCAAAAACAGATGAGGCAATGTCTGGACTTGCTGAGCAATTTTTTGATCATAGTATTGATAGAAAATATAAAGCTTTGGTTTGGGGGCAACCCGAAGATGAAGGAACAGTGGAAGGACACATTGGTAGAAACCCTAATAATCGACTCCAGCAAATGGTATTTCCTGATGGAGATATGGGGAAACACGCGGTAACTCACTATAGATTACTTCAAGGAATGTATTATGTTAGTCTTATAGAATGTGAACTGGAAACGGGAAGGACTCATCAGATTAGAGCGCATATGAAATATATTGGCAACCCACTATTTAACGATAGTAGATATGGTGGTAATAAAATTCTCAAGGGAACTGTTTTTACCAAGTATAAACAGTTTGTTATGAATTGTTTTGAGATTTTACCGAGACAAGCATTACATGCATTTTCGCTAGGTTTCGAGCATCCAGTTACAGGTGAACGAATGTATTTTGAAGCTCCTTTACCTGATGATTTTCAAGAATTAATTGAGAAATGGGACAATTATCTTAGTGGTAGAAAAGAGGTGAAGGATAATGAATCTTGAAAAATGGATCGCCGATTATGTGGTTAAGTTAAACTTATGTCCATTTGCAGCAGGTACTTTAAAGCAAAATAAATGGCAATTGCATACTCTTGACTTCAAAGATTATAAGGCATTAGAACAACTCTTAACTTCTTTTTTAAATGAAGATTTAGAAGAAATAGAGACTTATTTTTTAAAAAGTGCTCAATTAGAGAAATGGGATGAGTTTCTATTTTATTTCCATTTATTAGAGGAAATAACAACTGAAGTGGAAATTTTCCAATCCATTAAAGTGGTAGGTTTTCATCCAGAATATAGACATGCTGGTATTGATGATGAAAATGTACATTTTTCTAATCGATCTCCTTGGCCTCTTATTCAGTTGTTGAATACGGATGATGTGCATAAACGAACAGCTCAGGTGGATGTTGCTAAAGTGCTGGAAGAAAATGAATTAACACTAAATAAAACTTCTTTGATTGAACTAGAAAAAATATTGAATGACTGTAAATGATAGGATAGAGGCGCTTGCTAAATTAGGTGAGAAAATAAAATCAGAAGAATGGCTTGCTGAGATAATTCCTGCAGCACGTGCGCATAATAATTGGTTTACGGATGCTACTATCAAAGATTCTGTTCTGGCATTAAGTGAAGAATTTTTAGATAAAGGAAAGCTTAATGAATGGATAGCTTCTTATGATTTGGAGGGGCTTACGCCCAAAAGGGTTGCTCTAATACTGTCCGGTAATATTCCAGCTGTAGGTTTTCATGATGTGCTTTGTGTTTTACTTTCTGGACATAAAGCATGTATTAAACCAAGTTCGAAAGATACTGTGCTTATTAAGCAGATAATCAAGGATTTAATTGAGATAGAAGGGAGGTTTGAGGAGCAAGTTGAATATATCTCAAGAGTAGAATCTGTTGATGCAATAATAGCAACAGGTAGTAACAATACTAGTCTTTATTTCGAGCATTATTTTAGTAAGTATCCTCACATTATAAGGAAGAATAGAAAGAGTGTAGGGATTATTTACCCTGAAACTACAGATGATGAACTAAGAGCATTATCAAAGGATATATTGATGTATTATGGACTTGGATGCAGGAATGTATCGAAAGTATTTATACATGAAGATGTAGATAAAGCCCATTTGATGGAAATATGGAATGAAGCAAATGAAGTGATATTACATAATAAGTACAAGAATAATTACGACTATAATTATACAGTTTACTTGTTAAATAAAGAGGATTTTTTAATGAACGGTGCCTTTGTTTTACGTCCAGATCCTAGTTTGCATTCTAGAATAGCAAGTCTTCATTATGAATCCTTCAAAGATATTTCATTAGTCAAAAATCATCTAAAAGAGGAACTCGATGAAATCCAATGTGTAGTTTCATCTAAGAATATGGAAGATTTACCAGTTGTTTTACCGGGTCAAGCCCAAAGACCAGGCTTAGCTGATTACGCTGATCACGTAGATACGATAGAATTTCTTAAATCAATCTAATGTCGAAAACCGAAAAAGTAAAACATATAACTAGTATACTAGAGGAATTATATCCTGAAACACCTGTTCCTTTAGACAATACGAGTCCATATACTTTATTAGTTGCAGTATTATTATCAGCTCAATGTACTGATGAAAGAGTAAATAAAGTAACTCCTTTTTTGTTTGAGAAAGCTGATAATCCTTTTGATATGATAAAACTTAGCGTGGAAGAAATCAGGCAGATTATCAGACCATGTGGTTTATCACCTACCAAGAGTAAAGCTATTTTCAATTTATCACATATCTTGATTGATAAATATAATGGAGAAGTCCCTAAAACGCTAGAGCAGCTTGAAGAGTTACCTGGAGTAGGGCATAAGACGGCATCTGTTGTAGTATCTCAGGCATTTGGTGTGCCAGCATTTCCTGTAGATACCCATATACATAGATTAGCCTATCGCTGGAAATTATCAACAGGTAAAAATGTAGTTAAAACAGAGAAAGACCTGAAGCGATTGTTTCCAGAAGAAATTTGGAATAAGCTACATTTACAAATCATCTTTTTCGGAAGAGAATATTGTCCAGCACGAGGACATGATGCAGAGAAATGCCCTATATGTAGTTTATATGGAAGAGCGGAGTTGTTTAAGTAAAATGAAAAGAAAAGTGAAATTCGGCTTTTAAAGCTAGAAAAGCTAACTTTTAAATTTTTCTATATTTAGACATTCAAAAGGTAAAACATGATTGAAGGACAAGGAAATTCTGAAGACGATAATTTATCGGGTGAAAAGTCAGAATTAGAAGCATCAAATATAAAAGAAGATACAACACCTACTATTTCTCAAATTTCCTATGAAATATGGGATAATTCTAAAAGAGCGTCTCTAGTAGTTAAGATTTTTATAGCATTAATTTGTTTTTATGCATTAGGGATAATCATTTCATTTATGGAATATAATCTTTTAATAGATATCAAGAATGGAGAAGAAATTACAGATAGTCAGCTTGATTTTAATGATTTTAGAGTGATATCAAAATCGATTCTACAAGTACTGATAATGATTGTTTCTATTATTGTTTTCATTAATTGGTTTCGTAGAGCTTATGGAAATCTTCACAGGTTGGGAATAAGCGTGTTGAAACAATCAGAATCAATGGCATTATGGTGTTGGTTTATACCGATATTGTCTTTCTTTATTCCTTATCAAATCATGAATGAAATTCACAGATTTACAAAGGAAAGTATTCAAAAGTTCAATAAGTCTTATAGAGCTGAAAATTTAAGTTTTGCAGTATTGATTTGGTGGTTGGTGTTTGTGATCACTAATATTATAGATTGGATTATTTCAAAAGGTCTATCATCTGCGCAAACTATGAATGGAATGATTTCCTTATCAAGAGCAAGCTTGATTATGGACGTAATCGCAATTTTTGAAGCCATGATGGTTATCAATATAGTGAGAAAGATAGCTAAGATGGAAGATGTGTTAAAAGAAGAAGTACTTAAGGCGAATGGAAATGTGGTTAATAAGTAAGGAGAGGTAAGAATGTAATTTTTATTTCTTGATTGCAAAATGGTGTTTTTATGGGATATAAAAAGAAATGGAAAGAAAATGCGAATGAGTATATAATACTTCATAAAGAGAAATTATATAAATATATAAGTCCAATATTGAACCAGGAAGAAAAAGCAGAAATTGGGGATTTAGAAAACAGATTAGATTTCGAATATAATCTTGCACTTTTATTAAATGCCTTACTTGCAGATAATGACGAACCTCATGGAATGGGATTTGGTGCAGATATAATATCTCTAATTAGACTGTCAATAGATAACAATCAATTTATTAGATGTTGGGGTAAAATTAATTGGTTGGTGATGCCTAATGGTCATATATGTCATCGTTCGTTTCAGGATCCATTCCATGTGCTTTTTAAGGTTGAAAATGGAGGATTTGAAATTGTAGAATTAATGTTTGGTGATCAAAATGTTTCAGATTTAGATTCTCATTCATGGATAGATACAGAAATGGATTGGTTATATAAATTAGCATAACATGGAAAACAGAATCATAAGAAAAGAAAACCTGGATTCTGTTTTAAAAGAGGATTGTTTCTTTATATAGAATTTATATAGAAACAGAGTCATTTGCAAAAGGGACTTGCAGTGCTTGTCACGACCGAAGGAAGTGATGAGGCGAATGCCGAACACGGAAAACCCCGACGCGCTGTGCTCTTTCAAGCACAGTGGGATTCGCCCTAATTATCCCTGCCATTTATAGGCGAAAATCTAATTGGATTAATAAGCTTGTTTTTGAAAATAAGAATAGTGATGTTTTTTATAGGAATTTATCTTTATATCCTTTCAAAAAAGGCTTATTCAAACGTCGAGTTAATTGAAATAACATCTTTATCGATAATACTGCTTCTATTTTTATTAGTAATAAACTCATTTAAAATTCAAATTGGATTTATACCAATTTAACTCCATAATGTCGCATTTCTTTTTACTTAATCTTTCAAT
>CAZSKA010000175.1:0-8602 GCA_964607315.1 uncultured Saprospiraceae bacterium | reverse complement strand
AAAAATTAAGTATCAAAATTTTATACGACATTTTGAAATTAAATTGGTATAATTTGTATTAGAGCAGGCTTATTTACGAAATACATCAATATGTTGGAAAAAATAAATGACACAATGCTTCCTCTAAGCACATTTGCTTTTATGCATTACCAAACCCTTTCTTTGGGTCCCAACCCAAAACAAACAATTAATGAATTTCACCCAATAGATCAATGAGATATAAAGCTCGAATAAACTCTCTATTCGTACCTTCTATTTCCGTCCGTCCTGCAGATGCATAGAATTCTTTTCTTAGATATCTTAAGCATCCTTCAACCTGATGAATACAGAAAAATGTAATGTAATATTGACTGTAAATCGTAGGATCAGCTTTGATCCTCTTTTGCAATTTTGCCGAACTTATCTCATCTTCATTAATAAAATGATTATACAAATCATAATACTCAATCAATGTGTGATCGGCAAGTTGTCGTAATCTTTTTAAAGCGATTTTAGCAGATTCTTCTGGATTAAATTTTAGGTTTTCTTCGTGGTTATCCTGTTCAAAATAATCATTTATTAATTTCTCTATCGTATTACGCTTGATGGTTTCATCTGCTTTCGGTAGAAGGAAGAATTTCACTACTTTTTTCGATATATATTTTGTTCTCGCTAGCTCATTGTCAGGTGCTTCGTGAATTTTAAAATACTGACGAATCATATCTTTCAATGTCAGGGGAGTTCGCGTATATTCGAATAGAGTATCTATATAATCAAAGGATACTTTTTCAGGGGCATAATCAAACTCTACCACATCAATACGCGACCAAAAATCAGAAGTAAATGGTTCATCATCCTGTCGATAAAACGAGCTAAGATTGGCCGCCGCACATAAAATGATGTTGTCTCCTATTTTATATTTCGTTCCATCAGGAGCAATAAAAGTTTTACTCCCTGCAAAAAACGGATTCAGTGATTTTCTCAATGCTTCAGGCCATTCCTTGATTTCTTCTATATTAAATATGGAGTTAGCAGTCGTGATGGCTTTAGTGAAACCTGCAGGAATAGAATAAGGTCCATTTTTACCGAATTTTATAGAATTCACTAAACTGTTTTTCGTCTGCCATTTATCACTCACATGCTCAAAATATTCTCTATTAGTAATAGCTGCTACGAATTTCAGAAAAGCACTTTTTCCTGTACTAGGAGGACCTGACAGAAGTAAGATTCCTGAATTGTCCAATAGCTGAATTTTAGCTTTTATGAAAAATTCAGCTAACTTGTTTTGGAAGTAAGGTGTATCGTCAACATAATTTATGGGTATGCTCGGAATGTTTCTTTTACGTTCTCTTTCTTTAGTGTCTAGATTTATTTTTTCTATAGCGACAGTTATAGCTTTAAATGCTGTTTCGTTCTTTGGTTTCGCGTCTTTTATTAACTCCTTAGAAAGTGTCATGACATCTTTTCCAATCTCCTCTCCTAGATATAAACTCCTTAGATTTCCCAAAAAGGATAGAGAATAATTTCCAGATATGTATGTATTGTACGCAGCATGAAATTCTTCAAAATTTTTCTTGTCAATGGTAAATGAGGAAGCCGACAATATATTTTTTGCTACATCAATAATGAATTTTTCCTTATCTGTATTTCGAACAAAAAGGATATTGATGATTTCTTCATTTTTATGAACCTGGAAATCTATCTCCCATTGCGGAAAAGAAATATTCTTGTTCAGTATGTCGATATATAAGTCTGCGTCGTTCTGAACAAAGGCATATTTCCCTTCTTGACTTATAATCCTTGCTAATTTTACAGAGTTTTTCTCTATTATTTTAATCTCTAATTCACGTCGTAAGTCAGCGGCTAATTTCAGATCTCGATAATCCGTCTCTATTTTCTTTATGTCTTTTTTGACCTGTAAGTAATTACTTGATTTTGCAAGACTTACATCTGAAAAATCACGTGAATGATTTTCTATAAAAAAGGAAATACTTTCTCGAATCATATCTCGCATCTGAAACTTTGCACGTTGTTCTTCTTCTTTATAGCGAGTTCTTTCTAGAATCAATTCCTGCTTTCTACGTTCTACAGCTTCATGAAGCTGTTTTTGGATTTTCAATGGTGAAAAATTGCCCTTATCTCCTAGTACTTTTAGTACAAATTCCTGTTTCAACATATTGAATAACTCTATAGCTACAGGATTTGTATTCAATAAGATTTCCAAGACTCGGAGATCATTAGTAGATGAAATGATTTTTTGTACCTCACTAATTTCATCTAATATAAATTGAGCTAACTTAGAATCTTCATCATCTATATAAGACTGAAATGAATCGTTTATTTCCTTTTCTAAATGATGAAAATCTCCTAGAGTTATCTTGTCAATGCCTGGTGGAAAAGCATTTACTTCCGCACTATAATTCCTCAGTTTATTTATAATGCTTTTGAAAATATCACTTTGTTCAGCTTTTCTTAAGTCTTCAATGGCAGTTTTTAATTCCAAATTAATATGCTTTAGCCGCACATTACTTATGATTAGTTGCACTTTTTTCTCTGAAGGATTAACAATGGAATGCACTATTGATGTTAATCGTCGACCACCAATAGACAAGGATGAAGCATCCAGTTTTTGGCTTAATTGTTCTATGATGTTCAATCGAGCAATTCCTATTTTCTCTTGAACAGCTATTAGTTTTTCGTATTTGTCATTAGTCTCTAATAAGAGATCTTCTATGGTCGCTTCAAATTCAAATCTTAAATTATCAATCTGTTTATTGGTATTCTTCGTGCTTTCTTCTACATCCTCTGAAACTTTCTTAGGAAAATTTACTCTTTCAAATAATCTCTCTCCTTGCAACTTTGTTCTTAGTTCTTTGAAGACATTCGAAAGATTTTCTTGATTCTCTTTAATTTCTATTTCTGGAATATTAGTGCTTATATAAACCAGGTTTTTATCGAAACTATAGCAGATAATTGCACCTTCTTGACTTAGTTCAAAGCCTAGTTCATATTGACCTAAATTCTTTATTAGAGTCGCAGCGGAATCTTCCACATGAAGAATGTCAATCTGACCTTCCTCAGTTTGCGCGATTATAAATTGGAGATTGTCATCAATTCTAGCAAATTCGTAAGCATTTGGCAAGTGGATATTTCGAAGCCACTTTTTAGGGATGATTGAGTTGTAGGTATTTACAATTGAAAACTGATTCTTTTCCGTCAGAACACCAATAATATTTTTATCGAGAGTTAATGTATGGTAGCATTGATTCACAGTATCTAAAGTCAGAAGATTTGCTGTATTGTCGAGCAAACTGTCTAAGCTAATAGAATTCTGATGTTCTTTAAGAATGAATCTTTCGGTTTTTATAGTATTTGCGTATTGGCTTTCGCCCAAAAAAGATCGTACTTCCTCCGTTCTAAAGCTCAGGGATTGTTTCAGGAGTTCGGGGTTGTTTGTACGAGTAATTATCCAATTATCGTTATGAAGTAGCTTGTTGTCATTGTCATGTGTTTCCACTATTACAGCATAGCCATTAGATTGATCGTATCCTCTAATTATTATGTACTTTTTATTTAATACATGAACAAAGTCAAATGTATTTTCATATCTGAACTTTAAAAATTGCTCTAGTATTTTAGTAACAGATTTTGATCGATTTACAAATCCATTTATATCCTTTATTTTATTAGAGGAGATAAATGCTTTTGCTTCATTGGAGTCAAATTGCAATTCTTTAATAGAGCTTATGAATTTTACTAAATGAGCTTCATCTTTAATAGCTTTTTTAAGATTCGCATAGTTGAAATCAGGATTTTCACTTGATAAGGTTTTATCAACTTTCTGAGCAATTTCTTCTATTAAATCAATATCTTTTTGATAATAGTCATT
Organism: uncultured Saprospiraceae bacterium; assembly: GCA_964607315.1. Classification (GTDB taxonomy): domain Bacteria; phylum Bacteroidota; class Bacteroidia; order Chitinophagales; family Saprospiraceae; genus JAHDFB01. The sequence goes on along the minus strand of CAZSKA010000175.1, from coordinate 4,734 downwards.
GGGTAGATAAGCGTCAACATCGAGTAGTTTTCCATTTATGGAGTAAATGCTTATTAATGGTGAACTTTTATATGAAACTATTATAATGTCATTGCCATGTTCCGAAGACAATAATGTAGTTTTATCAAAATCCAGTCGAGAAATTTCATGATGTATCTCTTTTTCAAAGTGTTTGTCAAGCACTTGAATCTGGATCTGTTTTTGGATTTGATGCATCTAAATGTATATTTTTACGAAACTAAGAAAGATTATAAAAACTGCAAAATATTCTTAATTTAGTATAATGGTCAGACCAAAAAACTTGCATGAACTAGATTTGCCTTTGGCAAAAGCAGAATTGGACAATTCAAAGAGTGAACTCTGGTATCAATTGAAATACGATTACCTAGAACATGGCTATCTTTTCATTGAATATAATAGCAATCATGGTGCTGAAATTTGTCCTTACATTAATTTTAATTTACAGGAAGATGTTGAAACGAATATTGTTGATAAAACACCTGTAGTTAATTTTCAACTATTCGAAGAAATAGGTTTTTCAGATACAAGTTTTTTAAAGCAAAATTTTAAAGACAGATCAGTTATAAAAGGTTTTTTTATACCTGTACATGTGATGAAAAACATGGAGCCTAATCAATGGCATTATGAAATGTTTTTCCTTAGCAATCTTTCTCATCATATAAAAATGACAGATTTTGCTTCCGTAATTATAGAATCAGGAGCAAACAAAGAAATAACACATCAATCCTTAATTCGTATTACAATCACTTACCTTCAAAAATACTACGAAGGATTAAAGGAACTTTACGCTGAAAATTCCATAGCCTTTCAAGGACTTCCTGGACTTAAATTATTCTATACACATTCCCATGTCTCCAATCAAAGTAAGCTAAATGAAGCTATTCTATTTCTGAATTATTTGGTCGAACAAACATTTTTTAAAAACGAGGAAAGGTCTAATTTTTGGAACGCTCGATTGGTAGAAAATAATTTGCTTCAAGAATTAGATAAATTATGGGAAAATTTCATTGAGAATAGAATAAAGTGGAAAAATATATTCCAATTCTTCGAAGGACAAGAAGCAGATGAAATGGAATTATATGCACAATTTCTATTTATGAATAGAAGTGAATTAAAACTGCCAGGAAGTATAAAAACGATCTTCAAAGCATTTGATCAAGAAATACGTGGTGATTCGAATCAATTCATGGGGATGTTTAAGAAGAACAAGCAAACAGATGAACCTCTGAAAAGCTCATTTTTCGAATTAGCGCAGGAGATAAAACCCTCCACTTTATATGCTTTGGAGGTAAACTCCCAAAAAAAACTGATAGATTATATTAATTCTGAAAAAAAGAAGCCTTATAGAAGTCGATGGTTAAAAAGTTATCAAGCAAAAACTCAAGAAGGGAAGTTCAGTCAGTCGGTGGAGATTTTAAATCAATTAATTGCGCCTTGGTTTCATGTCAAAGCTAAGAAGGGAAAGATAATACCAAGTTTTAAGACAGTAAATGCATTAGATTTTAATACGGCGATAAAATCTTTTCAATCCTTTGAGCAAAGTCGAAAAAAGCAGGCAGAATATCTACAATATAAAATTAAGGATATCCAAAAAGCCTATAGTTTCGAACAATTAGATGAGGAGTTCGAATCTTACACATTTTCTTTCGTTGATTTACAAAGTTCATGGATTTCTTATTATGAATCCACAAAGAAATCCTTGGCGATAAGAACCAAGTTTCGACGAGAGAAGATGAAAGAATATGGGATTTTGGATTCAGATAAGCTGACGTTAAAGGAGAAAAATATATGGTTGGATGAACTGTTAGCTGTAGAACAAGAGATTATTGCATATACTATTTTTGTAAAAGAAGCATTTGCCCAGGCTTTGCCTGTTCGAAGAATTGCAAAATTTCATGAAATTAGAAAAACAGTGGATGGAGCAGAATTTGATCCAGAGACCTTGTTTATGCCAGAAAGGTATATCAGAGCTGAGGTGATGAAACCTATGACTTCCATCATTGATTTTAAAAAGATTCATCAACTTAATACATTTTGTCTCGATATATCAGGGTCTATGGATCACGAGCGGATGCGTAATCTATTCAAATTATTATACCTTTTAGTGCTGGGATTAGAAGATAAGATGACTTATGATTCGTTTCATTTTTTCAATAATAATTTTGTTGCTGGTGTGGAGTTTGAGTCAGAGTTTACGAATAAAAAGGTCTTATTTAAAGTATTATCTTCCATTGCAAGTTTGGAAAATGGGAAGATAGCATATGCGGGATTTGGTGGAACGAATATCTGGGATGGGATGACGAAATCCTACCAGAGGATTCAGAAATTTAGTAAGGAATTAATAGAAGAATTTCCTGACATTCTGATTGTAAAATCGATGTTCGTTATCTCTGATGGAGAACCTTCTATAGGTAAGATTAAGATAGAAGATCTTAAGGAAGTTGCGGAAAATCAACGAAAAGAAAGTGATATCTCGATTAATGGATTATATATTTATCCTGAAGATGAAGCGACGAGTTATATGCAGGATATTTTTGGAGCTAATCATGCTATAACGGCAGATAATTTTGATGAAGCAGTTAAGGGCCTAGTCAACTTAATGACACGTGAGTATAAGCGACAAAGAATTGATTATAAATGGAAATTAAAGGCTCAAAAATTAATAGGTAATGAATAACACCCAAAGTATTTCTTTCGAAAATGCTCATGTTCGTGTAGAACAGCTTGCAGGTAAAATTTCTGTTTTAAAATCGGATTCCAAAAAAGAGTATTTTATAGATGGCAAGAAAGTGCAGGAGGTGTTTTTTGCTTCAAAAAAGCGGCTTGTAATTCTGGTTGGTCAAAAATCATTTGAGTTACATTCTGAGGAAGACTTAGAGTTGACAGCAAGTATGGAAAGTGTAGAAGATTACTACTTTGATGAATGTTCAGAATCATTTTTTAGACGTGTGAAGGATGGAGACTGGGTTGATATGCAAGGATATAAGATTCCATCTAATTTTGTTTTGAAAGGAGATGTACTCATTTCGCTAAATGAAAAAAGGAGCATGAAGTCGATGTCTTTTTCTAATGCTTCATTTTACACGGATTCGCAATCATGTTTTGCTCAAGTGAATAAGCTAGTTTTTAATAGAAAGTTGCAGCGAGTGAAGATTAATGAATCTAAGGTTTTATCAATAGGAGCGGAATCGATTCATTTAGGAGAGGAAGAATATCAGCAAGTTTATACAGGTCTTGAAGATTCGTATTTTATAGGGAAAAATAGTAATCAAGTTCTAATGCTAGGTGACTTGTATATAAAAAAAATAAGTAGTTTCCTTTCTTATAAGTCGCATGAGATTTTATCCTTGAAAACAAATAAGGAAGATATTTCAGTTGATGCAAAAACAGGAGATGTTTTAACGATAGATGGTGCATACCTTGTGCTGAGTAATAACTTGACAATAGAATTAAATGGACAACAGCATGTGCATGCGACATGTAAAGGTCAACAGTTCATTTATAATTTAGAGTTGAATGAAATATTGACTGTAGCAACTTCAACAGACGAAGTATGTACATCAATAGATTCTAGTTTACATCGGCTGGGAGAATACAGTTTCTATAAGCTTGAGACGGCAAGTGGACAATACATGATTAATAAGTCTACATCTGAAATTTTAAAAACGAAGGACGGGTCTTTTGTGCGATCAATAGAGCCTGAAACTCGATTTACAGTAAATCTTGCCATTGCAGAGCTTGATGATGGGGAAGTAATCGTGTTTGCAGACGATTTTTCATATGTGTTGATAGATGGAGAAAGAAGGATAAATAAGATAATTTCAGGTGATTTATTATTGGAAGTGATAACGGAAGGAAAGGCTTTAATAGTAGATGTTAGAAATGGTTTTAAAGAAGTAAGGACGGCATATTCAGGAGAAGATAGGATAATAGCGAGAGACATAGAGACGCACTTTATGGGAAATAAGAGATTAATGAATGTGAAGGTGAAGACCTATGGAGGAAAGGCATCTCGTGTTGTAAGTCTTGACTCGGAGCGATTAGAAAAATTCACATTACCTCATGATCTTTCAGCCTTTCCGGATCGTGAAGTGAGTTCTGTATTTTGCAATTCTGTGATTTGCGAGATAGATTTTGAATCGGAAATTAAGATTGATGGCAATGTTTTTTATTCAGCAGAATTCATCTGTTTTACAGGAGCAGTAAAAAAGGTGTTATTGTCGAAGTCAACAGGTAGACCATTGCATTTTGAAGGTTACGGGCATAAGATGGAATTAGCAATAGGATTTAAAAGCGATACCATTCAGAATAGCTATTATATAGGTGAGCATAGAATGATAGGAGTAAAGACTTTAGACGAAAACTTGAAAGTTAATGAGCTTATGTTTTCATTAGAAATCATGACATCAGAAATTCCCTTTTTAGATTCTATCTTACCAGTAATCAAACGCCCTCATTTACTGAATACGAATGCTAAATGGGAATATATTTTATTTCAACTAAGATCTTTAAAATCAGAGGTGGAGTATTTAGCGATTGAGAAAATTCCACCACATAGAATTTTAGTAAAAAAAGGGAATAATAGGATATCACCGAAGTTAGTTAAAAGTAGTTCTAAAATTTTGAAGACACCAGAGGAAGTGAGTTATATCATGAAGATGATATTTACTGATCCAGGATTTTTAGTTGAAGTGGGGTAGGAGGGATTATAAT
>CAZSKA010000174.1:0-8633 GCA_964607315.1 uncultured Saprospiraceae bacterium | reverse complement strand
GGTCTGTGTTCTTTTTTGAACCTAAACTTAGAAAATTAATATTCAAAATATTTTTCGCACGTATAAAAGCTAATTTGTATTAGGAGTTGGATTGAATTTTTAATTTTTTAGGCTTACGCCCAAAGCTTTTAGAACTCTCTATAAAGCAAATCACCTAACATACATAGGTGTCTTAGCCAAAATTATAAGCTGATTTAAGCAAAATTATTGATAAGGAATGTTACATTTGATATTCTTAATCAAATAAAATCATAATGTTTACTTTAAAAAAGGCTTTTATATTGACTGTTCTTATAGCTATAGGAACACTCCCTTTGTATGCGCAAAACAAAGCAGAAAAATTTGTTGACTCTCTAGTTTCTATAATGACACTCGATGAAAAGATAGGACAGATGAATCAGTATACTGGATTTTTTGATCCAACTGGCCCTGCTCCAAAAGATGGTAATACTGCGGCGCAATATGAGCAAATCAAGAATGGTATGGTTGGTTCTATGCTCAATGTGAAAACCGTGAAAGAAATACGAGCGATTCAAAAATTGGCCGTTGAAAATTCTAGACTTGGAATTCCTATAATTTTTGGTTTTGACGTGATACATGGACACAAGATCATGGGTCCTATTCCGCTAGGAGAATCTGCTAGTTGGGACCTAGAAGCAATAGAGCGAGCAGCAAAAAATGCAGCAAAAGAAGCTAGTGCAGTTGGAATAAACTGGACATTCGCACCTATGGTCGATATCAGTAGAGACGCTAGATGGGGTCGTGTAATGGAAGGCGCAGGTGAAGATGCATACCTTGGGTCGAAAATTGCAGCTGCAAGAGTTAGGGGTTTTCAAGGAGATGACCTTTCTTCTCCATATACTATTGCAGCATGTGCTAAGCACTTTGCAGGATATGGATTTGCAGAAGGCGGAAAAGACTACAATAGAGCGGAAGTGAGTATGAACACCCTTTACAATGTTATACTCCCTCCTTTCAAAGCAGCTTCAGACGCTGGTGTGTTGACTTTCATGAATGGATTCCAAGATATAAATGGTGTTCCAGTCACAGGAAGTAGCTTTCTTCAAAGAGACATCTTAAAAGGAGAATGGGGTTTTGAGGGTTTCGTGGTTTCAGATTGGGGATCAATTGGTGAAATGCAGAATCATGGTTTTGCGAAAGATCAAGAACAAGCAGCAATGATTGGCATCAATGCGGGAAGTGATATGGATATGATGGCTTATGCTTATATCAATCACTTAAAAGATCTTGTACAAAGCGGAAAAGTTGACGAAGCAAAATTAGATGATGCAGTCAGTAGGATACTGATGGTAAAATATAAGCTTGGCTTATTTGATGATCCTTATTTATACTGTAATGAGGAGAGAGAAAAAGCTATGGCTACAGACCAATCGACTATTGATGATGTTCATGACATGGCGAAAAAGTCAATCGTTTTACTTAAGAATGAAAACAACCTTTTACCACTTAAAAAATCATATACAAAGATTGCTTTAATTGGTCAATTAGCTGAAGATAAAAATTCACCTCTAGGTAACTGGAGATTGGGTGCTACTGATAATACAGCTACTTCCGTATTAGAGGCAATGAAATCTAAACTAGGTAATAAAATACATTTTGAAAGAGGTGTTGAAGTTTTTACCGGACCTGAAAATTTCCCATCAGAATTAGTCATCAATAACGTTGATGAAACAGGAATTAAAGAAGCAGTAGAATTAGCTAAAAATTCAGATGTTGTTATAGTAGTAGCTGGAGAACATGGATATAATTCAGGAGAAGGTAGAAGTCGATCGAATATAAAAATGCCTGGACTTCAGCAAAAAATGTTAGAAGAAATAAGAGCTGTAAATCCTAATGTAGTTTTAGTTGTCACCAATGGTAGACCATTAGATTTAAGTTGGGAAGATGCCAACTTACCAGCTATTATAGAAGCTTGGCAATTAGGAACAATGGCAGGACCAGCAATTGCTGATGTATTATTGGGCGAACATGTGCCAAGTGGAAAATTACCATTAAGTTTCCCAAGGACTGTAGGTCAAGAACCTCTATATTATAATTATCAAGCTACAGGAAGAGGTGACCATAAAGATGAAGTTTTCTGGTCTCATTATGGTGATATTGAAAATAACACGCCACTTTATCCTTTCGGATACGGACTAAGCTATACAAATTTCGAATATAGCAATCTACGCGTGATGAAGACTGGAGAAGGTGTGAAAGTGAGTATTTCTGTAAAGAATACAGGACCTTATGATGGATACGAAGTGGTTCAACTTTATATAAAAGATCATTATGCATCTCTCATTCGTCCAGTTCAAGAATTAAAAGGTTTTGAGAAAGTATTGATCAAGAAAGGAGAGCAAAAGACTATTGAATTCATGTTGACTGATGAACACCTAGGATTTTATAATGCTCAAGGAAAATTCATTGTTGAACCTGGTACTTTTGATGTAATGGTAGGAGGAAATTCAAGAGATGTGATGCGAGACAGTTTCGAATTAGAATAGAGAAACATGACATTTAATGGATAGTTAAATTTGTATTACTTATATTTAAGTAATTATACGAATTATCTGCTAACCATAAGGAATCAATGATGACCCCCAAGTTTTTCCTGCCAATATTAATTGGATGTTTCGCTATTATGCAGGCAGCTTATAGTCAAGTTTCGACTAAAGATTCTTTAATTCAGGTTGCAAAAAATTCAAAAGAATCATCGGTAAGAGTACATGCTCTTCAGTCATTGATAAATGATTTTCATCTTACTGAAACTGATATAGATTTATATAATGAAATAGCTATAAATAGTGATATTGAAAATCAAGTGGAGCAATTAGAATTGTTTCATGATATTCAATTTCAGTATTGTTATTTGGGAAATGAGGAAAAGTGTTTAAGTAGTAACAGACATCTTTATGAACTTGCTTTAAAGGTAAACGAGGAAAATTTTATCTGTAAATCCTATTTGAGTCTTGCCTCATATTATTTTGGAATTGGAGAAAAAGAGAATGCTTCCGAAGCGATGTTAAAAGCAAGGCAATCCTATGCAAAAACAGAATCTTCAACTCTAAAAAATCTATATTATAATGAGCTTTCTCGTCAGAAAAGAGTGGAAGGCAACCTGGATAGCGCCTTGTATCTAGTCAAAATTTCCTTAGAAAATCCAGATCTTGAGAACAATGCTAGTGGTTTAGCAATATCTTATAATAATATGGGTAGAATTTACCGACAGCTTGGTAAAATGGATTCCGCTGAATATAATTATTTACATGCCTTAGAGATCAGTGAATCAAAAAATCTAAAAAACAAATTAGCGCGATTGTATAATAACCTGGGAAATATGAATCATATCAAGGGTTCATACGACGAAGCAATAGCCTATTATGTAAAATCTATTGAATTCAAGGAAAAAAGAGGTGATACAAGAGGTCTGACTATAGGACATCATAATATAGGAGCAATAAAAGTTGACTTACATGATTACACTGGTGCTATAGAAGAATTTAAAAGATCAGACGAACTAGCAAACAAGATTGATTTCAAGGCCCTTCAGGTTCACAATGCAAATAAAATAGGAGAGTCTTTTTATAATTTAGAAGAATATAACGAAGCTAATATCTACTATGAAAGAGCTATGGAAATATCTAATGCAATTGGTTTCAAAGGAGGAAATACACAAGCAATGATTGGTTCTGGCTTGAACCTTATTAAATTAGGAAATATGAGTCTTTCCATTAGTAGATTGAATGAGGCTTACGCCCAAAGTCAAAGTTCAGGAAACAAATCGAATGAATGTAGTTCTTTAATAGGGATTGCAGAATGGTATTCTAATGTTGAAAATCCTGACAATGAAGAGAATTATTCATTTAAAAACATAGAGAATTTATTGTTGCGTGCTAAGGCTTTGTCTGAAGAGCTTGATTATGGAGAAAAGCGATTGCTTGTTTATAAGGGATTAGACAAGCTATATAAGGAGAATGAAAGTTATAAAAAGCACTCTGAAATCATGAGCGAATATATTCAATACAAAGACACTTTATTTTCAGAAAATAGGACGAAAGCAATTGCTGATTGGGAAACAAAGTACTCGACTGCTGAAAAAGAAAAAGAGATTATACAATTGCAGTCAGCAAATGAAATATCAAGACTAAAAACTAGATCATGGCAAATTGCTCTTGGTATTATCACTTTTTTTCTAGGTCTATTAGGTTTCGTTATATACATATATCAAAAGAGGAAAAACGAACAAAAACAGATGAAAGAAGCTGAAGAATTCAGATCAAAGATTTCTAGTGATTTACATGATGATGTAGGAACGATTCTTTCATCATTGGCAATGCAAAGTGAGGTAATGGGATTAACTGCAGAAAAAGAACAAGTCTCCAAGTTTGAGAAATTAAGTTCTATGAGTAGAGAGGCAATGACGAGAATGCGAGATACAGTATGGGCTATTGATGCACGAAAAGATAGTATGATAGATCTATTAGATAGAATGAAGGATTACTTGTACGATCTTTTAGAAGGACATAAAATGAAAGCCTCATTTAACTATGATAAAATAAATAAAGAATATAAATTGCGTCCAGACATCAGGCAAAATCTGTATCTTATTTTCAAAGAGGCTGTCCTTAATGCATCTAAATACAGCAATGGAGATGAGCTTAATATTATCCTAAGACAGGAAAAGGATGATATCTATCTAGAGGTTAGAGATAATGGAATAGTAGATAAAAGCAAAATCAAAACATCTGGACTTGGTACTTCTAATATGAAAATGCGTGCAAAACGAATTGGTAAAGAACTGGAGATTAGTACAGAAAATGGATTTAGTGTTATTGTGAAGTAACAAGTTTTTATTAAACCTTAAATTTCGTATCCAGCTTCAGGAATTATCTCAATCTCACAATGAAAAACCACATTTTTGGGTGGCAAAAAAACAACTAATAGAACGTAATTTTGTGCAAAATTTACAAAATGAAAGGTTTAATTTATACTATACTATTTCTAGCACCTTATTTTATTTTTAGTCAAGCTGATTCTTCTACCCTAGTTATAAAGGAAAATCCTCACAAAATGGTAATGATCAGTTATGATGGTGGAAGTAATTTGGGCTCTAATAATCAAAATGTTTTTATAGGAGAAGACGCAGGAGTAGCTACAAGTGGAATTGGAAACACCTTCTTAGGAAGAAGGGCTGGAAAGGCCAATACAAATCAAACACTTAATACTTATTTAGGAAAAAGTGCAGGTGAAAGTGCTAATGGTAGTAAAAATACTTTTATAGGGAATCAAGCTGGCGAAAGTAGTACTGGTGATAAAAATATATTTATAGGACTTAGCGCTGGAGATAATACTATAGGCAATAGTAATATTTTTATTGGATTTAATGCAGCTAGAAATCAATCGGGAAATAATCAATTAGTTATAGAAAATACTTTTTCAGATTCTACACAAATGTTAATCTATGGACAGTTTGACAATGATATCTTAAGATTCAATGCCCATACAGACATCTTTTCCAACAATTCAAGCGATGAAGGGCTTAGAGTAGAAAAAACGCATTTTGGAAATTCTGACATTCCAGCAATTAAAGGAGTGAATAATGTATCTGATTTTTTTGGAATAGGTGTTGAAGGTATAGGTGGATATATAGGAGTAAATGGTTTGTCCACAGGTGCAGGAAATGGACAATATTTTGGAGTTTTAGGTAGGTCCAATGGGAATAACTTAGGAATCAATTACGGTGTTTATGCCTTTGCCCAAAATGCTAATACAAATTATTCTCTATACTCTTTGAGCCAAGGAGGGAGTAACAATTATGCCGCATACTTTGATGGACAAGTTTTTATTAAACAGAAGTTAAATGATGATATATATTTTCAGGTACAAAATAATAGTGGAGTCAATGTTTTAAGTATAAGAGATGATGATGTAGTGGAAGTTAACCGATTTAAAACAAATTTTTATACTGAAATGGATTCATTAAAAACGAATCACTTTACAGAGTTATCTAATGTAACAACAACAGGAAATACTGATTTAGAAATAGAAAGTGGAAAGCGCATCAATAAGGCAGTTACAATGAAATATTACATTTCTACAGATGGTTTATTTCCATCTAGTGCCACAGTTCTTGATGGTACATTATTAGGAGAAATTAAATTGTTTCCTTATAACTTCACACCTGGAGGTTGGCTTCCTTGTGAAGGGCAAATTCTCGAAATCCTCGAATATCAAGCATTGTTTTCACTCCTTGGGTTTAATTACGGTGGAGATGGATCATCTACATTCGCTTTACCTGATATGCGAAATGCTGTACCGCATCACAATTAATACAATTTGTATTAAATCAAATCTCGCCTCTGTGATATTTAGTCATTAATCCCACTTTATTATTTATTTGCAGGATTTCGTAGATGTTTTTGATGTGAGAACGTACCGTATTCATCGAAATAAAGCAAAGTTCAGCAACTTCTCTGTACGTTCTTCCTTCCACCATATACTCCACAATTTCTTTTTGACGAATGGAGAGTTTTGATTTCTGATTATCATCTTTTTGATTGCTAAAATATGTCGCTATTTTTCTAGCAATAGAAGGTGACATATAAGAACCTCCATCAGATACAATAACTATAGCCTCTACTATTTTCGCTAATGGAGTTTTCTTTGAAATATATGAACAAGCTCCTGCACAAAGGGCTTTAAAAATTTTATCATCTTCCTCATATGTAGTTAACATAGTAATACTTATCTCAGGAAGCTTCTGTTTTATATGAAATATACCTTCCAATCCAGACATACCAGGTAAGCCTATATCCAATACTAAAAGATCTGGCACCTCTTCATCAAATCGATTTGCTAAAAAATCCTCCACATTGTTATATTCCCCTATTACTTTTAGAGTAGTCTTTGCTTCAATAAAAAGTCTAAGACTTTCTCTTATTGAAGTGTTATCTTCTATGAGGCAAATTTTTTGTTTCAACTTGTTTAGGTATAAATTTTTATAAAGATGACATATTTTTACTAATTCTGCCAGACATTAACATTTCATCATGACCGAAAACATGATTATTTTATAAAATGTCCTCTATTTCCACTTTGAGAGTATCTCAATATACTTTTTCCTACTGATTGATTCCGCTCCTAATGATCTTAGATGCTGGGTCTCTTGTTGACAGTCTATTAATTTCAAACCTTCTTTCTTTGCTTTTTCAACAAAAGAGATGAATCCATACTTGGAAGCATTACTTTTATTGGTAAACATAGACTCTCCACAAAATACATCCCCTATTCTCACACCATATAGCCCTCCAACTAGCTCCTCATCTTCCCATACTTCTACAGAATGAGCATAGCCTAATTGATGTAAGTGAATATATGCTTGCTTCATCTCATCTGTAATCCATGTTCCATTTTGCCCCTCTCTTGCTGCTTTTTGACAGGATGTTATCACCTTGGAAAATGACTGATTATATGTCACTTGAAAAGCATTTTTGTTCAGTAAAGAACGCATCGATTTTGAAATCTTTAATTTATCTGGAAATAATACTAATCTTGGGTCAAGTGACCACCATATGATAGGATCTCCTGGATTGAACCATGGAAAAATACCACTATTATAAGCAAGTACTAATCGATCAGGTGTCAAGTCACCACCTATTGCAACTATACCTCTTGAAGTTGCTGAATCGACTGAGGGGAAACTAAGGTCATCCCCCAGATATGGGATCATGAATTATCTTTTGTAGATTCTATAACGGCTGATAAACCTCTATCGCACAATGCATCTTTCATCGGTTTTAACACATCAAAACTATCTGTTTTTGCACATGCTTTTCCCTTATAATGTACCAGAAGAGATAATTGCTCAGCCTGTTCTTGACTATGTTTACACACTTCTATAAAACATTTTATTACCCAATCAAATGTATTATGATCGTCATTATAAACTACTAATTGGGATCCAAACTCTACGTCTAACAAAACATCAACATCTTCGAATATTTCAGTGTCCGTACTATTGAAAATATCAAGCATAGCTTTTAATTTAATTGTTGAAGAGCATTATTTATTGCTTCAAAATTAGGTTGTTTTCCTGCATCTTCCAAAACTTCAATGTATTTTATGACTCCGGATTTGTTTACAACAAAAGCAGATCTTTTTGAAACTCCTTTCATTCCTAAAACAAATTGATCATAAATCGAACCATAAGATCGAGAAGCTTCCTTATTAAAATCACTTAATAAAGGGAAATTATAATTTTGAGCACTTTTGAAATGTTCTAAAGCGAATAATGAATCCACACTTATTCCAATTACCTCCGCATCAAGCGACTCATATTTTGTATAATTATCTCTCACTTGACATAACTCCTCTGTACAAACACCTGTAAAAGCTAATGGAAAAAATAGTATTACAAGGTTCTTGCCTTTAAAATCTGCTAATGCCACTTCCTTCTTTTCTGTTGAATACAGGCTAAAATCTGGTGCTTTATCTCCTATTGATAACATATTTCCTTTTTTATTTCTCGACTAAATATATCGATATTAGATTAACTCATCAAGTTTATGTAATTGTTTTTTATCTTTTTTTTTGGGCTTTAAGCCCAAAAAGGAATACAAATATCTATATCC
>CAZSKA010000173.1:0-8638 GCA_964607315.1 uncultured Saprospiraceae bacterium | reverse complement strand
TGAAAGATTAAGTAAAAAGAAATGCGACATTATGGAGTTAAATTGGTATTACTTCTGAAAATCGAACTTTTTATCTTTTGGTACGAAAACTAGATCCGTCCACATCAGACCTTCCCAGTTTTTATAATAAGCTAAATATAAAATATCCAAAAGTCTGAAACCCTGTGAGTCAAGAAAATTCAAAATATCTAGATAACTAGGTTGATCTTCAAATCTTTCTGCAACAGAAGCTTCTACTATAATTAAATCAACTTTGGTTAAAGTTTCTGTACTGCCTTTTAATACCTCTAATTCAAATCCTTCAACATCAACCTTCATTATTAATTTATCTGAAGGGCTAATGTAGTGGTTAATAATCGTATCTAATTTCGATATGCTTACTTCCTTTGATGTTGTTTCTCCTTTACTTTTAGTTAAATTAGACCTCTTTTTAAGAGAAGAACGAGTGTTTCTTTCGTTGTCCATTGTTATTTCCGCTGTACCATCTTCATTTCCAAGCGCAGTATAAATAATTTCACATGTAACTAATTTTTCTTTCCATACATCTAAGGATTCCTTGTATTCCTGCAATGGTTCGAATAATATGAACTTTTTACCTTTAAAAGCTTCATATAGTTTAGGAGTACCATTTGCCGCGCCAATATCTAAAACTACATTAGCTGAAGTTAAAGATCTTAGGTAATCAGCCTCCCATCCTCTTTTTTCTCTCTTAATTTTTTGGAGCCCTAATTTTGATAGAACTTTTACAATTATATTTTTCATATTGATTTTCTAATAAAGGAAAGCATCGTTTTTTAATAGGATTAAATTTGTATAAAATTACAGTTTGTATTATAAAAATAGAGGTGAATAGTTTGCAATAAATATTCACCTCTATTTTTATAATTGATGTCTAATATAGATTTTTCTATTGGTATAATAGATTCCTATAAGTGTGAACATAAAAAAAGGCTATATCGGATGATATAGCCTTTTGTATATATTAGATTGATGATCTATTCAATCAACTATTTAATAGTCACTTTATGGACTGTAGAATTTCCTTCTATGTCTAATCTCACAAAGTATGTACCACTTGCTTGATTACTAAGATCAAATTCCATTTTATCTCCACCTACTCTTGTTTGACGTACAACAACTTGACCTAGGATATTTACTATCTCTACGTTGATAGATTTTCCTCCAACATTTGCTACATCAACAAGGAATTGGCCATTAGAAGGATTAGGGAAAATCTCTACTTGATAATCGAATAATTCTTCTTCTGTATTATTATTTAATAAGTCAACTTCAATATCAAAATTTGTCAATCCTATCCATCCACCTTCGCTATCATCAACAACGAATACGAAATTATCATTTTCTGGATCAGTACTTCCTGACTCGTGGACATATGAAATACCATTGTTATTAAGGTCTGACTGAGTGAATGATTGACCTACAGTTAATGCTTCACCATATGCTCTAAGGATACCAAATTGAGGAACTTCTACAAGAGTGTAAGTCAACTCATTATCATCGTTGTCTCCATCTACTACTAATAATCTTCCTTGATTAATTAATTCAGCACCACCTGGAGCAATTTTTAATCCATTGTTTCTGTCTAATTCAGGTGGGAACCCTGGAGCTGCATTAGAACAGATATTCAAGATGTAATCATCAATCTTACCACCATTTCCAGATACTAAATCTTCAATAACTAATTCCCATGTTCCAAGTAAATCTTCACCATTGAATGCTTTCAAGTCTCCTTCTGGAGCAAATTTTGCTGCATTCAACATTGGACACTGAATGTCTGCTGGTGATTCTGAATCAAATCCTGCATTGAATGAAGTAGAACCTGCACATCTTTTATCCCAAAGAGAAACTGTTGTTCCTGCTGGACTTCTTAAGCTAACTCTTAGGTCTTTTACATTTGTGTGCGTACCTTTTAATAAAGTTATGTTTACATCACTAACTTGACCATTTGCTACTATCACACTTTCTAATATTGTAGTCGGTGTACCTGAACTTGGTAAACTGATAGGAGTTTCATTTTCTACATAATCAACACAAGTAAGTGTTTCAGATGAAAATGCACTTACAGGTGTTGTAAATGAATCTCCACATCTGTTAATACCTGTTACTCTCCAGAAATAAACATCGTTTCTGTCTAAAGGCTGCTCTAATTCAAAGCTTTCCTCTGTTAAGTCATCTTCTACAACTAAAATAGTACCTGTTGTAAAATCTGGATTGTTGCTTAATTCAAAAATGTAAGTATCTGCATCTGTATCTTCTGCCCAAGTGAATGTTTTAACTATTTCAACATTACTTTCTCCTTGCGCAGGTGAAAGAACAGCTAAGTCAGAGAAATCTCCACTTACAAGATCTAATTGAGACATAACCTCTAATTCTCTTGTTTCAGTAACTGCAGAAATAACGATATCATAAACTGATGAATTTTCAACACTTGATGCATCAATTGATAATTCTACTGTTGTTCCAGGCATAACTGGATTTTCAGAAAATTCAAATGTTGCTCCTGGAGGTAAACCACTTGCTATATCAAAAGTTACTTCTTCACTAAATCCTAAGAATTGATCTGTATTTAATGTAATTACAGCAGTTTCTGGTAAACATATTTCTTGGTAATTAGGTAATGCAGTTACAGAGAATGTTGGTTCTACTGCTGCTGCAACATTAGAACTCTGATCACTTATATCGAAAAATATATTGTCAGATGCTTCTATCCAAACTCTTACAGAACTATTTCCTACTTCAGGAATAAATACATCTTGTGATCCATCATTTGGAGTTGCTTGTGCTAAAACATGAGGATATGTTTGTCCACCATCTTCAGATAATAGAATATTTACATGTTGACAATTAACTAATTCACCGTCTGTATTTGCAACATCCCATGTAATCGTATTAAGTTCACCTGCTTGCATTGTAGTTGCCATATTCGGATATGTTACAACAAATGGGCCTGCAGAAGTTGTTGCTATAAATCTTGTTTCTACCCAGTCAGCACCACCTGCTTCAGTGTTATTATCTCTTACTGTAAGTCTCCAAGTCATATCTTTTTCATAAAAAGGAATAACTTCTGTCTTGTCATAATTTCCAGTTAATATTTTAGATAAATCTGGTAAGATTCTTTTCGCTGAAGAATTTGGTACTTCAGAAACAAATTGAGGAGCATCTAATACTGGCTCTCCTGGAGTAACTAATGGACCTAAATCGAATTCTTCCCAAGAATAAGTAATCACATCATTATCTGGATCTTCATATTCTCCTTCTAATTGAAAAGGCGTTTCAAGTGGAATGTAAAATAAATCATCTCCATAATTGTGTATTGCAGTAGGGTAAGTATTAGTTGTTTCTATAATTTCAGCACATGAATTACCATTTCCTACTTGTGAAAAGTTTATCATTTGCTCTACACTAGCACCATGGAAATAAATAAATGGCGCATTCGCTATATTATTTGTTGGTCCACATAATCCTGCATAAGACATTATCGTATGACCACTACCTGGCTCAAATGCTGTTCCAGGACTTTCGTTCTCACCATCACAGTGATTGAATGAGTGTGAAGCACCGAATTGGTGTCCTAACTCGTGAGAAGCTACTCTTGTTGTTATTATATCTAAATTTTGCGAATAGTGACAAGTTACACCAGCTCCTTTATTTGGTCCACATACACTTTGTAAAGAAGCAATACCTCCTACATCTGTACATCCACTCGTATAAACATGACCAAGATCCCACTCATTGAAAGGAATTATGTTTCCTATTGCATTTGTGTTTTGGCCAATTAATTGAACTCCTGTTGTTCCATTGAAATAAGGATCCGTATCAGCATTAAGGTGAATGATTTTATCATTGTCTTCTATCAATAGAAAACGGATAGCAACTTCTTGCTCGAAAATCTCATTAAGCTTCATTACTGACTCATTAATGACCATCAGAACAGTATTTAAGTTTCCACCTTTTTGTTGAGAAAATTCTCCTGTCGCAGCTATAGCAAGTCTATATGTTCTAAGTGCTACATCTCCTTCTGGAGTTTTTAAATTTTTGCTTGGAATTGGTGAATTGTCAAAATTAAATTCTTCTAAAAATGGCTTTTCATCAGCACTTGTAACACCACAAGCAGGAAAAAACTGTGCGCTTTTATTATAGTTGTCTGTATAATAACTCGCATAAAACTCATCACTATCATCAGAAAATCTGTCTATATAAATTTTCCCTTTTGGAGAAGTTACACTAGCTGAGAATCCTATTTGCGAAAGTGCAAAACGCCCAGTGATTGTCTTATCTTCATTTGAAAACTTAAAGTTTTGGATACTAGGAAATTTCTTTAGTAATCCATCTTCAGTGATTTTAGAATCGTAAATGTATATAGTTTCTATACTGCCATCTGGCATAGGCAATGTAGTTTCTAAACCTTTCAAGCCTGAAAATTCTTCTGGAGCAGTTGCTACAAATTTCTTGAAATTTTCAACATCTAAGTGAAAAGTTCCATAATCACTCACATGTTCTATTACGTCTGATATTTGATTTGAGATATCTTTTGTCTCAACAGTTGACCATGCATTTTGACCTATAGCCAAAGAACTTGCAAATATTGAGATAATAAGTGTAAACAGTTTAATCCGCATTTTTTCGTATTTTATTTTTAGATATTGTTGTAAATATAAAAAGCAAACTTTAGATATTGTTGTAAATATAAAAAGCAAACCTAGAAGTTGCCTGATTTGATTAAGCTAATTTTGTAATTCCTGCGACTTAGACTCTAGGGAAACTAATATTTCTTGCAAATGTGTCGTCCATATAGCCATTTCCCTTCTTATTCTCTTTCCACCATCTTTCTTTAGTGTTTTTTTTGGATGTGCATATAGTAGTTAATATCCCTTGAATTGTATTTTTTCTGAAGGTAGATTTCTTTTTTTTGGGTGTCCCCAAAGTTTAAAAACTTGCCCTTATTTGGGCATTTGCTACATGAACGGTTCTTGCTTGCCCTGTTTTTCTACCGTTGTAATTTAAGGTCAGATCGAAATTGTTTATCAATCGCTTCGTAAAACGTAATTCCCATAGAAAGTTGTTTCCATTTTGAAGACCTTCCAAAACAACTAAGTCAATAATTGGATTCCCAGCTGTATTAAAATCAATGTTGTTATAACTCAATGATCCGTCAATACGTGTTTTGTTTTTAGTAGAATAGCTCACCCCAAAATTTGTATTAAAGGACCTCGCTCTCTCTATATCAAGCTGATTTTGTTTAATGTTGTAGCCTGTGTTGATTCGAGCTTCTAAACTATTTTGGATACGATATGACGCTTCTAATTCCCCTTCTCTAATATCCAATAGATAGTTGTTGTCAGGAAAATTTATATTCGTTTGAGAATTTGAACCTAGATTACCAGTCAGCGAAATATCAAGTTTTTTTGCAAAGTTTTTTCTGACCTTCAGTGAATAATTTTCATTGTCTCTTACATCGGTTCCTGTTGTTAGAAGTATCCCGCTATTGTTCCTTAGATAATTAAATAAGATATCGTATGATGGATTACCTCTATTCCAAAATACCGATTGATTTATGCTACTGATAAAGCTAACTAGATTTTCATCAGTTACATCAAATTCAGTAAAGTTTAAAACAGGTATTCCACCTGCTTGACGATCTTTCCTGTTAAGTCTGATGTTAGTCTGACTAGATAGATTGGCTAGACGCTTTTTTAATTTATTCTTGCTTAGTTTCCACTTAATAGGGTTTATTAATAGACTTTGTGAAAATTCCTGATTATAGACTTGTTCAAATTCATTATTGAAAAGACTTATTCTGATAAAATTTCCTTGATCAGCAAAAGGTGCTATTTGGAATTCATTTTGTGTTTGAATGCCATCACCATCATCTATCCATATATAATTTCCTTCACCTAATCCTACTTCTCTAAAATCAAATTCTAATTTAGGTTCTTGGCCTGAATTAAAATTTAGATTGCTCACACCTCTGATTAAATTGTTAAATAAGTTGTATTGATAGTCTAAACCACCAAGCAAGTTTTCCGCATCTACCACTGAGTTATTAAAACTTTCGTCTGTATCTAATCTTCTGTAATTTACTGTAAAATTAATACGTTGATTTTTACCTACCGCACTTATATTTACCCCTGCTTTATCAGCAAAAGAAAAGTCTTTTACTTCTCCCTCAAAACCTAATTGATCTCTTCTTGTAGAATAGAAGAATTCTGTTTTTAAAACTGATGAATCTCTAGAACTAATAAAAAATTTAATCTCATCATAGGTATTTGTACTATTCAAGATAGTGTCAGTTAAACCATCAAATTGAATGTTTTTTTCTGCATCGTATAACACACCAGTTTGAATTCCACCTAATTTTTTCCACGACCTCGTTAATTTAATATTTGGTCTGAAAAAAGTAGTATTTAGAGGAGAACTTGTGGTTTGTAAATAACTTGTTTTAGTGTCTAAGCTAAGTGCCTTTAGTTGAATATTTCCGTTGATAGAATGAAGGTTGCCATTAAAGCTATTCACTCTATTGTATAGTTTAGATGAGTAATTTAAATTTACTTTTTTTAGTGCTTTTGTCTTGGATGAATAGTTATAACTAAGTGTTGCACCTCCTAGAATTTCATTACTGATAATATCCAAATTTGGGAGATTCCAATTAATAGTGAATTCAGTACTTCTATAAGGGTTAATAAAATTGAAATCACTGTTTATAAATTCTCCGAAAACACTTGCTTGAAGCTTTGAATTATTAGAAAAATTCCAACTTTGATTGATGTCAGTTTTTATCCCATAACCTAAATTGTTATTATCATCTATGCTGGAGAAAGTATTCTTATCAAAATTGCTAAGCGAAAGTTCAGTGTGAATTTGTCCATTTTTGGAGTAGTTGAATTTATGACCTAGGCCATACATCTGTTTTGTTTCTGGCGCAATCAGGAGAATTACTGGTCTATATCTACCATTTCCTTCTCCTACAAATGTATAAACACGTCCATTTGCATTAACTTCATTGTCGATTGCATAATCTCCATTACCCATTCCTAAATCCGTAAAATTCGCTTGGAAAATCGCACGGGTAGAATCAGTACTATAAACTAAGATTGTGTCAGTACCATTAAGAACATCTATATCATAAAATACTCCTGAAGGCGTAAAGTTTTCATTTATGAATATTCCTGATTGAAAGGCTGTTTTTGAATCGCCTGCATTACTAAGTAGGCTTCGGTCATCATCGGATAACTCGAAAGAGCCACTGCTGTTTTTACTATCAGATTCAACGTATGAGAAGAACTGAACAGTGTGCGTGTTTAGACTCCATTCGGCATTTGCGTGGCGTATTGTTCTAGCAAAATTTTGAACCAAATATTCAAACTCCACCACTACATTAAAATCGTTTTGAATTAATCTTTTTTCTGTGAAAATGATTTCAGCACGGTCATACAAAATGATATAATCATTTGTTTCTCCTCGTATCAGAAGTTCACCATCAATATAGACGCGTTCAGTACCACTTTGTACGATTATAAATTGTTCATTATTAGCGCCTTGAAGTTTATACGGGCCTTGATTTCCTTCTTGTATTTGTAGTGTTTGACGATGAAATCTACCTCCACTAATTGAAAAAGATCCATCTACCGCAAGGTTTCCTTTATCACTATAAATACTAGTGTTTTTATACTTTATTCCTTTAAGTTTTTTAGAATAATTAATGAAATAAGAACTCGGTCTTTGTAATCTGAAATCTCCTGCAACTAGCTGTTGTTTGTCCTTAGTTAACTCTATGAAAACTTGATCAAATTCCTGAAGTTGTTGTGTTGTGCCTTCTGCCTGAATGGGAATGTTTGCATCAGATATTACAGCTCTTAAATCTATTCCATCACCAATCTGACCGCCTAACTGCATGTTGAAATTCGAATTAAGAACAAGTGATTGACTATTACCTGCTGTTAGTCCCCTACCAAAAGAACCACTGTATTCAAGGCCTTCAGGTAAAAGGCTAGTGTTTCCTGAGTTTTTAGGGATGTCAAGAGCGATATAAGTCACTTTATTGTCTATGCCACTTTTAAAATTTCTGCTTAAAGTGTCACCGAAAATTTCTGCAAATTTTCTATAGGTAAAAAGAAGTGTATCCTGTGGTTTGAGGTTGGGTTGGGAGAAGAGGATTTCAGCTTTTTTTTCATTGAAATCATAGGCTAAATCCTTGTTATAATGAGTAAGTGATATAGGAAGGATTAATCCATTATTTAGAGATATTTTATTAGAACTTATTTGCTCTTTTGAAAGAATTATTGTGTCTGTTTGGAGAAGGTTGAGACTGTCATTTTGAGCTAAAATGAATCCACCTATTAAGGCTGAAATAACAGTTAATAATATTCTCCTTGAGTTAAGCAAATTTGTATTTTTTTTGGGCTTTAAGCCCAAAATTAAAAAGTATATATTCAAGCATTATGGTTCATTTAAATCTAATGCCTTCACAATTAACGAAGTTGAATAAAATTGTATTTTAATTCATTCACTTATTAGTTATACCATATCGTCTTTATTACAAAACAAATTAAAATCAAATTGGATTTAATTCTGGAAAGATAAGCGTCATAAAGTAATATTAGTTATTTCTATAATATGT
>CAZSKA010000172.1:0-8686 GCA_964607315.1 uncultured Saprospiraceae bacterium | reverse complement strand
ATTTCATACTCTGCGTTTTGTTTGTACTAATTTCAGTTTGAAAATACATTGTGTAAATTAAGTCAACTACGTTTTTGTAGGATATAATATTATAGCTTACTCTTAAAACGAAAAAAGGGGCCAAAGCCCCTAATTTATTCCTTATAATATTTAAATATTAATCTCTTATTTCCCCACAACTACCTGACCTCTGTGATATCCACCGTCTGTATTTTCTACTAAGATATAATACACACCATTCGTTAATCCACTTACATCAATAGATGATATTCCTTTTCCTTCTGTCATCATTCGTTGACCTAATGCATTATAAACTTCCACCTTTTCTATTCTATTAAATGGTAAATTTAGTTGCACTATATTGGTTGCTGGATTAGGTGAAGGACGGAACTCTACAATTTCCGTTTCACCTGTTGGTGTAATCTCATTAGTTGTTGTAATTGCCCAATTGTCAATATATATTCCTTCGCCATTCACGAAGTTATCACTGACAAATTGTAAAGTAAACACAACTTCCATACCAGCCCATGCAGTCACATCTATTTCTTCTGATACCCATCCAAATGATCCATCGTAAACAGGTACACCTTCCGGTTGACTGTTCTGAGGAGCATCACTATAATTACCGCACAATGGAATTAGTGGATTTCCTATCGTATTAATATATAATGCGGCATAATCATAATTCGATTCTATCTCTACCCACATATCAAATTTCAATCTTAACTCGCCCTCTTCTGGCAGAACAATAGATTTACTTTGGATAGACTTATTTGTTCCTGGTTGATAATTAGCACTAGGAGATTCAGACAATGAAAACTCCTCACTCACAAATAAATCCGTTGCATAAAACCAATTCTCATTATCTGCAACCCAAAACTCATCATCGCCAATAATATCCTGAACCAAGAAAGTCTCTAGACCTCCGAATGAATATTCATAAGTTAAAGTATCATTAATTATATTCCCTGCGTCTGTCGAAGTAACGGCTATGATAATTTCTTCACCAAAAGTTAAATCATCGTCTAATAATAGACTGATGTTTTCAGTCGCAGTTTCTAACTGTTCCATATCATATGAAAAATTTACTTGACTCAAATTAGCATTTCCCGAAACGACCTCTACCTCCACATCAAAAACATCTGCTTGAAAACCTAGTTGAGAGAAATTCAATTCTATATCTGCCGTGAATTCATCAACAGTTTCTATTGAAGATGATTCTAAAATAGGGTAGTTCAATAACATAAATGCATTAGATACATTGGCATGAACATTTGCTTGACAATTAAAAACAATTCTGTCAATAGGAGGCCAAAATCCTTCAGCTCCTACTTCTGGTGTCATGGCATAAATTCTATTTTTTGTTCCTTCTTCTCCATACATCCAATCATCAGAATCACCATTTACCAATGAACCCAAGGTTACAGTTCCATTACCAAATGGATATGAATTTTCTTTCGTCATTTCTCTTGCTATACCAAAATATAAATTATCCTCTGGTGTCGGAGCATCAGTATATCCCCATGGATGGATTAATAAATTTCCATGTGTATGATAGTTCAATGCAAGGGTGAAATTATTCGCTTCACAATATAATTTTACAGCTTGTGTTTCAGGTTCACTGAATGCCTCTGGACCTCTATATACCTGACTATTCGGATTAGGTGAAGATCCTCCATCGTCAAAACCCCATAAGAATCCATAATTTCTATTTAGATCAACACCGAATGATCCATTATCATTTGGACGTCTATTTTTTCTCCATAATCCTCCACCATTAGGTTCTATGGTTTGATTATATACATATCCATCTGGATTTATTACAGGAATAAAATGTAAAGCTGTATTATCTAGTAACTCCTTAATTAATGGATCAGAATCATAATTTTCTAATATATGCCACATAAAAAAGATCAATTGAGTTAATCCATTAGGTTCTCTCGCGTGGTGAATAGATGTATATAAGTTGGCAGGTTCGCCTTCATCCATTCCTGGATTATCTGAAATAATCATAGAGTAAACTTCTCTTCCCTCATGTGTCAAAATATCTCCTATTTGTGTTTTAGGAGTTATCAGATGAGGAAACTTTTCCTGCATATCATCTACGATTGCAATATATTCATCATACGTATAAAAACCACCCATACTTCCTAGTTGGAAATTTTCAGGAGTAGGAATATCTGTAAATCCTTGGTCCGCAAGACAGCCTTCATTCATACGATTAAGACCGGCAGCTAGCTGTTCTCTATAGTATTTCGACATATCTTCTATTAGAATTTCCGTCTTAAACCCTGCATCTTTAATTGCTTGGATTTCGCTAACGGAATAGTCATTTTCTATGTATCTACCCAAGGCAATGTGTCCGTGATCCACTTCTACTCCCACTTTACCTAAATCCTGGATATTTTTCCCCATTAGATCAACACGCACTCTATGAAACATTTCTTGTCCCATTAGAGGCAAGCACATAAGGATTGCTAATGTAATTTGTAGTATTCTTTTCATATCATTTAATATCAGATGTTAATTCTGTTAGTACGCCATTATTGTCTTTTGGGTGTACAAAACAGATCATTTTATTGTCAGCGCCTTTTTTTGGTTTCTCGTTTAATAAACGAAATCCATCTTTTTTAAGGCGTTCCATTTCTAATTCTATATCATCAACTGCATATGCAATATGATGTATGCCTTCTCTATTTTTTTGCAAGTATTTATAGATGGCAGACTCTTCACTTGTTGCAGCTAATAATTCTATTTTATTTGGGCCACATCGGAAAAAAGCGGTTTTTACAAATTCACTTTCTACGACTTCTTCTTTATATGCGGGTGTCCCCAAAAGCGTTTCATATCGTTGCTTCGCTTCGTCCATATCGTGAACGGCGATACCTATGTGCTCTATTTTTTTCATCCACTTAATTTTCCGTGTTCCAAAAGTACGAATCTAGCAAACAATTCTTCGCTATACCATCCAAGTTCTCTTGTCATTTTGATTGCTTTAAGATGTTCTTTTGAATTATATGCAAAATTTTTCATTGCCTCTTCAGAAGTCCATACACTAAATGTCGCCATATTTAAAAACGGAACTTCACCAATTCCTTTGGAAAATAACATGTCGTTTTCATTCTTTAATGGTCTACTAGATGTTGGAACATATTTCCAAAACTTCCTTAATTTAGATACTTTAATTCTTGCTCTAGTAAGAACAGCAATGGAATCATTAGTGTTTAAAGTAACACGTTTATTGATCCTAAATGGGTTTGAGCCTCCCCATGCACCATGACTATGAATTGGTCGGAGATGAAAGTATTCAGTTTCCAAGGCAATAGAGGAATATTTTTTGATAATTTTGGATTCATCCAAAAATAACTTGGCATCTTCTTCCTTTTCCCACACACTCAAAATACCATATGTGCCATAATCTGGTAAAGGATTAAACCCATTTCCTTTACCTGTTCCTAATAATTTATAAAAGCGGAGACCTTTAAGATTTTTCATCAGACCATGCCCTAATTGCATCATGAGGAAGCCCTTTACCTTTGGGCTCAAGCCCAAAAACTTAAAAAAAACAAGGCTTGCTACATCATGATGATCATGCATCTATACGAATTATTTTTTCTCCAAATTCAACAACATCACCTGGCCTTAGTTTTTTCTTTCTTCGCGTTTCTACCTCTCCATTAAGCATAGCTTCGCCATTTACTATCCTGATTTTTGCTTCACCACCAGACCCAACTAAAGTTAGAATCTTAAGTAAACTGCTCAGGTCAATGAATTCTTTGCCATCAAGAGAAAATCGTGTTTCGGTCATATTATTCTTTTAGAAGTAAACTAGAGAAAACGTTTTTTCGTTTCTATAATGAGCACAAGGTAAACTAAATTAATTGAATGACAGAAATGTTTTCAAGCATTTTAAAAGCGCTAAATTATCGCTATTTGCAAAGACATTTCAGTTTAAAATTATATCTTCACTTTATGAGATTTATTTTTACAACATATATCATACTTTTCAGCGTGTTTCTTGCACCTCTTATGAGTCAAACCGTGACGGTTTCTCCAGAGGTATTATTAAGGGATGATTATTCGTATACATTACTAGGGCAGGTGTCTGATAAAATTCTTCTGGTAAGAAATAAAGGTGTCGGTCAAACACTTTCTATTTATAATGAGGGATTAGGATTTATTCAGGAACGACAGATGAATTTTGAGGATAGACGTGTTAATCTGATTGGTTTTGTGACGACGGAAAATGATTTTAATAGTTATTATTCTTTTAAAACGAAAGGGGTAGAATATATCAAATCCGTAAAGATGAGTCCTATGGGTGAAGTGTATTATGAAGACACTTTATTTACACGACCAGATGCATATGTATCTGAATATTACAAATTTACAGGCTCT
Source organism: uncultured Saprospiraceae bacterium (assembly GCA_964607315.1). Classification (GTDB taxonomy): domain Bacteria; phylum Bacteroidota; class Bacteroidia; order Chitinophagales; family Saprospiraceae; genus JAHDFB01. Next base: position 4,288 of record CAZSKA010000172.1, on the reverse strand, counting down.
GATAATGATCGATATGTAGTTATGTACAATGTCCAGGATGATAAATCTCTACGGATTATATTATATGATAATCAAGAAATGGAATTATACTTTGAGACTATATTGACGATAGAAGGTGTTTCCATTCGTAAAGATTTTGATCAAATCAAGGTGAGAGAAGATGGTACAATAGGAATTTTATTCGATAAATATAATACCTCTCAGCGGAAAGAAGGACATCATTATCGACTCTTGACGCTTGATAAAAATGGAAATCTTACAGATCAGTTACTTCCTTTTTATGGAAATATCACAAATGATGTAGAGCTTCTGGATTCTAAAACAGGCTTTTTTAAGTTGGTTGGAATATACGGAAAGAATGATACAGATGTAAGTACTGGTTATTTTGTTTTTATGAACGACTCTATAAGAAGATTTGAATTTCCTGAGAAAATGTTAGTAGATGCTACATTAAAAACAAAAAGGAAAATAGATGGCTTGCAGAATTACATGATGAGTGATGTTACACTTAGAAAAGACGGTGGGTATGTTTTTGTTATGGAAGCTAATAAGGAATATTACCGGACGAGTGACTTGCGTAATTTAAGAGGTGGAGCGATAAGAAGTAGTGTTACGGATTACTATAATGAGGACATTGTTGTATTAAGTATTTCTCCGTTAGGTGAATTGTCATGGGGTACTGTTTTGCCGAAAAAACAATTTAGTCAAGATGATGATGGAGCGTATTCTTCCTTCTTTTTATTCAAGACACCGTCGAAATTACATTTTATATTCAATGATGAGATAAAAAATAATAACACGGTGAGTGAGTATGTTCTTAATCCTGCAGGAAGATTTGAAAGGAATAGTGTTTTAAGTACTGCTTATCAGAAATTAAAATTGCGTTTACGAAATGCCATACAAATCTCATCCTCCACATTTCTACTTGTTAGTGAAAGAAATAACAGGGTCAATATTGTCAAGATAGAATATTAACCGAAAGACTAGTTAGTTTTACAATAAAACTTATTCTGAGACTACTCTTTTATCGATAAGTCTGAATCCAGAACCGTGAATGTTCACAATTTCTAAATTTTCATCAAGACTTAGATATTTTCTAAGTTTTGTTACAAATACATCCATTGAACGTGCAGTAAAATAGTTGTCTTCATTCCAAATTTTAGTAAGAGCTTCATTTCTAGAAAGAATTTCATTCATATTAAGAGCGAAAAGTCTAAGTAACTGTGCCTCTTTTGGAGACAGTTTCTCTTTTTCCCCGTCTTTATGAGTTAGGATTCTTAATGGAAAGTTGAAGTCAAATTCACCAATTGTGAATTCTTTTGCGTCATCATCTTCATCTTCTTTAAGCGATCTTTTTAAGATTGCTTGTACACGAAGAAGAAGTTCTTCAGAATTGAAAGGTTTTGTGATATAATCATCAGCTCCTATTCGGAAACCATCTAATATATCTTCTTTCAAAGTTTTTGCTGTCAGAAAAATGATAGGCGTTTGCTTATCTTTTTCTCTGATTTCTTTAGCTAAAGTAAAACCATCTTTTTTAGGCATCATGACATCGAATATACACATGTCATATCCACCTTGGTCAAAAGCCGTTGAGCCTGCTTCTCCATCAGTTGCTAAATCAACATCATATTCGTGCATCTCTAGATAATCTCTGAGTACTACACCAAAGTTTTGATCGTCCTCAACTAATAGGATCTTAGTTGCCATTTTCATACAGTTTGCGCTATTGTTTCAACAATAGGACTATTGAAAATCATAAAGTCACATAAAATTTAACAAAATATGTTAATATTTTCGAAAAAAATGATTTTTTGGAGTCTGCTAAATCTTTAAAACCTTTAAATAAGCGAATTTTATTTCGCTTTTATCTAAGTTTTTAAAATCTGTTAAAACATTAACTGGGTTTATGTTTCTGAGGAAAGAATAACGTAAACGTACTCCCTTTCCCTAATTCACTATCTACTTTTACTTTTCCATTATGTGCATCAACTAATGCTTTCACATAACTTAGTCCAAGTCCAAATCCCTTCACATCATGTCTGTTTCCGGTATGAACTCTATAGAATTTGTCAAAGATAAATTTTTGAGACTCTTTAGTCATACCAATTCCATTATCTTTTACACTTATTCTTATTCCATTACGCACATTTTTGCCGCTCACCAAAATTTTTGGCTCTCCACTCGTATACTTTATTGCATTATCCATCAAGTTATGTATCATGCTCGTAATGTGCGTTTGATCTAATTCTACCATAGGATCTGTAAAGTTTAGATCTGTTTCTATGGTCCCATTTACCTCTTCTAATCTTAAGCCAACATTTTCAGTTGCTTGCTTCAATAATTCTTCAATATTCAAAGAACTAATTTTCAACTCAAACTCTCTTTTTTCTATTGTTGCCATCTGAAGAACCTTTTCTACTTGGGCTAACATTCTCTGATTTTCTTGTTTTATAATACCAGTAAATCGCTGAACTTTCTCAGGCTTATGAAGTATGACCGGGTTATTAATAGAGTCTGAAGCAAGAGAAATCGTTGCAATGGGTGTTTTGAATTCATGCGTCATATTATTGATGAAATCAGTTTTCATCTCACTTATCTTCTTCTGCCTTATGATGACGAACATAGTATAAATAAAACAAACTAGGATAATAAGCGTAAAGATTACACTTCCTAATAGCCATGGTGTGACAGATGACCATACAAATTTTCGCTTGTTTATAAAGTATAATGAAAGGAAGCCCGGAGATTCATAATCTGAAGAAAATAACTGAATCTTATAATCAGAATGATCGAAGTTTAGCTGTAAACCTAAATCAGAAGCCTCTTCATTATCCCCAAAATCAACAACATAATTATCGTTTATTATAAAGTAGTCATTTGATTCATTGTTAAAAACCCCAAATTCATATTCCAAATCCTGTATACCCTGATCTTCTAATGAAGTCTTTATCAACTTAGAAAGATTCTCAGGCTTTAATTCAAGGAGTAATTCTTGCGTATTCAGCATCCTTGATATAGATTGCAACTCAAATAAGATTTGTTCTTTTGACCAGATTTTATCTTGATTAAGCTTAGGATTGAATTTTTTTAGACCAATCGATGGTTCTGATACTTTGATTTTATCTCCTAAACCAGTAAAGTTTTCTTTCTTTTCAGCATTTTCAGCAAGTGTACCTTTCACCTCGTTCAATGCAGAATACACCTTATTATTGAAGTTCTTTTCATTCAAATCAACGAACCAATAAATCCAGTAGAACTGGATAAAAATGATTCCTATACAAGCTAAGCTCATAAGGATTATAATGGCCCAAATTGATCTTCTTTTCATATATTTTTAGAAGGGTTTATCATGAAATGCTTAACGTTGTAAATATAAGTCATATTTTAACTAACAAGCAAGAAGCCGTATTGTTAATTATTTGGACGAAAGCCCCATTTGGCAAAAGTTAAACCCACATTATGTAATAGAAAATCTATTACGACCTGAAATGCGTTTGAAATAAGAGCTTCGCCAACTTTTGCTCAATCACCATTATTGTGACGCCAAAGGGCGTTAGTGTAGATTGTCGGACAGGCATTACGAAGTTATATTGCACAATGCGGGTTAAAAGAAAATTAAGGAATCATATATAATAACAACTAAATTTAAGAGAAATGGTAGTAGAACTTTATGAAACAAATAACATTGGCAAACTCCAATTGGTTAAATCTTTGCTCCGAATAAATGAGATAGAACATGAAGTTTTTAACGAAAAAATTCTTCAGACAGGAAGTTTGGAGGCAATGGGAATTCAAGGCGCCATTGTAAAAGTAGATTCTCAAGACTACAATTTAGCAAAAGAGTTATTGATAGAGAATGAATTGATGTTCCCTTCTAAGGAAGAAGGAATTCCTGAATCGATGAAATGGCTCGATGAAAAATTAGACATTTCATTTTTGAAAGGAAAACCAGCTTATGTAAAATTACTTGTTTTGGCAGGGTGCATATTATTTCTCTTAGGTGCTCTAGTTTTTTCTTTAATTGCGAATGGAATAATTAATTAAAAGTATAAAGTGAGATTTTTATTCATTTTGTATTTTGTTTTTTTTGTTTTTTGGGCTAAGGCCCAAAGAGTAGAAGGTAATGTATATGGAGTGTTGGAAAATGAAGAACTAGCATATTGCAGTATATTAGTTAAAGGAATTAATCTTTCATTTAAAAGTGAATTTACTTCGGACTTGAATGGTCGCTTTAATTTTAATATTTCTGAAGGTAGCTATGAAATACAATTAAATTATCTAGGAT
>CAZSKA010000171.1:0-8780 GCA_964607315.1 uncultured Saprospiraceae bacterium | reverse complement strand
CCTTTATATTTTACATTTCCAGATTTTCTATCTCTACCTTCAAATAAGTTATTTGTTTCATCTACACTTCTCCATTTCGTATTAAGATCTAGTAGATTAATAAAGAAATCATTACTTAAAGTATCAACTTTATCTGTAAAAACCCCATTCTTCGAATGATCGTAATTCGTATTTAAGACTCTCATCCCTCCTATAAGAACTGTCATTTCAGGAGCAGTTAGTGACAAAAGTTGAGACTTGTCAATAAGTAATTCTTCAGCAGAAACAGAGTAATTACCTTTCAAATAGTTTCTGAATCCGTCTGCTATTGGCTCTAAAGCAGAAAATGATTCTTTATCTGTTTGAGCTTCTGTGGCGTCCATACGACCTGCAGTAAATGGAACTGTAATTTCTTTTCCAGCGTTACTTGCAGCTTTTTCAATACCTGCACAACCAGCTAAAACAATAATATCAGCCAAAGAAATCTTTTTGTTTGTTGTTTGGTCAGCGTTAAAAGCGTTTTTTATATCTTCTAAAGTAGATAACACTTTATTTAACTGCTCCGAATTATTAACTTCCCAGTTATTTTGTGGTGCCATTCTAATTCTTGCGCCATTTGCTCCTCCTCTTTTATCAGAGTTTCTATAAGTGGAAGCAGAAGCCCAAGCCGTACTAACTAATTCTCCAATGCTTAGATTAGATTCCTTAATACTTTGTTTTAAAACAGAAATATCATTGTCATTTACTATATCATGATCTAATGCTGGAATAGGGTCCTGCCATATTAAATCTTCTGTAGGGGTTTCCGGTCCAAAATATCTATTTTTTGGGCCCATATCTCTATGCGTTAATTTAAACCAAGCTCTAGCAAATGCATCTGCAAATTGATCTGGGTTTTCATAAAATCTTCTAGATATTTTTTCATAAGCAGGATCTTCTTTTAATGCTAAATCAGTTGTTAGCATTATAGGTTTATGTTCTACCCCATTTTGATGTGCATCAGGTGTCATTTTAGTATTTGAAGCATCAGTTGGAACCCATTGATAGGCACCTGCTGGACTTTTCGTTAGTTCCCATTCATATTCGAATAGATGTTTGAAATAATCATGACTCCATTTCGTAGGAGTTGTAGTCCAAGCTCCCTCTAATCCACTAGTAATTGTGTATTGAGCATTTCCACTCCCAAAAGAATTCTGCCAACCCTGACTTTGTTGTTCAATGCTCGCCGCTGCAGGTTCCGCACCTACATGTTTGTCTGGATCTCCAGCTCCATGCGCTTTTCCAAAAGTGTGACCTCCTGCGATTAATGCAATTGTCTCTTCATCATTCATCGCCATTCTTCCAAATGTTTCTCGTATATCATGTGCTGCTAATTTCGGATCAGGATTACCATTAGGCCCTTCCGGGTTAACATATATTAACCCCATTTGTACAGCTGCTAAAGTATTTTCTAATTCTCTATCACCAGTATATCTATTATCTCCTAACCATTCAGTTTCAGACCCCCAATACACATCCTCTTCTGGTTGCCATATGTCAGCTCTACCTCCAGCAAACCCAAAAGTCTTAAATCCCATTGATTCAAGTGCTACATTTCCAGTTAATATCATAAGGTCAGCCCATGAAATTTGCTTTCCATATTTTTGCTTTATAGGCCATAATAATAATCTTGCTTTGTCTAGATTCCCATTGTCCGGCCATGAATTTAAAGGTGCAAATCTTTGAGAACCAGCACCACCGCCTCCTCTTCCGTCTGCAATTCTATATGTGCCAGCACTATGCCATGCCATTCTAATAAAGAAAGGTCCATAATGCCCGTAATCTGCAGGCCACCATTCTTGAGAATCTGTCATTAACTCTACTAAATCTTTCTTCAATGATTGATAGTCTAATTTATTAAATTCTTCAATATAGTTGAAATCTTTATCCATTGGATCAACTAAACTTGAATTTTGACGTAAAATATTCAACTTCAATTGATTTGGCCACCATTCTTTATTGCTAGTACCATTACCAGCAGTTTTATTCAATTCTCCTCCAAGAAAAGGACATTTACTTGCATCTGTGTTTTTATTCATCATATCTTTCATTTTTTCAATTTTGTACAAAGGTGATATTTATTAGTCATTTGACAAGTGAAATATAAAAAAATATATATTGATTCTAATTATGAATTGATAGATGTAAGCTATTGGATTGGTCTTAGTCAATCAGTTTCTTCTATAATGGCTTAGTGTTTAAAACAGGATCCTTTTATTGATTAATATTTTATTTATGAATGGAAACTTAAAATCTTTTTTAAGTCTTATAATGATGTAAATATATAAGTATGAATATTAAAAGTTTAGAAGCGAAAATTCAAAGGACACGTAAGAAACTTGAAAAATTAGAAAGTGAACTTGAAAAAAAGAAATCTTTGGAGTCTAAGAAACTTAAAAAGGATGGAGAAGAAAAGAAAAAAAATACAAAAAGAAAGGGCAAGACTGTTAGAAATAAAGTTAAAACTAAAAAAAAGAAAGTAAAGAAGACTAAATCTGTTAAATAGTCAATAATCTAAGATAGTTTCCTAATGTATTTTTTGGATAGCCTCTAATTCTTTTACACACTAGATCGCATGTCTAATGCAACATCTTCTATCATATCTTCTTGTCCACCTACCATTTTACGGTTTCCTAATTCGATAAGAATTTCTCTTGTGTCTAATTTATGTTTTTGTGCTGCTCTTTCAGCATGTAAGAGAAAACTAGAATAAACCCCAGCATAACCTAAAGAAAGAGTTTCACCATCAACTCTGACAGGTCTGACCTGTAATGGTCTAACTTGTTCGTCAGCAATAGACATTAGTTGAAATAAATCACTGTTTGTTTTATATCCCATCTTATGTAAAACGGCAATAAGTACTTCTAATGGCGCATTTCCAGCTCCTGCTCCCATTCCTGCTAAAGAAGCATCGAGTCTTGTTGCTCCTTCCTGTAGTGCTACTACAGAGTTTGCTACTCCAAGAGATAAATTATGATGACAATGAATCCCTATTTCCGTATTTTCAGATAATACATCTTTAAAAGCTCTAATTCTATCTTTTACTCCATCCATAACCAAGGCTCCAGCAGAATCTGTTACATATACACAGTCAGCTCCAGCTTTTTCCATTAATTTGGCCTGTTCTGCTAAAAGTTTAGGAGTGTTCATATGTGCCATCATTAGAAATCCACCAACATCCAGCCCTAAATGTTTTGCAGCTTCTATATGCTGAATCGCAAGATCAGCTTCGGTACAATGTGTAGCTATTCTTACACTTTTCACACCTAGGTTTGCAGCATGTTTCAAATCTTCAATCGTGGCAATTCCTGGCAAGATTAAAGTAGTTAATCTTGCATGCTTTAATACACTTGCTAAATTTCCAATCCAATCCCAATCTGTATGTTTCCCAAAACCATAATTAAAACTAGAGCCTGAAAGACCATCACCATGAGCAACCTCAATTCCATCAACACCCGCATCATCTAATCGCTTAGCAATATCATTAATTTGCTTAATAGTATATTGATGCTTAATTGCATGCATCCCATCTCTTAATGTAACATCTTGGATAAATATTTTCTGCATTTTAAGTATTACTTTCGGATATTAAAATTAAATGAAACAAATTAAATCAATATTCAAATATTTCTATTTTATTTAGAAAACTGAATGTTATATCTAGCAAACTTCTCTTTTTTTGGGTTAAACCCAAAATTTGCATCAGAAGAAGTTAAAAAATGCACAATAAACTCATTTGGACAAAAAAGGTGAAAAATTAGTTAATTTTCAAATAGATAAGTAAAACAATATACAATTCTTCTATGTTTGCAGTGAAGAAATAGAATTTCTTATTCGTTTTGTGCTCACACATGGAATAAAAAGATGCAATTGAAAATGAGTTTCAGATTCCGTTTGATTTATTCAAATGGGATCTTTTTCATTTTACGAGTCTTTTCAATGATTTTATAAATTGCAATACTTAAAATTACAGCTTCATCAATTTCAGAAAGATTTCTTCTCAGTTGAAATGTCCTTGGACTCACTCGCCTAGCCTTCTCAATATTTATTAAACTGCCAATAAATTCGTTCTCTACTTTAATTGCCCACCATTCAGCGTCTGATTCTTCAAGTGTAGCTAGTATTCTTTTTTTAGATAAATATAGTTTGTTATCGTTTTTAAAATCTCCAAGATATTGATCATTAACATAAAATGAACATAATTCATTTTTAATCACCATGTCAAATTTGTAGTTAGCAGATTGAGCAACAATTATATGAATATTATTAATGGGGATTTTTTTCCAAATGTACGATACCATATACTCATGGTATATAGAACAAATGATTCCTTCGACAGAGCTAGAAAATGCTGATTTGCTTTTTCTTTTGGTTTGAATTAATGACAATAACTCTAATTCATCCTTTTCCCATTTGACTAGATCCTTAGATAAAGGCGCTAATTCTTCTCTCGCTTCACTGAGTTCCTTACGTAAACGAGATTTTCCACTAAAAAAAATTTCCAATAAAGATGATAACATTGTTCAAAATTAATGATAATTTTTAACTATAAACTATTTAGTTAAATTAACATTCGTCTATAAATAAGATCTTAATGATTGTTGATTGTATGATTTTTTCAATCTTCGTAAAGAGCGATCTCTAATTTGTCTAACTCTTTCTCTAGTGAGTCCATGCCTGTTGCCTATTTCTTCTAAAGTTTGAGGTTGTTTACCACTTAATCCATAATAATCACTTAGTATTTCTATTTCTCTAGGGCTTAATCTTTCAAGCCCAAACTTTACTTCCTCTATTAAACTCTTTTTCATCAAGTTTTCATCAGGTGAGTTTCCTTCTAATTCTTGGATTAAATCTAACATTGTAGAGTTACCCTCATCTCCTCCTATTGGTGCATCTACAGAAACATGTCTACTTGTGTTTGCTAAAATCGATGTTATTTCTCTTTCTGGAATGTTTAGAAGTTCTCCTAACTCCTGATGTGTTGGTTCCCTTTCACATTCTTGAATAAAACTAGTATAAGCTTCATTCACTTTATTATAGTTACTAACTTTATTTAATGGTAATCTTACCATCCTGGAGTATTCAACAATTGCCTGTAAAATGGATTGCCTTATCCACCATACTGCATATGAAATGAACTTAAAACCTCTTGTTTCATCAAATCTCCTTGCTGCCTTCATTAATCCTACATTACCTTCATTAATAAGGTCACTAAGCGATAAACCTTGATTTTGATAGTTTTTAGCAACAGATACTACAAATCTAAGATTCGCAGTGGTTAATTCTTCTAAGGCTTTTTCATCTCCTTTTTTTATCCTAATAGCAAGTTCTATTTCCTGTGCTGCGGTGAGCATAGGTATGTTAGCAATTTCATTGAGATACTTATTAAGTGCTAAACTCTCTCTATTAGTTATTTTATTGGTAATCTTTAATTGCCTCATAGAATTGGGGAAACGATTAAGAGCTTAAGATAAATCTTATAATTATTAATGTCAAATATATTTTCATAAAGTTGCAAGAGATTCTCCAACAGCCAATGCAGCACTTGTCATGATGTCTAAGTTTCCAGCATATGATGGTAGATAATGTCCAGCACCTTCCACTTTTAAATAAACAGTAGTTTTTAAACCATATACTTCACCCAATCCTTCAATAAAAACTTTATGTTCCTCATCAATGTATTCAAATTGAACTTCTTGATGTAGAGAATATCCGGGAACATATTCTTTCACTTTAGAAACCATGCTTTTTACTGATTCTCTTATTTCTTCCCTATTATCTATGCTAGAAAGTGTAAACACAGTATCTCTCATTATTATAGGAGGTTCTGCTGGATTTAGTATTATTATCGCTTTGCCTTTTTTTGCACCTCCAACTTTCTCTATCGCAAGTGACGTTGTTTCTGTAAATTCATCAATATTAGCTCTAGTGCCAGGACCAGCTGATTTACTTGCAATGGAGGCTACTATTTCTCCGTATATTACTGGTGATACACTGTTGACTGCAGCAATAATGGGTATTGTCGCTTGTCCTCCACAAGTAACCATATTTAAGTTTCTTTCATCTTTGTGAATATTTAGATTTACAGGAGGAACAACAAAAGGGCCAATAGCAGCAGGAGTCAAGTCTACAATCTTTTTAGACTTATCACTTTTTAATTTATCCCAGTTGTATCTATGAGCTTTAGCAGAAGTAGCATCAAAAAATATTTTAATATCTTCAAAAATGTCCATTTTCATTAGACCATCTATCCCAAGATGTGTAGTTAGAACTCCTAGTTTTTTAGCTCTAGCTAATCCATCACTCTTCTGATCTATTCCTACAAAAGCAGATATTTCTAAGGTATTAGATAATCTTAATATTTTTATTAATAAATCTGTTCCTATGTTACCTGAACCTATAATTGCTACTTTTGTCATTACTCAAAATTTAAACTTACGCTACCCAGTCCTTCAAAAGTAGCCTTGATTCTATCTCCTTCCTCTATAGGAATCATTGGGCCTAAAGCACCTGATAATATAATGTCTCCTTCTTTTAGGCAGTCTCCCATCTCTATTGATTTTTTCGCTAACCAATATACTGCATTTAAAGGTGATCCAAGGCAATCTTCACCACTGCCTTCAGAAACTAAAGATCCATTTTTTAGAAGTTTCATTGAACAATTAATAACGTCAATTTCATCTAATGTTTTTGGGGTGTGCCCCAAAATGTAATGACTAGCACTTGCATTATCAGCAATAGTATCTGTTATTTTAATTTTCCAATCTCTTATTCGACTATCAACTAACTCAATTGATGGTAAAACAAAATCTATAGATTCTATTACATCTAAAATAGTAATATCGTCTAAATCTAAATCTTGATTTAATATAAAAGCTAATTCAGCCTCTGCTCTTACATTGAAAAAATTGGATATTGAAACGGTACTTCCCGTTAATAATTCCATATGATTAAATAGCACTCCAAAATCAGGTTGATTAATGCCAAACTGTTGTTGCACTTTAGGCGAAGTAAGACCTATTTTTTTTCCAACAATTCTCGCTCCTTGATTAACTTTTTGTTGAGTTACAATTTTCTGTATATCGTAAGCAAGGTTAATGTCAGAAGTACCTATTTCAGTGCTTATAGGTTCAATAGGAGTCCCTGTTTTTTCAGAGTTAATAATTAAGTCAGCATATTTTTGAAGGTCCATCATATTGACTAATGATTGTCTATTTTTTGATTTTAGGTTGAACGTAAAAAACAATAGGCGATCCAAGGTTAAATGAATCGCCTATTTAGCAAATATTAAATGTTTTTTTATTGAATTAAAGTAACATTTCCAACTTTGGTATATTCAGCACCGTTGGAACATGTAACTATAAGACAGTATGCATATACGTTAGGAGTTACATTGGCACCTCTATAGGTTCCATCCCATCCAGATCCTACATCTGTTGTAATAAATATTTCTTCACCCCATCTATCATAAACTCTTAAATCCATTGTTTTTACAAAATTTGAACGGACTCTGAATACATCATTAACTCCATCTCCATTTGGACTAAATGCATTAGGAATAAACACATCATCTTCATTACACTGAGGAAGTTCAGGGTCTACAGTCAATGATTGTTCTAATGTACATCCGTTTTCATCTGTTATAGTTACAGAATATGTCGTATTTTCTAAAATGGTATCGCTTATTGAAACTGTTGTTTCTCCGTTAGACCATAGATAAGAACAATTCGGATCATCTGGTTCTATTGATAATATAATTTCTTGACATTGGAATGGTGAATCATCATCAACAATTATTGATTTATTAATGTCCGATATATTAAATGTAAAAGTAACAGAATCCATACATCCATTATCTTCATTAGTAACAATAACCATTACGTCTTTAGTCAAATCAGAACTCACTATTACTTCAGGTGTGCCTTCTCCAGAGACTATACATTCTGTTGGTTCCCAATCATATGAAAAATTGTCTCCAATGGAATTATTGATTAGCGTTAATAAGACTTCTTCATCAACACATGAAATTTCAGGGCCATCTATAGACAAATCAAATTGATAAACTTCAATAGTAATCATATCTGAAGCTTCGCAACCAAATTCATCAGTTATCATAGCTGTAATTTCAATCGTCATATCACCAATAATAGTAATAGTTAATCCACCTTCTTGTAAAATGTTACCATTACCATCTGTCCAAACTATATTTTCAGGATCACCATTTGTTTCTGCTGTAATTATCAATTCTTCATCCACACATATTAATTGATCTTCAGTAACTATATCTATTACAGGAATTTCTCCTACTTCAACAGTTTGTGTAATACTTTGACCTTCACATGGACCTTCATTTATTGATAAAGTAACTTCATATGTGCCAGGACCTGGGTAAATGTAACATGGGTTTTGTTCATTAGAAACATCATCTGTAGTTGTTTCATCTCCGAATTCCCACATATATTCATTGTCAATAGGAGTAGTAATATTTGTAAAGCAAATTTCAAAACTACCACATGTAACTTCCGAAGTAAATCCTAAATCAGGTAATTGCTCTGCTGTAACATTTATTGATCCTTCTAACGTACAACCAAAATTATTGGTAGCTATAAAATTTATTGTAGTTACTAAATCGGCATCATCAGTTGAAATAATGACCGCAGAATCAATTACTGTTACAATGATATTGTTATCTTCAAATACATACGTTACAGTCTGGGTCGGATCATTATTAATAATTATTAACTCTTCATTAGTTCCTGTAC
>CAZSKA010000170.1:0-8836 GCA_964607315.1 uncultured Saprospiraceae bacterium | reverse complement strand
GAAAAATTAAGTATCAAAATTTTATACGACATTTTGAAATTAAATTGGTATAAGCCCTCTTCAGGTTGATGAGATTGGAGAAATCTTCTTGAACATTCAAGAATATGATGATCCTATCATCTTTGATTATTGATAACTTAGTATATCTAGTACAATAAAAAACACCCTTTGAATCAATATTCAAAGGGTGCATGTAAGTAAGAGTTTTTGTTTTTTACCTTTTCTATTCTACCACAACTTTTCTAGTTGTTACAACTTCGCCTTTCTCTATTAAAACGAAATAGATTCCCGAATTTAATCCAGCGAAATCAAGCGAAACACTTTCATTATCCCTTGTTAAGACAGGCGCAAGATGCGTTTGTCCCAGCACATCGATTACTGATATTTTAGCATCCTTTAAGTCATCAGCTGCTAACATTACATAATCTGTTGTAGGATTAGGGAACACTTTTATACTTTTCAAGAAATTAAAATCCTCCACTGAAACTGGGAACTCTGTATTGAAATTAATTTCAAAACCTCCTCCAAAATCAGGATCAAAGTTAGCTAATAAGTTATTGTCTGTATCTCTTATTCTAACCCATCCTACACCTTGACCTGGATTTGCAAAAAACTCTAAACCATCATGACCAGAGTCATTCATAACGAACTTATAACAACCAAGTTCTAAATCTAATTCATCAACATAAGTTGTAGACGCTACTGGTAAACTATTAGAAGCAACAACATTACCTTCAGTGTCTAAAATCTGATAATTATTTTCATTTGCATTGAAATTCGTTCTTATGTCAATAACCACATTCGTTGGATAAACAGTAGGTACATCGAAAGTAGAACTAATAGAATTGTTATATACATATTCATCTGTTCCACCATTTGTTGAAGCTATTTCAGCATAGAATACGTTTCCTTCTTCTAATATGTCTGACCAGAATTCAGCTGTTGATGGTAACTCAACTTCTTCCTCTTCCATAAATTCTAGATTTCCTGTCCACTGAAAAGTTTGAGGATTAATCGAACCATTCATCCAATAATTAATAGTTAATTCTGTCAGATCTGTTGCACCTGTATTACGTATTACAACAACTGGGTTATTACAAATATTACCAACACGTTTAAATTCTGCCGTATTATTAGGAGCCATAACCCTCATTATAGATGCATCTTGCGTAAAGTTCGCTGGACCATATCCTACTACTTGGTGAGCAACATGATATCTATAATCACCTGTAGAAACCGGGGGATTGGTTGTTCCGTAATCAATCACTATATCTTCTCCAGGAGTTGCAACCTCTGTGAAGTCCTGCTGGTTCATAAATGTCTGTTCTCCTGGGCACCATCCCTCTCTATCAAATACCCAAGTACCACCTTGAGGAAAAATAGGATTGAAAGCACATTCCTGAGTGATATCCCATATGAATACAGGTTCTCCGTTCATATCAATGTTGTGAAATACCACTCCTCCATTTTGCGAAAACTCACCTTGAACACCATGACCAGTTATAGATGATTTTAGATTAAACGTCTCTGCTTCGGCAGATAAAGGCATTGTTATGGGCGCAAACTTTGAATCATCAATTACTTGATCAATACGCGCTATTCCTATTCTATTCGTGCCCTGCCATAATTGTTCAAACTGCACAACATCTCTCGGTGGAGTTCCTACTATAAATTGGAATTCCATATCATACTCCTCATTATTTTGACCACCTAAGGTCATCTGAATTCTTCTTCTACCATTCAAGATGCTTACATAATCCGACATGTCCATATACCAAGTCTCCCCATTCGGACCTAAGTCCAAAAAGAATCCATATGGTGTTACAAAAGATACCAACTCATTGTAGAAAGGAAATCTTCTTGTATAGCTCAAATCCTGAATACTAATAATTCCATCTTCTTCCAGTTCCACTGTCTCTATCAAAGCTCCTGTTACCGCATCGAAAATACTTTGATCAACTGTCCAAAGTTCTATTGATTCCGCACTAAGAATTTCATCATCCTTAACTACATTAGGGTCTCCAGGCACTATAGTTCGCTCTACCACAAAGTGACGTGGGTTTTTAGAAATTGGTTTGTCAACTATCACTTCCGTTTCATTTGTTTCATATTCTCCTTGATAGAAATGAACTCTAGGTCTTTGATTTTGTAGAGTGAAATCTTTAAACAATTCCGATCCTAAAGCTTGAGACATTCTTATATTGTTCCCATTTATTCTTGCATCTCTGCCATTTATTGAACTATCATATACATCTAAGCCCTCTTCATCAAATTCATAATAAACCTGTAGATTATCATAATTTGGGTGATTTTCATCTACTTTTAAGTTACTCCACTTAGCAATAGTTTGCTGATCAACTGCTACATCCCACATTCTAAATTCATCTATGAAACTTTCAAAATATCTATTTTGTAATCCTCTACTTATTCTCAATGGAGTAGTTTCATTGAAACCAGTATTAATTGCTGCTGTACCCGTAGCTTGCTGCTGATTTAATTGTCCATCAATATAAAACTTAATATTTGATAATGTTGGACCATCTTGAACGATTGCAATATGATGCCATTCACCATCATTTATTGGTGTGGAACCTTGGGTATTTCCGCCTTCCACTTCTAATCTTAACCTTCCTTGTTGCAGTCTAAACGTCCATTTCTGTCCTGATTGCACCAATCCCCACGCACAAATCTCTGAATTTCTAGTATCAGTTGTTTTAACCCACATTTCTACTGTTCTATTCGTATTACCCGTTATTCCTGCATAATCATTACACTCTATCCAAGCATTATTCGTAAGACGCACTTCCGTATCATCTTCATTATGAAGTCCTGAAATAAAACTAGTTTGCTCTCCTGCAACAGATGTTCCTGCTGTATTAGATCCATCAATATTAGAAAAATTATACTCTATTAAAACATTGGAAATTCCATCCCATTCGAAAGGTGTCGCAAAATGAAATCTATTCAACTGATTAGCTTCTAATTCTACTGTATTGTCATAAACTTTAGTAAATCCTGTAAAGTCAACACGTTCATTCAAAGTCGTTTTATCCGTATTCTTCATCTTAATTTCTAAGAATTGTGCCTCACCTGCATCATCTAAAACTTCTAAAGAAATAGCATCAATTTCTCCAGGCGCTAATCCACCAGCTAACAACTCAGCTGCCGTATATATATACTGTGACTTTCCTATACCTTCATGTGTAGCAAGGGTTTCATTAATTGGATTATCAGAGCCACCAATAATTGTTTCTTCTTCTGAAATCGTATTTGTAACATCAACAATCGTTTCTACTGATCTATTATAATTAAAAACAGGTGTCTCTTTATAAAAGAACAACGGATCATCAAAGTCAGTAATTATGTGACTAGGGGTTGTAGTAAGAAACTGCTCTATCTTAGTAGAGTCTATCAAATAAGTATTACATGAAAAATCCCACTCACCACAACCTTGAGAATTATTTCCTGGATTAATAAGACCATCATGACATCTCATTGTGTACTTAAGTATGATTTTTTCAAAAGTTATATCAGGTCCTACAGTAGGAAAATTTATTACTGTATCTCTAGTAGAACTATTAAAATCAAACACTTTCACCTTTAAAGTGTCACCTATTTCTTGAGCAGAAATAGATGTTAGTGTAAAAATGCATACTAATAATGTAAAGATTTTCTTCATTTGAAATTCGTTGAATTTTGTTTAAAAGCAAACAGCAAATTATAAAATAATACAGAATAGTAACGGAAATGAGATGGTTTTTTTAACGAAAAAATAGTTAAAGACGAATTCAAAATAATTGACTAAGAGTCAATATTTGCAGTACATTAGAACTTTTACAAATTCAACTCCTAATGGCATTATAAAGTTGAATTTGCATTATTTATTTATTCTTATTAGCTGAAATGTACATATAGTAATTTCTTCCACAAAGAATTACAACTAGATAAAATTTTAAATCCCCTAAATTAGAATGCACAAGTTTTGTTTCTTTTTTGGGCTTTAAGCCCAAAATTAAAAAAGGGAATGTAGTAAATGTTTGATATTTTGTAATCTTTGTCGCTAGCTTTTCTATTTTTGATTGACCAACACAAATAAAACGCAAATCAAAAACGCAAATCAATGTTAGATAAATCTAGTTCTCAAAATTCAATTATTAAAAAGTTTCTTGTCTTTCTTTTGGCATTTGGGCCAGGAATATTTGCTATTGGTTATACGATAGGGACAGGAAGCGTAACCTCTATGATTGTTGCAGGAAGTGAGTTCGGCATGCAGTTACTCTGGGTATTATTACTCAGTTGTTATTTTTCAGGAGTTTTGATCTTTGTCTACGGAAAATTCGCCTTAATTACTGGAGATACTGGTTTGCATGCTATGCGTAAAAACATACCTGCAGGGAAACTCATTGCATTAATAATTCTTATAGGAATATCGCTGGGTCAATGGGGATCATTAATGGGAATTTTAGGTATATCATCTAATATTATTTATGAAATCTTAGCCCTGAATTTCCCTAGCTTAGAGATGCATGAATATAAGATAGTTCTAGCTGCAGCAGTTATCATATTAATCCTATTCTATATGATTTTATTACGAGGTAAATACAGTTTATTTGAGAAGTTGCTCGTTATTTTTGTAACTCTCATGGGACTTTCATTTATTTTCTCTTTGTTTTTTGTTGCGCCTTTACCAGTAGAAGTATTGAAAGGATTAATTCCGAGTATTCCTGCTCAAACTGCAGGTGGTGAAAATGTGTATATCATGGTTGCTGCTTTTGTGGGAACTACAATGGCTGCAGCAACATTTTTATCTCGTCCACTTTTTATAAAAGGGAAAGGATGGACAATCAAAGATTTAAAGCATCAACGAAATGATGCCATTCTTGCTGCCATTTTAGTATTTGTTATTAGTGCTGCAATTATGGCGGTTGCACATGGAGCTCTTTATAATAATGGAAAAACTGTTACTCAAGTTATAGATATGGCTGAAACCCTAACTCCTATAGCAGGGAAAGGTGCACTTTTCATTTTCTTTTTTGGAACCTTAAGTGCTGGATTATCTTCTATTTTCCCTTGCTTATTAATAGCTCCTATCCTTTTAGCAGATTATCAGAAAGGAACATTAGATACCAATTCATCGCAATTCAAAATCATCACATTGATTGCATGTGCTGTAGCTTTAATAGGGCCAATCGTTGGAGGTAAACCAATTCCTGTACAAATCATGTCGCAAGTTTTCAATGTATTTGTTCTACCAGCAGTAATTATTGGTATTCTTTTGATCATGCGAAATAAAAAATTAATGAAAGGACATACATTTAGCTTGCCTATTTATGCTAGCTTATTTGCAGCCTTGTTCTTTTCTTTAGTCATTTCAGCTAGTGGAGTAGTAGGCTTAATAGAAAGATTTACCTCATAATAATATTCCCTAGTTATAAATTCCGATTTCATTTCGCCTTACCTTTAGTTCAATCTTTGAGCCAAAGAATATAGAAAATGTCCGCTGAATAATCCTTGTATTCATTTCATCAAATTAGGAAGAAAACGATTAAACAACTACTACTTCAATTCAGTTAGAAACGCCGTATCTCTCTCCTTATATAACTAAATAACTAGCTAAAGCTAAATTCGGATGTATAAAATATACATTCAAATTTGGATTAATGGCTAATAAAATTATAACTAATTATGACAACATTAAAAGTTCACAACATTGAAAATGCGCCGGCGGCGAGTAAAGAAAGATTAGAAAGTGCAAAAAAACAAAATGGTTTTGTACCTAACTTATACGGAGTTTTTGCAGCTTCTCCTGGAATATTTGAAGCATATCAAACTATTCACAAATTGTTTACGGAATCATCTTTTAATAATGATGAGTTAACAGTGATCTGGCAAACAATAAACGTAGAACACGAATGTCATTACTGTGTGCCAGCTCATACTGCAATTGCACATTCTATGAATGTAGATGCAAATATTACAGAAGCTCTTAGAAATGGTACTCAGTTACCAAATAATAAGCTGCAGGCTTTACATGAAACTACATTAAAACTTGTTAGAAATAGAGGTAGATTAAGTCAAGCTGATCTTGACACATTTTATAATGCGGGATATGGAGAACAACAAGTTCTAGAAATCATTCTAGGAATTTCACAAAAAACAATAAGTAACTATACAAATCACATAGCAAATACTCCTGTTGATGAGGCTTTTCAACCATTTGCTTGGGAAGCTACAACTGTATAAAGATAGTAATAGTAAGTTGATAAAACTTAGGCCTGATTCTTCGGAATCGGGTTTTTTTTATGCTTATTATACTAATTTAAGGATAAAATAAGGTATATATTTGGGTTGAAAATCCATTTTAACCTTAAATTGGTATTTTGTCCGATTAGAGATTTAATGCGTACTCAGATAAATAATAAAAACCAATCATATTAAAACATATAATCATACCTTTGTTTTATGTTGAAAAATTATTACATCTTTTTTCTATTCCATTTCATTTTTTGTTTCTCTTCCCTTGCGCAAAACCATGTTGAAGTGGAGGATTTCAAAGATGTCTTTAGAGTTTCAAATAATAGAGCAACAGAAGAAATAAAGGTTGATGGGATTCTTGACGAGGCCATTTGGCAATCCCAAAATATGGCAACTGATTTTTATCAGAAGATTCCATATTTTGACTCGGGAGCAGATCCTAGAACGGAAGTGCGTTTCACCTATGATGACAACTTTCTGTATATGGCTGCAATGTGTATTCAGAAAGAACCTATAGTAATTCAATCTTTAAAAAGAGATGAATTTTGGGATAATGACGGTATCGCTCTGACACTTGACCCATTGAATACTAGAACAAATGCTTTCCTTTTTGGGGTAACGGCTGCAGGACAACAATGGGATGCGCAGTTTGCTGCAAACTCAGGTATAAATTCAGACTGGAGTAATAAATGGTATGCTGAAGTAAATATCCAAGATGGCTACTGGACAGCTGAAATGGCGATTCCATTAAAAATTCTTCGATACGATCCCAGTAAAGAAGAATGGGGATTAAATATAGTTAGGGGAATACAAGCGATAAATGAATTTCATAACTGGACTGCAGTGCCCGAATCTTTCTGGCCACCTAATCCAGCATTCGCTGGTGCTATGGTATGGGACAAACCTCCTGCTAAAAGCACAGGTAATTTTAATCTTATTCCATATGTTACTGGCAGTGTCAACATAGAGCCAGATCAAGCGCCTAATTTCAGAGCTAATGCTGGACTAGATGCAAGATTTGCCCTCACCTCTACCATTAATGCAGATGTTACTTTAAATCCCGATTTCTCGCAAATAGAAGTAGATGAACAAGTAACAAACTTGACTAGATTCAGTATTTTCCTACCTGAAAAAAGAACTTTTTTCCTAGAGAATAGTGATGTCTTTGGGAATTTTGGCGTGGGATCTGTTCGTCCATTTTTCTCTCGGCGTATAGGAATCGATGCGAATGGAAATGCTATTCCATTGATTTATGGTGTAAGAGCAACTGGTAATGTAACCGAGTCGCTTCGAGCAGGAATAATGAATACACATTCAGCAGCTACGGACAACTCTGCAAGCCTTAATCAATCTGCTGTTTCCGTCCAAAAGCGATTTGGATTATCATTTGTACAAGCTTTATTCACCAATCAACAGAGTTTTGATCGATTAGATCCTATCAAGCAAACGGCTAGTAGAAACCTTAGTTTAGAAGGAAATTATACGAGTAATGATGGTCAAAAATCAGTTTGGGGAGGTTTGCATAGATCCTTTAAAAATGGCTTTTCTGGTAAAAATGGTTTTCATAATTTCGGAGCTAGATTCCAAAATGCCAACTGGCAACTCTCTACAGATTTTACCAATGTACAGGAAAATTATACAACAGATATGGGCTTTAATATCCGTATCGAAAATTTTGACGCTTTAAGAGATACGACAATCAGAGTAGGTTACAATCAATCTTTTACTTCCGTCGATTACATCATTCGTCCTACAAAAGGAAAAATTATAAGACATACTTTTGGTGTAGAGAATCTATTGGTATTAAACCCTGATCTGAGTTTCAATGAGCGCTTTAATAGATTGCGATACTTCCTTACTTTAAAAAACACAAGTGAGATCAATATTAGATTAGATAATGTGGGTGTAGATTTATTGTTTCCATTCTCGTTCGTGTCTGATGGAACTCCCCTACCCTCTGGAAGATATAATTACAGCAGTATCAATTTGGAATACAGTTCAGACAATAGGAAATTATTTCAATATAATGTAAGTACCACTGTTGGGCAATTCTATAATGGCAATCTGAATCAATTTACTGCAGGAATAAACTATAGAGTGCAACCATGGGGTAATTTTGGTTTTGAATATGAGTTTAATCAACTAGAATTCCCAGAACCATACGGAGAAGGTCTAATCACAGCGCTTCGATCTAAAATAGAAATAGGCTTCACAAGAAATATTATTTGGACTAATTTATTCCAGTTTGTTGATCAACGAGATTTCATGGGAATCAACTCTAGGCTGCAATGGCGATTTGCACCAATGTCGGATTTATTTTTAGTTTATATAGACAATTATGATGTATTAGGAACAGAGGTGAATGGTAGAAACAGAGCCTTAGCATTAAAGCTAAATTATTGGTACTAATACCAATTTAAGGCAAAAATAACGCGTATTATTTTTGGGCTTAAAGCCCAAGAAAAAATAAACGAATCTCTATGCTATACAACAAGCTACTCTTTAACTTCAAAATAATTTTGGTTTAATAAAATGTAAATTATTAATCTTTAAACAACTGTTTTCTTATTATATTCAAAAA
>CAZSKA010000169.1:0-8844 GCA_964607315.1 uncultured Saprospiraceae bacterium | reverse complement strand
ACCTATAATTAATCCTCCTGAAAATAGAAGCTTAGAATTTACCAAAACAATTGGTGATTTATACCATAATACATATGATCTGAATGATTTAGTCAATAAAATGGAACGTCATTTCAAAGAATACATTCGACAGAAATTTTTAATCGACAATTACGTAGGAACAGAAGAACAAACTGAAAAACTAATACTCAAATCAGGTAAGAAATTAGGTTTGATAAGTTCTATTAATACTATATTTAAAAGAAATAGAGAAGTTTACACTCAAGGCTCTATGGATGAAAAAACAGTTTATATTTTAAACAAAAAACTACAAGACTTTTATGATGGAAGATAATTTAAACTTAGACAATAGTGAATCTCAAGACTTTGCGTCAAATCAAGATTTATCTCCTTTATCAGAAGGAGTAGATAGAGTGATTACTGAAATTTCACAAGTTATTGTTGGGCAAAATAAATTAGTAAAACTTTTATTGGCTGCTATATTAGCTGATGGACATGTACTATTAGAGGGATTTCCTGGCTTAGCAAAAACCTTAACAGCTAAGTTGACCGCAAAAACTATTGATACAGGATTTTCTAGAATCCAATTTACGCCTGACTTAATGCCTTCTGATGTGATAGGAACTTCTGTCTTTAATGTAAAAGACGCTGTTTTCGAATTCAGAGAAGGACCTATTTTTTCTAATATTATTTTAATTGACGAAATCAATAGAGCACCTGCAAAAACTCAAGCAGCTCTTTTCGAAGTAATGCAAGAAAAACAGATAACCGTCGACGGAAATAGAATGGTAATGGATAAGCCTTTTATGATAATTGCTACACAAAATCCCATTGACATGGAAGGAACATATTCTCTTCCTGAAGCTCAACTCGACCGTTTTATTTTTAAGATTAAAGTTGATTATCCTAATGTAAATGAAGAATTTAAAATTCTCCAATTACACAATGAAAAAAGTAACTTGTTGGCACTGGATCAGGTTCATAAAGTGATTTCAGCAAGTGAACTTGTTGAACTTAAAAACGTAGTTCATAAAGTTGAGATCGATGATTCATTAATGAAATATATTGCTTCCATTGTTAGCACTACAAGAAATCACCCAGATATATATCTTGGTGCATCACCTAGAGCTTCTCTTTCACTTTTAAAAGGTTCCAAGGCAATCGCTGCAATGAATGGTCGTGATTATGTAATCCCTGAGGATATACATGAAATTGCCGATGCAGTTTTAGCGCATAGAATTATTCTTACTCCGGATAAAGAGATGGAAGGTGCTACTTCTGAGCAAGTTGTCAAAGCAGTTGTGAAATCTATTAACATCCCTCGTTAATGAGAAATCTTTTTCTAAAGAAAAGACTATTTTACGCTGGAATAGGCATTATTGTATCCTTTCTACTGAGTTGGAGGATCAATCCTTTATTTATTTTGAGCCAAATTGCACTTGTGTTTTTTATCTCATTGTGTGTAATTGATATTATTCAATTGTATGCTAAAAAAGGCATCTTAGCAAATAGAATGATGGCAGACCGTTTCAGTAATGGAGATGATAATCCTGTAGAAATTCTTATTGAAAATAGATATTCATTTAATTCTAATCTGACTATAATTGATGAAATTCCTCCAATTTTTCAAAGACGTGACCTTAAATGGAATCTAAAGGTAAATGCTGGTTCAACAGATAAATTAACTTACCAAATAAAGCCTGTGAAAAGAGGTGTTTATGACTTTGGCTCCTTGAATATTTTTGCAACTACACCGATTCAATTTTTTTCTAGAAGATTTGTTTTTGATGCAGACAACAACGTTGCAGTTTACCCTAGTTTTCTTCAGTTAAGGAAATATGAAATTGCGGCTTTCGCCCAAAAGAGTTACCAAATGGGCTTGAAAAAAATGAGGAGAATAGGACACACTATGGAGTTTGAACAGATTAAAGAATACGTGCAAGGTGATGATCCTAGATTCATTAACTGGAAAGCTACAGCAAGAAGAAATGACCTGATGGTTAATCAATACCAAGAGCAGCGTTCACAGCCAATAATTAGTATCATTGATAAAGGTCGATCCATGAAAATGCCTTTTGAGAATATGACGTTGTTGGATTACGCAATTAATGCTTCTTTGGTCATTTCGAATATCGCTATAAAGAAACGTGACAATGCGGGTGTTATCAGTTTTAGCAATAAAATGAGTGGTTATTTACCTCCTGGTCGTCGGTCAAATCAGATGTTCAAAATACAAGAATTTCTCTATTCTCAAAAAACAAACTTTAAAGATTCTAACATTGATTTACTTCAGCATTTCATGCATGTTAATGTTAAAAAAAGGAGCTTGCTTTTGTTTTTTACTAATTTTGAATCAGTTTCATCCATGAGAAGGCAATTACCGTATCTTAGGATTTTAGCTAAAAGACATTTGGTTGTTGTTATCTTTTTCAGAAACACAGAACTGAAAAAGTTATTGAATGAGCCAGCGAGTAAAATGAGACAAATATTCACTAAGGTGATCGCGGAGAAACAATACTATGATAAAAATGTAATGGTCAAAGAATTAAAACGCAATGGAATCTATTCCATTCTTACAACACCTAATAATTTGACAATTGATACCATTAACAAGTATCTTGAAATAAAAGCTAAAGGATTAATCTAACTTTATACGAGAAAATTGGAAAAAAAATATATCACAAATCGCCTTTACCTAATGCCTGTAAGCTTAGAGGATGCACAGTTTATTTATAAACTTGTAAATACAGAGTCTTGGATAAAAAATATCGGTGACCGAAATGTCACTGATATAGATAAAGCTAAAGAATACATAAAAACCAGAATGTTGCCACAGTATGAGAAACTAGGTTTCGGCAACTATGTCATTTACCTTAAAGAAACCAATGAGAAAATAGGGACTTGTGGCATTTATGATAGAAAAGGACTGGAAGGTGTAGATCTTGGTTATGCACTTTATCCTACTTTTGTGAAGAATGGTTATGCTTTAGAAGCAGCTGAAAAAATGCTAAATGTTGCATTTACTGAATTTAATCTTTCTAAAGTTTCAGGAATTACAACTAAAGAAAATAAACCATCAAGAAATATATTAGAGAAACTTAATTTTAGAGAGAAAGGAACAGTTCAGTTAGAAGGTGACGATGAACTATTAGTCCATTATGAAATCGATAAAGAGGAATATTTGTCTTAATATCCGCTCGCTCTTTTCCATTGATGTTAAAAGGAATTTCTTTTGACCTTATTAGCTTCAGAAACAATTTTCTTGTTAATTTATTGCATATTTGAGATTCGTGAGAATAATATATTTACATCAATTTATACATTATGCCAATATATCATAAGCTAGGTAAAATTCCTCCTAAAAGACATACACAATTTAGGAAGCCTAATGGGGAGTTATACAATGAGCAATTGTTTGGAACAATAGGGTTTGAAGGGATGGCTTCTCTTTTATATCACGTGCATCGACCGACTATGGTCAAAGAAATTCTTGGTCAAACAGATGTGACTCCTAAAATTGCTGTTGAAAAAAACCTGACTGCAAGAAAATTGATTGGCTTTGATGTACAGGCAAAAGATGACTTTTTAGAATCAAGAGAAACCTTAATGGTGAATAGTGATGTGCACATTGGTGTAGCATCACCTCGACAGTCAATGTCTACATATTTCTACAAAAATGCAGATGCTGATGAAATGCTTTTTATTCATAAAGGTACTGGTAAACTCAAAACACTTTTTGGAAGTATTAGCTTTGAATATGGGGATTATTTAATTATTCCTCGAGGCATGATTTATCAAATAGAATTTGATACTTCTGACAATAAGATTTTATATGCCGAATCTTTTCACCCTATTTATACACCGAAAAGATATAGAAATTGGTTCGGCCAATTGAACGAACATTCGCCTTTCTGCGAAAGAGATTATAAACTACCTGAAAATCTTGAAACACATGATGAAAAAGGTGATTTCTTGATAAAAGTAAAGAAGCAAAATACCATTCACGATATGCTTTATGCAACGCATCCATTTGATGTAATAGGATGGGACGGGTATAATTATCCATATGGATTTTCTATTCATAATTTTGAACCAATTACGGGAAGAGTTCACCAACCGCCTCCGGTACATCAAACTTTTGAGACCAGCGCTTTTGTGATTTGTTCTTTTTGCCCTAGACTTTACGATTATCATCCACTGTCCATTCCTGCACCTTATAATCACTCTAATATTGACTCGGACGAGATGCTTTATTATGTTGATGGTGATTTTATGAGTAGAACGAATATAGGACCTGGTCATATTTCTTTGCATCCAGCAGGGATTCCTCATGGTCCACATCCTGGAACTTATGAAGCGAGTATAGGTAAAAAAGAAACTGCTGAATTAGCTGTAATGATTGACACATTTAAGCCACTCATGCTTACTGAAAATGCCCTCAAAATTGATGACGGGAAATATTATAAATCTTGGATTAAACATTAAAAAAAGACGACTATATGATCATAGATATTCCATCTAACTCTGATTTTTCAATACATAACCTACCTTTTGGGATTTTTTCTATTGATAATCGAAGCCCACGAGTGGGCATTGCTATAGGAGACCATATTTTGGACATGCAAGCTGTTTCCGAATTAGGTGTTTTTGATTTTGATGTTTCGGTATTTAGTCAATCTACCTTGAATGATTTTATAATTTTAGGTAAAGATATCACTAGTAAAGTACGATTGGATGTGCAGTCTTGGTTGATGGATGATTCATCTGTCTTGGCAGGGAATGATAGTCTTTTTGTAGAGCGGGCTTCCGCCCAAATGCATCTTCCTGTTCACGTAGGAGATTATACAGATTTTTATTCGAGTATAGAGCACGCAACTAATGTTGGTAAAATGTTCAGGGACCCTGAGAATGCTTTGTTGCCAAATTGGAGGCATATTCCGGTAGGATATCATGGGAGAGCAAGCTCTATTATAGTGAGCGGACACTCTATCCACCGTCCAAAGGGACAAGTACTTCCCAAAGGGGAAAGTCAGCCCATTTATAAGGCATCTGGTAGATTAGATTTTGAATTGGAAACTGGATTTATAATAGGAAGAAATACAGATGTTGGAGATACTGTAGCTGCGTCAGAAGCAATGGACTATATTTTTGGAATGGTCTTGTTCAATGATTGGTCAGCTAGGGATATTCAGAAATGGGAATATGTTCCACTAGGACCTTTCCTGGGTAAAAACTTTGCATCGTCTATTTCTCCATGGATTGTTACCATGGAGGCCTTAGAACCATTCAGAACAAATGGGCCTAAACAAGAACCAGCTGTTCTTTCGTATCTAGAAACAGATAGAAATAATAATTTCGACATTCATTTAGAGGTTGGAATAACCCCTGATAAAGGTGAAGAACAGATTGTGTGTAAATCGAATTTTAAGTACATGTATTGGAGTATGGCGCAGCAATTAGCGCATCATACAGTTAATGGATGTAATGTGAGAGTAGGGGACATGATGGGGTCTGGAACCATCTCGGGAAAGGATGAAAATTCGTATGGATCCATGCTGGAAATTTCGTGGGCTGGTACAAAACCTGTTCAGATGAATGATGGAAGTACACGAGTTTTTATCAATGACCTAGATACAGTTACTATGCGTGGATTTGCCGAGAAAGGCGCTGTGCGAGTAGGATTTGGAGAAGTAAGTACTAAAGTTCTTCCAGCAAAATAATTTAAATTTTCTCTTCTAATACCAATTTCGTTTTAGGATTTTACATTGGTATCATAATAATAGTATAGATCTTTCTGTAATAGTTAAGGCTGTAAATGAGTAGAATTTATTCTCTAAGATTTTTGGGCTTTAAGCCCAAAGAAAATGTCGTAAAAATTAAAATTTGACTCAAAGTCAAAAAATGTGCTAAAAAATTTGACTTTGAGTCAAAAAACTATTTATATTCGCAATACAATTGATCGACCCATATAATATTCACTCGGTCAATTCTTAGTATTTAAAAGAAAATTAAATTAAAGCTATGGCTGAAGTTATTGAAAAAAAAGGACTGACTAAAGGGGGTGAATTTATTATCAGAGACGCTAACGAAACATTTATTCCTGAGAATCTTAACGAAGAGCAGGCAATGTTCATGGAAGTTGCAAGATCGTTCATTGATCAGCATATAACTCCTAATCGAGAAAAAATAGAAAAGCAAGAGAATAACATTTCTTCAGATTTGATGTCAACAATAGGAGAACTTGGTTTATTATCATCGCATATGCCAGAAGCATATGATGGTTTAGAGCTCGATGAAAATACCAATACCTTAATTAGTGACGTATTAGGGCCGATGGGATCTTTTAATACAACTTTAGCTGCTCATACGGGAATTGGTATGTTACCGATTTTGTATTACGGTACGGAAGAACACAAGAAAAAATATTTACCAAAGCTAGGATCAGGAGAGTGGAAAGCAGCTTATTGTTTGACAGAACCAAGTAGTGGTAGTGATGCGCTTTCAGCTAAGACGGTAGCACATCTTACGCCTGATGGAAAGCATTATGAAATTACAGGTCAGAAAATGTGGATCAGTAATGCTGGTTTCGCAAAAGTATTTATTGTTTTTGCTCAGGTTGATGGAGATAAATTCACTGGTTTTGTTGTGGAAGGTCCTACTGATGGAATGACTTTAGGGGAAGAAGAAGATAAGTTAGGAATAAAAGGATCTTCAACGAGACAAGTATATTTTGAAAAGGTAAAGGTGCCTGTAGAAAATGTGTTAGGTGAAATTGGTAAAGGTCATTTAATCGCCTTTAATACTTTGAATATTGGAAGATTTAAACTGGGCACAATGTGCGTAGGTGGTATAAAAGCGGTTACAACCATGGCTGTTAAATACGCTAATGAAAGAATTCAGTTTAAGCAACCTATATCAAATTTTGGTGCCATCCAACATAAGATTGCTGAAATGGCAATTAGGAGTTTAGCTGTAGAATCTAGTGTATACAGGACAAGTGATTTGATGGATAAATATTCTAAAGCTCTACAAGCTGATGGAATAAGTTATGGAGAGGCAAAAAGAGCATCTGCAGAGGAATACGCTATCGAATGCTCTATTATAAAAGTATCAGGAAGTGAAGCTGCTGATTATGCAGTAGATGAAAATATACAAATTCACGGTGGAATAGGATTTAGTGAAGAATATGGAGCTGCAAGAGCATATAGAGATAATAGAATAACAAGAATTTACGAAGGGACGAACGAAATCAATCGTCTGTTAATCGTAGATATGATATTGAAAAGAGCAATGAAAGGTCAACTTGATATAGTAGGACCAGCGTGGGAAGTTCAAAAAGAATTAAAAAGCATGCCTAAAATGCATGATTTATCTGCACCATTAGCCCAAGAAGCTAAGGCAGTTTCTGATTTCAAAAAAGTAATTTTAATGGTTGCTGGAGCGGCGGCTAAACAGCAAATGGAAGGTGAATTGGATCTTAAGAATGAACAGATGTTACTCACATTCATTTCTGATATAGTTATAGATACATTTAATAGTGAATCTATGTTGCTCAGAGTTCAAAAATTAAGAGATCAAGGACACGAATATGCAGAATTAATGGGAGAAGCACTTAAAGTGCATCTTCACGATTCTAATGCCAGAATTGCTAAAAATGCACTTGATGCAGTTAGCAGTTTTACTAAAGGTGATTTGCATAAAATCTTTAGCATGGGCATCCAACGGTTTACAGCTTATCCAGCGGTAAATGTAGTAGAATCAAGAAAGAAAATAGCGAAGGCGATAATAGAGGCAGGAGAATATATTTTCTTTAAATAGTACGGATTTTTGATTTTGTTTGATAGGGGAGGGTATTTCATAAAGTCTACATCACTTTATGAACTACCCTCTTCCTTATTATATCGATAAGCAAATGATATATTACTTTTCAAATCTATTTTAGATGTAGTTCAAGTGCGCTATTACGTGTGATTTTGGGGTTAAACCCAAAAGAAAAATACAAGCAATTCTCAAGATTTTTTACCTTTGCTCCATGACTAAATCAGATAAAAGAGCCTTAAAAGAGTCTAGCATTATAGATATGGCAGAAAAAGTGTTCGCGTCAAAAGGGTACGAAAATACTAAAATGGAGGACATAGCATCCGAACTCGGTATTAGTAAAGGCACTATCTATTTTTATTTTAATTCAAAAGAAAATCTCTATATGGCGATTACATATAGAGCATTCCAAAATCTTATAGATCTCTATAAAGGTGTAATACATGATTCAACTAACGAAAATGGCTTAGATACCGTAATGAAAATTATGAGATCTTTTATGGATTTTTCAGAGCAAAATTATATTTATAGTGAAGCTATGTTAAATTATTTTTCTTTTGTCCGTCAAACTGGTCAAGGTAAGGAATTAGATAAGTTAACTGAAGGAATGAAAGATAGTATCTACTTCCAGAAAGTTCAGGAAATACAACGTATACCAAGCGAATTAACGGTCAAAGAAATTCAAACAGGTATTGCAGATGGAAGTATTAAAAAAAGAGAGAAGCCGCAGGTGATCTATTTGAATGCTTGGGCATTGGTCATTGGTTTTATGAAATTGAATGATACGGCAGTTACAAACAAGCAAACCATCATGAAAGTAAATGTAAACGACTGGAAGGAAATTATCCTATCAGATGCCCGAAACATGATAAAAAACTGATGATTTTCATCTATTTTACCACAATTCAGAATTTTAGTTTATAATTATTAAGTCTGGGGAACTATTTTTTTGTAACTTCGGATTATAACAATGGATTAGATATTAAAAAAATTAAACCGTCTTTGTTCTTATAGAATGGTTGGTTT
>CAZSKA010000168.1:0-8862 GCA_964607315.1 uncultured Saprospiraceae bacterium | reverse complement strand
ATTTTATATTGTGTTTTTTCTTTTTTTATAGCTATTTTAACAGTTGATGTTTTACTATCATTAAACAAGAGACCATTATGTATCATGCTCTTGAAAAATAGTTTTAAAATCTTTTTATTTGCTTCTATAACGTCAATATCAGAAGTGTATTCTATTTCAATTGGCTTTTTGAATTCTGTTTTCAGCTCTACTATTATATCATTTAATAACTCTCTTAAATCAACAGGAGTAGTTTCATCTTTGATATTAATATTTCCTAATCTAGCATATACGAGAATATTGTCTAATAGATTTTGCATTTGAATACTAGACGATTCTATATATTTTAGGTATTCAGCAATAGAATCACTTTCAATTGATTTCTCTTTTAATTCTTCAGAAATTAACTGCGTAAAGCCAATTAATGAAATCAAAGGGGTTTTTAAATCATGTGAAGATATGTAAGCAAAACTATTTAACTCTTCATTTTTAGCTTCCAAGTTTTTATTTAATACTTCTAAGCTTTTCGAACGTATTTTTAAATCTTCTTCGAATTCTCTCTGCCTGCTATAATTGTAGAAAAGACCAATTAAAGCAATTAATAAAGGAAGACCTAATCCATAAAATAGATAGTTAAGTTTTAACTTTTCACTTTCTTCTTTCAATTTTTCTAATTCTATAAATTTGATTTTTGCATTTAATTCTGCTTCGTATCCTTCCTGATATTGCGATGCAATAAGTGCCTTGCCTTCCTCATTTTCTTTTCTAATTATTTCATTATAACTTGCTGTGGCTTTGAACGCATTTTCATAGTCTTTGTATTTATTACCTAATTCACTCTGAATAAGATGTGCTCTTTTTTGTTCCCTAATTGATAAAGAACTATAGTTTCGAAAGCCTTTTGTTTTTTCATATAAAGACTTAGACATTTCTCGCTCTTTCTCATAGCATATTTCTGATAAATTTAACATGGCAAAATTTGAAGCGGCGACATCCTTTGTTTCCATAAAGAAATCTAGAGCTTTCTCTATTGATTTGATAGCATCCTTCTTTCTTCCCAATAGTTTATATAAAATTCCCTGTTCTAGAAGAATTAAATGCATTTCTCTTTTGTTTTCTAGATTCTGACTCTCCTCTAAAGCCTCAATAAAATAACTTGATGAGGTTTCATAATCTGATTGATCTCTATATAAAATCCCAGCACCTTTAGCTGCTAAAACTGGAATCAATGGGACTAATGTTTGTTCCTTTAATTCAAGTGTTTTGAGGTAATATTCTAATGCTATAGAATCTTTTTGTATGTCCAAGTTCATCAGGGCGATGTTCATGTACGTTATCGCTAAACTGTTTTTATCGTTTTCAAAATATTTGGAAGATTCTAGAGTATAATAAATAGCTGAATCCCGTCTGCCTCTATGTTTATTATAGAATTTAGATAATTGATTTGTTACAAGAAGTAACATCCTGTTATCATGCTCTCTTAATGCAATCTCATAAGATTTATTTAAAAAACTTATCGCTTTTCCTAATTCACCTTGTTCAGCATACGTTAACCCTCTTCTTGAAAACAATCGAACTTTATGTAATGCTTGATTCTCAGATTTCGGTATTAGTTTTTCATTTTCATCTAAATATTCATGGACAACGTCATATTCTTCATCAAAATATGAAAGTATAGCTAAGTAATAATTAAAATCTAAAATGCTAGCATTTGGATTTTTTATTCCGTTTTCTAATATCTCATTCCTACCTTCCAGAAGTGTTTTTTTGCTTTTTTCTGGATTTATTCTAAGGAGGTTTATTGCTATATCTAATCGTGCTAATTGTTTTTCAGAATGTGGAGCAGATTGATCATTAATTATTTGTTCCAGAGAGTCCACAAAAGAATTCTGGGAAAATACACTCCAAGGTAAAAACATTAAAAATGTAAAAAGTATGTATTTCAATAGTATATAACTTATTTAAAGGATAAAGACCTACTTTAATTTCTTTAACAATATATAATAAATCCAATGAAATCTATCATATTACAATTATATTAACTACTTTGGATAAGAAAAGGTTTGGGTAATTTAAATAAAAAGTGTCTTACTGGATATTATTTTTTACTTTCTTAAACTATTCCTAAAATTAATCTTCATCGTCGTCATCATCAAAAGCTAAATCATCATAATGAGACTTAATACTAGCTCTTAATTTTCTCATATACTCTTCCTGTAACCACTTCCTATAATTCAGAGTACTTTTAGTAATACAATAAGCATAGGCTTTTACTCTATGATTAATATCTGGAGCAAGTAATCTAGCCAAAGACCAAGCATCAAATAAATCTTCTGAATTTTCTATACATATTTCTTTATGCTGTTCAACTGAATATTCAAGAACCATCTGAGGTCTTTCTCTTTTTTTGACAACCTCGTCGTAGCATTTATTGATGTCAAATGAAACGTTTTCTGAGTTAGCAAACTTGGCCCTTAAATCATCTGGCATCACGTATTTGAAACGTCGCTCTAATTCTGCATCTGCCATTAAATTCTCCAAATAGAAATCTGGATTCTTAAATATTTTCTGCCAATCTATTGGTCCATCCCATGCCCCAAATCTCGCAACATTATTTCCTAAATCTATAATGTTAAATTCCCTCTTATTATTAAGGATTCTCGATCCTCTTCCTATCATTTGGAAGTATAGAGTTAAGGATCTTGTTGCTCTATTTAGAACCACTGTTTCTACACTTGGCTCGTCGAATCCCGTAGTCAAAATAGAAACTGAAGAAAGTATTGCATCTGGTTTTTCTTTAAACCATTGTAAGATATCTTGTCTTTCTTTTTTGGAATGTGTGTTATCTAAATGTCTAATGTCGTATCCAGCCTCTCGAAATGTATTGTAGACATATATTGATGTCTTTATACCATTGTTGAAAATTAGCGTTTTCTTTCCTTTACTCCTCTGGTTATATGAATACAACAACTTCTCTCGCATGTTGAAATTCGTATATAATGCTTCTGATGATTTTACCGTATAATCACCATTCATACCAATTTTCAATGAAGTTAATCCAACATCATAAGTGAAAACTTTTGGCGCTGCAAGGAATCCGTTTTTTATAAGATTTGGTATAGATTCCCCTATAATCAAATGCTTATAGTTGTTTTTCATTGGCAACTTCATATTGGAGCTTAGCGGCGTTGCTGTTACTCCTAATATTGTCGCGTTCTCAAAAAACTTAAATAGTTTCGTAAAGGAATTATAATGTGCCTCATCTATGATTACTAAACCTACATTTGCAACATCTATTACCTCATCATTCAATCTATTGTTCAAAGTTTCCACCATAGCAACAAAACAGTTGTATGGATTTTCATTTGGTAAAGCTTTGACATTGGAATCGATAATCATGTTTGTTACTTCGAACTCATCTAACATTCTAGAGGTCTGCTTACAAAGCTCTATTCTATGAGTAAGGATCATTACTTTTTTGTTAATATCCTTTATGTAACGACGCGTAATTTCAGAAAAAATTACCGTTTTTCCTCCTCCTGTCGGAAGTTGGAATAATATATTTCCTTTTGTTTCAGGGTCTTTTAATTTCTTGAATATATCATCCAAGGATTTACTCTGATAATCGTAAAGTTTCTTTCCGATTACTCTTTCCTGCTTTTCTTCTGTTGACTCGACGATCCTATATTTACATTGTGAAAAACGTAAAAATATAAAGTTTTATAGCATTTAATGAAACCTTATGTAGTTTATGTTAAAAACTATTAAACAAAAAGCTTTAAATCAATATATTAATACACTTTTACAATATGAAAATAAATGTCGACTTAAGTGTGTTTTAACTCTATTTCTAATTTCGTTCAGCTGACTTCATCGTATACACAGTTCCTGCTTTTATTGATTCTATTATTAGGATTACTCCTGTAACTGTTCCATTAAATAGGGTTATAGATCATATGGTTCAAATCCGCCTCCCAACTATAATACTATAGAATCAGCTAGGGATAATACCAATTTAAGGCTAAAATTAAGGTATATATTTGGATCGAAAACCCATTCTACTTCGTTAGAAATTGATTCCGTATCTAAGGTTATGCAATAAATTTCTGCCTTGTAGAATGACTTTTCCACTTTTCAAGTCTATTTCCTTACTCTAACCTTAAATTTGTTTAAGATGACATCCAGCAATATGACTTATCGCATATGCAATTGTTCAAAAAGTCAAATCAAAAGCAAATGTGTCTCCTCTACATCCAATTTCTAATTCAGGAAAAGCAGCTGCTAAAACCGCTCTATCACATCCTCCTAATACAAATCAAAGTGTGTCAAAGAAATCGGCTAAAAAGCCATCAATAATCACTAAGTCTTGTTTTAATAAATGACAATTCATTCACCTAGAATCTTTAGTGCGTTAATTTTGATTGACTTCCTTTATTCGAACTTAAATGCCGAAGAAAAGAATTTATGTGATATTTTATTTCGAATATTATTGAAAAATCTATATTTAATTATAGGTGTTCTTTGTTTTGAAAGACTTGGTTTGTGATATGTAATAGTATAATTCTTATTATGCTCTTCTTTGTATAGCCCTTTTCTTAAAATATCATTAAAATTTACTTTCAATACTTTATATTATTAAAAAATATAATATATTTAACCTGCCTAATTGATAATAGTATTTTGCGCATAAGCGGAATATTTAAACTTATAATTTTTGCATATGTTGAATGAACGGTTTGATGAAAAAACTTCAAAAATTGATCTCCCTGTCCTTAAAGTGAAGATGAAAAATGAATCAACATATACTGTTCAATTTCCTTTTTCTGAAGTTCCCGTAGAAATGTCACAGTCTTATTTTAATAAAAATATTGATGTCGATAATTATGTCATTGATTTCGAGGATGACAGTAAACCAGAATAAATAAGCTAATGGAGTTTGACTTCAAAGAAATCGATATTGAAGGTCAAGAAACCTTAGAAGCCATAACTGAAGCTGATAAATTTAATCGGTGGATGTACCAGACTATTAAGCCTCATTGCAATGGATCAATTCTTGAAGTAGGATCTGGAATTGGTAATATTTCAGCTTTTTTTATAGAGGAAAAAGCTCATCTTACCATGAGTGACGTGCGTGAAAATTACGTGGAAATTCTTCAGAACAAATTTCCAGACCAAAATCCTTTTCTACTTGATCTAGTTCATCCTAATTTTGAATCTGAATATAAAGCATATGTAGGAACCTTCGATACTGTTTTTGCTTTGAATGTGATAGAACATATAGAAGATCATCATTTGGCAATGGCAAACATTCACAAGCTACTGAAGCCAAAAGGTAAAGCAGTTATTCTAGTTCCAGCATTTCAGTCCCTGTATAATCGAATCGATAAAGAACTTTATCATTTTAGGAGGTATACGAGAAAAAGTCTTCTAGAAATTTTGGGCCCCAGCCAATACAAAATAATAAAATCAAGATATTTCAATTTCACAGGTATTTTCGCCTGGTTTATCGGAGGTAAAATTTTTAAAGATTCTACCGTCAAAAAAGGTAAGATGAAGTTGTACAACAGTCTAGTGCCAATCTTTAAAATTGTTGATTTTCCACTAAAGCAGATTGCTGGACTTTCCGTCATAGCTGTTGGTGAGAAGAAGTCTTAAAATATCGTAAAAATTACATACCTTGGCAACCGTGCCTTATCAATTCCATAATTATGATATGCGATATTTAATAGTTTTTCTATTTCTTTTTTTAGGACTTACGTCCAAAGGGTTTGCCCCAAAGGACTCCGTGTCTGCCGATTCTGCAAAGTATAGCCCTAAGGATGACTTTAGCTTAACTGCTTTTCCAATCGCTTTTTTTCTACCTGAAACAGGTTTGGCATTTGGTGCTTTAGGACAAACGGTATTTAATATAGGAAATGAAAAACGATGGAGGAAGTCTCAAGTTGGTATTGGACTAGCTTATACACTTAGAAATCAGATTTTGGTATTCGTCCCTTATGAATTGTACTTTAATGATAAATGGAGCGCCAAAGGGGAGTTAGGTTTTTATCGATATTTCTATAATTATTTTGGAATAGGATTAGATAGTAGGGCAGAGGACCTTGAGATTTATGGGGCAAATTTTCCTAGGATAATAAATACTACTTCTTATCGCTTAAATGATGCCCTTTTTATCGGACTTAGAAATAAATTAGATATTTTCGAGATTCCTTCCACTGGTCCTTTATTAGCGAGTCAAAGGCCATTAGGAATAGAAGGTGGTGTCCTTAGTGCAATAGGCGCTAATTTGACTTATGATAGTCGAGATGATATTTTTTATCCGTCCAAAGGGTTTTTAATTGATTTCATTGTGGAAACATCTGGAGCTTTTACATTGTCAGATTATAATTTCACTTCTATCTCTCTAGATGCTAGTTATTTTTTCTCCCTAGCGGAGAATCATATCATAGGATTAAATCTAGTAACAGGGTCACAGTTAGGTGATTCACCTTTTTTTAATTATTTCTTCTTTATAGGACGCGGATATAATGATAGAAGATTTATTGATAGAAATTTATCCCTTTTACAAGCAGAATATAGATTTCCAATATATAAAAGATTGACGGGTGCTGCTTTTGCTTCAGCAGGAACAGCCTCTAATCTCTATGTTGAACAATTCACTAATCCATGGAAACCAGCAGTTGGCGCAGGTCTTAGATTCCAATTAAGTAAAAAACAAAAGAGCAATTTGAGAGTTGATGTTGCCAGAGGTTTAGAAGATTTTCAATTCTATGTAACTATAGGGGAGGCTTTCTAAATTTTTAGTTTGTTGGATAAAGCATTAAATACAATAAAAGAGATGCCAAGTTCTCGCGAAGAAAATATAGCTTATCTAAAAAATAACACCTTTGAACTTCTAGTTCTAGGTGGAGGAGCAACTGGAGCTGGAATTGCTCTTGATGCTGCATCTAGAGGTATCAAAACTGCTCTAATAGAAAAAAACGATTTCGCATCTGGTACCAGTAGTAAATCAACTAAATTAATTCATGGTGGACTTAGATATTTAAAACAATTAGACATTCAGTTAGTACGTGAAACAGGAACCGAAAGAGCGATTTTACATCGTTTGGCGCCACATCTTGTACTCCCAGAAAAAATGTTGATGCCTCTTGTTAAAGGTGGAAATTATGGTTATTGGAGTACTTCATTTGGTTTGAAAGTCTATGATATTCTAGCAAATGTCAAGGGAGATGATCGACGTAAAATGCTTAACAAACAGCAAGCAATTTCTAAAGAACCTCTCCTCGATGAAAAAAAACTGAAAGGTGCTGGATATTATGCAGAATATAGAACTGATGATGCTAGATTAACCATTGAACTCATCAAATCTGCAGCTAGACATGGTGCAAAAGTCCTTAATTATTGTGAAGGATTAGATTTTATTTATGAGGATAATCAGGTAGTTGGTATGGAGTGTTTTGATACGGAAAATCAGGAAAAATTCACTATTACTTCCCATAATGTAGTTTCAGCTACCGGCCCTTGGGTTGATGGACTCCGAAAAAAAGATGGATCTCTAAGTAACAAGAAACTACATCTTACCAAAGGTATTCACTTAGTAGTGCCTCATGAAAAATTTCCTCTTAATCAGACCGTTTATTTCGATATTCCTGACGGTCGAATGATTTTTGCAATTCCTAGAGGAAGAACAACTTATATAGGAACGACAGATACTACTTATACGTCGAGCTTAGAGCATATAGTTTGTACACAGAATGATATTGATTATTTATTACAAGCTGTGAATTCGGTATTCCCATCTATTCATCTAAAGGAAAAAGATGTTGAATCGAATTGGGCAGGGTTAAGACCTCTGATTCATCAAGATGGAAAATCGCCTTCTGAATTATCTAGAAAAGATGAGATTTTCGAATCACCGAATGGACTAATTTCTATTGCTGGAGGTAAGTTGACCGGTTATAGGAAAATGGCCGAACGTATAGTGAATATCGTAGCAAAGAGACTTCTAATTAGCTCTGATTCTACAATCAAAGCATGCTCGTCAGCTAAGATTTCTCTTACACCTGATTCTTTTAATACTTACAAAGAGGTAGAATCCTATATGGATGAATTGGCTGTGAAAATCAAAGAATTAAAACTAGATTCCCATTATGCTTGCTATCTTGTAAATACTTTTGGTAGACAAACAGAAGAAATCCTCTTACTAATGAAGAATTATCCAGACTTGAACCCTGAATCTGCTTTGGCTTGTGCAGAAACTCAGTTTGGTATTGAGAAGGAATTTATTCGAACAGCTTCAGACTTTTTTGTCAGACGAACAGGTCGATTGTTCTTTAATATTGGTAGTATTCCGATAGTGAGAGAAGATGTATTTCAACTTCTAATTAAGCATTTTAAATGGGACAATAATAGAGTTCTTGAAGAAAATGCACAGTTGGACAAATGGCTGAATGATGCCACTACTTATTATCAAACCGAAGATGTATAGCAAGATTATCCCTCTATTGCTAAAGATGTTATTTTATCTAAAGCTCCACTCACTTTTTTAAGAATTTCGTCTTGACCAGAAATGCTGTGTCTATCTCTAAGGTACATGGGGTCGTTGTAAGATACTTGCACTTTGCCATCTCTTTCGCTAATCAATATTTTCTGCGGTAAATCTAGTCCGGTGTGCTCTCCTGATGCCATTAAGGGTGTCCCCAAATTTGGGTTTCCAAACATTATTATTTTAGTGGGCCCTAGTTCTTTGCCTACTCTTGCTGCGTTTGCTTGATGATCAAGTTCGAACAGTATATTAAGATTTGGATTATTTTCAATTATCCTTCTTAGTTTTGAATAAGTGCTATCAAAATCTTGTTGACTAACCTTTGTTATAATTCCAGT
>CAZSKA010000167.1:0-8977 GCA_964607315.1 uncultured Saprospiraceae bacterium | reverse complement strand
TACTTAGGAGTATATCAACAATATTATGTCGAATAAAATATTGTCTTCATTAATACATTTAAATGGCTCATTTTTTGCACTAAGCAACCCTAGAACAGAAAACTTCATAAAGGTGATGATAATAAAATTTAATATTATGAGAATTGCTATACTATTATGTGCCGTAGTCCTGCTTGTAATGAGTTCATGTGGGAACAGATCAAATAAAACCGCAAACCTAGAATTTGAATTTTCTGGTCTAGAAAACTTGGGGGAAGGTTTTACATATCAAGGTTGGTTAGTAGTTAATGGAGAACCCGTTACCACAGGTAATTTTAATGTAGACGATAATGGAAATTTGAGTCAATCAAGTTTTGAGGTAAATGCGCAAGATTTGGAGGAGGCAAGTTCTTTTGTAGTAACAATAGAACCATTTCCAGACAATAACCCTATGCCTAGCGCAACACATATATTAGCTGGTGATTTTTATGAAGATAGAGCAGATTTATCTATAGATCACAATGCAGCATTGGGAATAGATTTAACAACTGCAATGGGGAAATTTATATTAGCAACTTTATCTGATGGAAATGAAAACGAATATGAAGATAGTGGAGTATGGTTCATCGATAATAGTTTAGCATTTCCTGTACAAGGACTTGATTTACCTGAATTGCCTGATGGTTGGATTTATGAAGGATGGGCAAGTATAAATCAAACATGTATATCAACAGGTAAATTTAGATTTGCGAACGAAAGTGATGAGAAAAATACCTATAGTAATACTGTAAATTCACCACCATTTCCAGGTGAAGATTTTTTAACAAATTCGCCAGATGGGTTTAATTTTCCAGTAAGCCTTAAAGATAAAACGGTTCTTATAACAGTAGAACCATATCCAGATAATAGTTCAGAGCCTTTTGCTATTCAACCGTTATCAAAAATCATTTCTGCGAACCAAGAAGTACATTCCGTTGTTGAAATGGACAACTTCTATGGAACCGAGTTTATATCAGGAGTGATACGAAAATAAGTAATAATAGTTTATATAATTTGTTGGGTGGCTTTCGCGATAGTGGAAGCCACTTTTTTTGTTTTATAGCTCTTGTGTTTTTTGGGTTTGAACCCAAAGTGATTTCACTAAGGATATAGATGGGTGTGAAGAGGATAGAATTTTTATTATATGTCCAGATGATGTATATTAGTTATAGAAAATTCTTGTTTAACGCGGATTATACATTAGGTTTTTATCATGAGAGCATAAAATGCAAAGTGAATAGAAGCTCAACAGTTTTTTTGAAGCGCAGACGCGGTCACCCTCACGGTGAGCATCAAAACAGCTGGATGTTTCCATTGTCGGAGTAGTTTGAGCTCGTAATAGATATCCTAATGCATTATTCGGGTTAAATACTTAGATAAGAAAATAATCAATTCAGTAAAAGACATGAATTATCGT
Organism: uncultured Saprospiraceae bacterium; assembly: GCA_964607315.1. Classification (GTDB taxonomy): domain Bacteria; phylum Bacteroidota; class Bacteroidia; order Chitinophagales; family Saprospiraceae; genus JAHDFB01. The sequence continues at coordinate 7,542 of CAZSKA010000167.1, read as the reverse complement.
ATAAATCAAATACCTATTTTCGATGAACTAGAGAGTAGTGAATCAATTTTATTGGCTGGAGCAGGTGGGGGATTTGATATTTATAGTGGTATACCATTATATCTTAACCTTATTAAGCAAGGTAAAAAAGTTGTACTTGCGAACTTCTCCTTTACATGGCTCAATGAAACATCATCAGAAGAAGTATTTCCTTTTTGCTATAAAATTAGGATAGGTGATAGTGATTTTTCAGGTCGAAACTATTTTCCTGAAAGATATTTGAAAGTTTGGTTAGGACTCCAGGGATTAAACACAGATATATATGCTTTTGAAAGAACAGGAGTTCAGCCTTTAAAAGAAGCATATAAATTCATTATTAAAGCACATGATATTGATACTATTATATTGGTTGATGGCGGAACTGATAGTTTAATGTTTGGTGATGAAGACGGATTAGGAACTCCACAAGAGGATATCTGTTCTATGGCAGCAGTATTTAATAGTGGAATAGAAAAGCAATTTCTGCTTTCTATAGGTTTTGGGATTGATCATTTTCATGGCGTTTCGCATTTTAGATTTCTTCAGAATGTAGCTGAAATTGCTAAGGATGGTGGATATCTTGGTATGTTTCAGATAACCAAAGAAATGGAAGAGGCTGCAAAATATATGGAGGCAGTCGAATTTGCTAATGAGAAAATGTTTGGTAAAGAAAGTATCGTTTCTAATTCTATCGTTAGTGCACTTGAGGGAGAATATGGTGATCATCACAGAACGAAGAGGACAGATAAAAGTGTTCTTTGGATTAATCCTTTAATGACGATTTATTGGTGTTTTGATTTAAAAGCAGTGGTGAGAAAAATTAAATACTATGACTTAATAAAAGATGTCAATACAATAGGTGAATTTAATACTGAATTGTCCAAATATAGAGATCAGTTAAGTGAACTACGAAGTAAAAAGCAGATCCCAATATAAATACGCATATTTACAATAGCTAAAGGTATAATTCACGTAAAAAACTAAAATAATGAGCACCATTAAAATAGAAAGAGATCATTCAAAGTTTAAACGGATTTTATTCATAAGTCCTATTACTTTTATCACAGTTGGAAGCTTTATCATAGCTTGTTTTAAATCGAGTTCTAGTATATATAAAGGTTTAGGAATTCTTGGAGTATTGTTTGTCATTTTATTATTTGTGTTTTTTATAAATGCAATAAAGAAAATACGTAACAAAAGCTTGGCATTAGAACTAAATGAAGAAGGAATAATCGATAATATTTCTATTCCTTCTTCAGGTCTAATCAAATGGGAAGAAATAGTAGACGCTAAAAAGGAAATAATATCGAATCAACCCTACGTCTTAATTAGAGTACTTAGTCCTCAAACCTATATTGAGGCTTTAGAAGGTATGAAGAAAAACATAGCTACTCACCTGAATAAAAAGCATGGAAGTCCCATACTTATAGACATTAATCAAATTAAAATGTCAGCTGACAATTTAATAGAACATATAAATAAAATGAAATCAATGCTTGTCATACTTTTTATAATGAGCTTGATAAGTTGCCAAAATAATCTTAGTGAAGATATTAGTTCAGAAATATTAAATATAGAATCTAGAGAAACTTCTGTTAATCCTGATTACTCTGGTTATTTAGGTTCTGAAAAATTATGTGGAACCCTAAGTCAAGAGTCCTTTTCTTATTTCACAGAGCAAAAAACAGTGAAATTGAAATTTATAAAAGAGTTTGATGAATATCAAAGAATTTCACTGCAATTACCTAGTCAATTTGATAATTTAAAGATAGATGAAGTATCCTATAAACAGTGGGTGGGAGAATTGCAATCCAATGGAAAAGATCAACGTCTAATTAGCTGGGCAGTTTCAAGGGAATTAGATTATTATTCATATCCAGAACCCAAATATAATTATTGTCTTGCAGTTAAAAAAGAAGGATTGATCGAGTTAGATCTTACTATCTTAGCTGCTGATGAGGCTAAATACCGGAAATACTTTGAAAAGCAAGAAATCTGATGTCTAACCCATGATAATAAATTGGAAATATGTGATTTATTCCTATTTCATTTTACTGATTGTATTAGTTTGCATTTCATGTGGATCCTTCAGGCAATTAGAAGAAAACGTTTTTGGAGAGTATTGTTCGGATTCATTCTATGATGTTAAATACACATTGATTCTAAATGAAAATAACAAATTTACATATCATTGGGTAACAGGTTTTTTGAATGGGACAACCTATGGAACTTGGAAACTAAAGGGCAAGAAATTGATATTAAATAGTTATAGGCAAACGCCTCTAGAGAAGAAATATAATATTAGAGAAAGGAATGTAATTGATACAAAGCATTTGGAAATTTTGATAATTGATCATGAAGAACAGGAGGGGGTAATTGGTGCTTATTGTACTTACATGTTAGATTCTACAGTTTTATATGATACGAGTACGGACTTAGAAGGGAATTGTATTTTACCACCAAATGATAAGGCTACTTCATTACATATTTCCTCTTTAGGTTATGACAATGTAACAATTCCTATGCAAGATTTTACTTCAAATTCGATTATTATTGAATTGATAGAAAATGATCATTATAAATATTTTAGAAATACGAAATGGTATTATAAAAAAGGGAGAATATATAATCCACAATCATACAAGATTAGTAGATTTAGAAAGACGTACTTCAATAAAATAAAACCAAACTAATATGCTGGAAATAAGACCTACCTGTGAGAATTGCAATAAATCACTTCCACCAGATAGCACGGAGGCATTGATCTGCACTTTTGAATGTACTTGGTGTACTGAATGTAATGAGAATATTCTGAAAAATGTCTGTCCTAACTGTGGTGGTGGCTTGCAAAAAAGACCTGTTAGACCAGTCCAACAACTAATGAAGCATCCTGCTTCTGAAAAAAATACATTCAATCCTGTTGATATGACAACTTACCTCCCACTAAGAAAAAAATTACGCGATATTCCTCCGGAGAACCGATAATCCCTTTCTATATCTTTGGGCGTAAGCCAAACCTTTTCTTTGGGCGTAAGCCAATAAATATGAATATATAGTGTCTCATTTTATCCACTATTCAGCCATTAAAACTACATTAAAATTAGAGAACTCTTTCAATTAATGATATTATCGTTTTTATAAGTTCTCTACTTTTCGCTTGAAAAAAGTATCTTTGAAACTATAGTGAGGTGAGCTCTTCGTCCTCCATCTAAATAGATATACATGACGCGAAAAAAATTCTTGGATTTTAGTAATTTAAAAGGAGATTTTACTGGTGGATTAGTTGCAGGTGTGGTGGCATTACCTTTAGCTCTTGCATTTGGTGTACAATCAGGCATGGGGGCAACTGCAGGTTTATACGGTGCTATCGCCGTAGGAATCTTCGCCGCATTATTCGGAGGTACCCAAACCCAAGCTAGTGGTCCTACTGGTCCTATGACTGTTGTTTCTGCCGCATTAGTAGCTGGTGCCATTCAGATGAATGGGAGTTTAGACGATTCAATGAGTATCATCCTAGCTGCCTTTTTATTCGGTGGTATTTTACAGGTGATTTTTGGGTTCCTAAATATTGCAAGTTATGTGAAGTACTTCCCTTATCCGGTGATTTCTGGTTTTATGAGTGGCGTAGGTTTGATCATTGTAATTCTCCAATTATTTCCTTTTGCTGGATTAGCCTCGGCAAAATCTACTGTTGCAGTGCTTCAGGATTTTCCTCGACTCTTCACTGAAGTCAACTTTTCAGCAATTTTATTAGGTGCAATTACCATCATAATTTACTTCGTTTTCCCTAAGATTACCAAAGTTATTCCAAGTGCATTAGTCGCTTTAATTGTGGCAACTTTGGTGGCTTATTTCGCTAAAATGGATGTACCTTTGATCGGTGAAATTCCTTCTGGTTTACCAGCTTTTCAGTTAGGTGGAATCTTGAATATTGATCCGGCAGCCATAGGAATGATAGTGGAATATGCGCTTGTTTTAGCGGTCTTAGGAAGTATCGATTCCTTGTTGACATCGGTTATTGCCGATAATATGACTAAGACAAAACATAATAGTAATAGAGAATTAATTGGCCAAGGTATAGGAAATATGCTGGCTGCTGCTTTTGGTGGAATTCCGGGTGCAGGCGCTACTAAAGGAACTGTGGTTAATATTAATGCTGGTGGACGAACTCGACTGTCAGGCATCATTCACGGACTTTTCTTACTTGCGGTTTTGCTTGGTCTAGGGAAATTAGCCGCTCACATTCCTCTTTGTGTACTGGCAGGTTTATTAATTCCTATTGGTTTCAAAATCGTGGATTTTAAAGGTTTAAAACACTTATTAAAAGTGCCCAGATCTGATGCGGTCATTATGATTTTGGTATTGCTTATAACAACTTTCGGTAGTTTGATCCAAGCGGTAGGAATTGGTATTGCACTTGCCTGTTTGCTCTTTATGAAAAAATCAGGTGACATCAGTGAAAAGGGTTTGCAGGTGGGGAATATTGCGGATTTAGACGGTTCTAAGCCTTGGCAAGATGAGAAAGAGTTTTATGAGAAATATAAGGACAGAGTGATCATCAAACATCTTTATGGACCTTTGTTTTTCGGATTTACTTCATATTTCAAAGACCAAATTTCGGCACTGCCTGGTGATATAGATGCAGTGATTCTAAGGATGGATAGGGTACCGTATATAGATCAGTCTGGTTTGTATACTCTAGAAGATATTATTTTCGATTTGGAGGAACAGAACATAGAGGTTTTACTAGTTGGATTGGAAGAGCAACCGCGTGATATGTTGACAGCTATCGACATTATACCTGACTTGGTGCCTGAAAAAGAGATTTTTCCTACGATAGAAGATAGTTTCAAGTATTTGAAAGTTAAGCTGCAAAAGGTTTAGGCTTACGCCCAAAGATGTTGGAATTTTGGATCTTCATTTTGTAAGAGATGAAGGTGTTTAAGAGTTATTTTTCTTAAAGTGCTTAAAGCGAATCTGAAGCTATGAGTCTCATCATTTTAATTCTAATTGCTATTTGGCAATTTTGGCTATTTAGTCAGAAGTTTTAGTCTACCTTTAGGTGTATAAATTTTGTAGAAACATGAATATAAATCTCCATAATAAAAAATTCAAAGCCTTGAATAATTCTGCGAATGGGGAAGTTTCCGATGCTACAGTTTTCCATTATTATCAGGAAAATGAAATGGTTTGGGCAAATTATTCAGGAGGTGATATTCTCAAGGGATTTCTGATTGGAAAAAGGAAAGGAGAAACACTAGAATTTACCTACCAACATTTGAATAAGGGATTAGAGATTATGACGGGGAAATGTCATTCGGAAATAGAAATGGGTTCGGATAATAAAATTTTATTACACGAGAAGTGGGAGTGGACATGTAGAGATTTTAGTAAAGGCAGTTCAGAATTAAAAGAAGTGTGAAATGAAGATTCATATTGTATACTGTCATCCGAGTAAAGAATCTTACACCTGTGAGATATTGGAACAGCTAAGATCTAGTTTAGAAGACGGAGGATTAGCATACAGCATTTCTGACCTATATGCTATGGACTTTAAAACTGACATGACAGCAGATGAATATAAGAGAGAAGGCTTCGCAAATTTACACCTCCCAATTCCACAAGATGTATTAGAAGAACATGCTAAAATAGCAGAAGTTGATTGTTTGATTTTCCTATATCCAGTATGGTGGAGTGATTGTCCAGCTAAGTTAAAAGGCTGGTTTGATAGAGTATATTCATTAGGTTATGCCTATGGTGTTGATGATTCATCACCGATCAAGAAAATGAAAACAATAAAATATGGATTGGTTCTCTGTACAGCTGGTCATCCTAATTCTTTTTTGAAAGAGATAGGAATTGCTGAAAGTATGAGAAATGTAATGATTGATGATCGATTAGGTAAAAGATTCCGACAAAAAGAGATGATCATTTTGGGAGGGACGTTGGATAAAGAAAAAGTGAAGGTTGAACATGCAGAGATTATAAAATCTATACCAGAGAAAATCTTAATGAATTGTAGGTAAATAAGAGATGAATCCATTAAATGAGTCATGAAAAGGAAACAGCATTATAAAGCTAGATATGAGGATAAATATGGAATAGAGCATGCTGTTCTAGATTCTGATGGTATGGATCTTAAGATTGTTTTACGAGGAATAGAATTTAGTGGAAGCAGTTTTGATTCTTTAGCTGGTAAAATCGATAGAAGTTTATTTGAATATGAAGATTTTAAAGTTCCTTGTGAAGAAGGGATTTTGATTAATGGTGCATTCTGTATCGAAATTCCTTTGCAAATTATTGATGCGAAAAAGGAAATGACTTCTATGCTGTATATAGATGTAAAGCTAGCAAAAGATGAGATGTATCCTGTGTCAATGCAACTTGAAATAGCTGGAGAATACCTAACTTCAGAAATGAAATTTTCGACCTTTGAAGATGCATTGATTGATGTTCAAAATCAATTGAAATATGGAATGAAGATCAAGTCCTGTTTATTCTGCAGATTATCTCATTATAATCCAGTTGGTAATCAGCTAAATGGCAGTCTTCATTGTTTTAGAAATTACAAAGAAAAAGCAGGTAAAATCAACAGTAAAGATTTATTATTTGACCTAATGGAAGAGGATAATGTATTTGAAGTACAAGAAATGCATAAATGCGCAGATTTTGATTTAATTGAGGAAGGAGGATGGTATTATAAAAATGTTAAGTAAAGAAAACAGCACGAACTTCCAAACAGCAATTCAGAATAAAAAACTTTGGGCCTAAGCCCAATAAAAAAAGAGAACCCAAAAGTTCTCTCTTTCGTCATGAATGCTTTTCTAACCATTCAAAAACATTAGATAAATATATATTCTGTAATTCCTTAAAACGAGTCATATTTGGAATGTGATTCACTTCTAGTAAATATCGATTATCATCATTACCTAAGATGTAATCATTAGCAATAATTTCTAAACCAAATGCCTCTTTCAATTTGAAAGAATCTTCTAACAATTTTTCATCCACATTTACTATTCTCGCATTGTCATGATGAATTGATTTTAACCAATTATCACCATCCATCTCTATTTGAAGAAATTCATTTCCTACTATAACTATTCTTACTGCAGTTCCATCAAAGAATGGTTCCAAAACAGATGTAGCTGAGCTCATCCATTTTCCTTCGAAATTTTCCTTATTCTCACCACAATGCCAATTACCCCACTTCGCAACTATTTTTCTACTAGAATTGATGGACTGTCCTGGAGGAATCATACCTCTTATCGCGCCAAAAGAAGAAATCCTTAATGCTCTAGAAAGGCATGGAAGTTTTAGCCTGCAATTCATCATTCCGAATGCATTTGGAAAGCATGGTCCACGCCAAAGTGAAAGAGCTGTAATTAAATCAAAATCATCCTCAAAAATCCCATGATAAACTACTAAATCCACCTGTAAGAATCCAGCTCCATTTGACTTCTCAAAATACATTTTGCCATCAGGACTTAAAATGAATGTAGGAAGTATGTCGTGAATTAATAC
>CAZSKA010000166.1:0-8979 GCA_964607315.1 uncultured Saprospiraceae bacterium | reverse complement strand
ATTTTACAGTTCTTTCGTTATTAGTAGTTGTAACCTCGAAAGAGTATGTTCCTGCTGGTAAATCAGAAACATTGATTTCAACTTGTTGTTTCGTTACTCCAAATACAGAAGTTGTAGAAATATAACTTCCTCTAGCATCTCTTAAAATTATAGCAGCATCAGTTGCTTCTTTAAATTCTAAATCAACAGTAGTGAAGTTAATAGCAGGGTTAGGATAAACGCTAACTGCATTTTCATCTAATTCAGTTATTTCTGTATTGTCAACTAATCTTGCTTCAATAATTAGTGGCATATACCATGCTAATTCTTCTGCAACAAAGAACCAACCTTGGTCTGGAATATGTACTAAGTTTACAGGCTGGAAATAATCGATTAAATCAGATGTTGATGAGAATACAGTTTCACCTTCATTTGTAATATCCCACATATAAGAAAGACAGTAAGTCTGATTGTTATCTAAAACAACACCAACTTCTTCTGTTTCAGTACTTAATAAGTCTGTAGGAATATCTGCAAAGTTTTCAACACCTTCCGCATTGAAGAATGTGAATCCCACTAATTCAAGATTTTCGTGATCTCCATTTATTCCCCAAGCTAAGTTAGTAAAGATAGAGTCAATTTCTTCTCCTTCTTGATCAACTTCAAATAATGCTACATTACCAATAGAGTTAGCAATTGTTCCTGAGTTTGTTGCTCCGTTAAATAAAGCAGTCGTTGTGAAATACTCCATGCCATCAGGAAGATCACCTGTTCTGATTACAACACCAGCAGCATAAATACCTCCATTGAAAGAGTTTGCTGTTATAATTGTTTGTGTTAAGTCATATAGATCTTCAGTTACAGCGAAAGTCTCAGCAGCACCGTTATCACTTGGGAAAGGATCTACAACGTCAACTGGTTGAACATCGTAAACTATAGTGTACGTTCCTTGACCTAAAGAAGATTGTACATCTGCAGGTAATAAAACATCATCAAACACAAATTCTAATGTATCTCCAGCAGCCACCATACCAGTCGACTGAGAATAGCCCATTACTACTTCATCATTTTCATCTAAGATTTCTACAGTTGCAGTTGCATCTGCTAGGTCTTCAATACCACCATTCCAAAAATCAAATGCAAAATCCAATGTATCAGCATTCATCATATGATCTGGAATGTTTGCCGCAGGGAATGGATAAAATATATCGATAACCTGAAGGTCAACTGCAGGCGTTTCTATAACCGCTACATCATCAATTGTCCAGAAATAATAATTTGCATTATAAACAAATTTGAATTGAACAGATTCTTGATTTCCCATTGCAGAACTTACATCAACAGTTAATTGCTGACCGTTTATAGAACCAGCATTTACTGGATAATTGTTGTTGAAATCAATTGGGAATTCAGTGAACGTTGCTCCTCCATCAGTAGTTACATGAATGGCAAAAGCGTTAGTCTGGAATCTTCTCATACTTTGAGTCCAAGTAACGGCTACGTTATCAAAACCTAAAGTAGAAAATTCTGGAGACAATAATTCAGTCTGTTGCGGAGCAGCAGCGATAATACCAGCAAATACAGAATCTGGGTCTCCACCATTGTCATGGAAATCAGAATCATAAGATGCAGCACCATTAGCTACAGAAGCAGAGTTAATTGGTGTTTCCATACCGAAGAAAGCACCTTGATTGGCAGCACCGTCTTCGTCCCAAAACCATAAGGCTTCTTCATTTGGAGAAACAGCTATAGCAGTCCAATCATTTAATCCGCCATCAAATTCACCATTCGGGTCTCCTGGTCCTCCCCAAATAACATTTAGTTGGGCATTCATTGAGCCACAAAGGATGATAGCAAATAAGAGTGTAAAAATTCTCATCATAATCAGTTGTAATTTTTTTTTATTAAAATGTATCCGCCAATATAAAAAGATTTAAACTATTTTTCATTTAATTCTTCCATTGAGATTGTGCTTACTCCTTCTTTTAAACAAACTATCCTGCCAGCTTTGACACTTATTGATAAAATTTCATCTATTGTTTTATTCTCAAATGTTGCCAAAGCTGCAACAACCATTACTGCATCACCAGCTCCACAAACATCAGCAACCTCAATAGGTATAGCACTTTTAAATGCACTTGTGTTTTTCGAAGTGTAAAAACATCCATTTTCTGATAGGGTCACTAATACTTTTTCTGCACATATTTTTTCTCTTAGTTCTTCAGCAAGACGTTCTACCCAATTTTTATTAAATTTTTTACTTTTTTCTATAGAACCCCATTTTTTTAATTCATTCAGATTCGGTTTGAATAAATTTACTCCTTGATATAATTCTATGTTTTTTTCTTTTGGATCAACTGCAATAAAAATTCCTTTTGTCTTTAACTTGGAAATAATCTGAGGAATAAGTTTTGCACATAACACCCCTTTGTTATAATCCTGTAATATGGCAACATGAAATTTCTGAATAGAAAGTAGATTGTCTAGCTGAGTCAATACTTCTTCTTGGATGATAGCATCTATATCAGCTGTAGATTCTTCATCAACTCTTACAATTTGATCACTATTGTTAAATATACGTGTCTTCACCGTAGTAGGTCTTGATTCATCTTCTATTAAACTTGCATTAATATTATGTTGATAAAGTAAGCTAGAAAGTGTTTTTGCCTTTACATCTCGTCCTACTACACCTATTAGATGAACATTGCAATCAAGTAATTTAGCATTAAGTGCCACATTTGCTGCACCACCAACTTCTATTCTTGTCTTTACTTGATCAAGCACTGGTATGTCAGCTTCTGGCGATTTACGCCTGACACTGCCTTTCATGTATTGATCCAGCATGACATCACCTATTACCAAGACATTAATTGCCATTTTCTTCTAATTTTTTCAAAATATCTTTTACAACTCTCTCCACAGAATCTTTATTATAATCAATATATTCTTTGACATGTTCTAACCTCTTCTGTTTAGTTTCTTCAGGTAAACTAACGATTTTTTCTAGACTTTTTCTAAATCCTTCAGCTTGTGTTATTACCTCTATAGACTTCTTTTTGACAAGAAAATTAGCTTCTTGAAATTTAGTGTAATTAGGGCCGATAATTACTTGATTATCTAACACTAAAGGTTCTATAATATTATGGATTCCGCTTGAAAATCCTCCACCAATATATGCGTAATTGCTATGTTTGTATATGCTTGATAATTTACCCATTTCATCGACTAATATAAGGTGATTATCTGTCTTTTTTGTTTGAGAAGAAAGGGGAGGGTTGGGACCCAAAATTTCTTTAAAACGATCAATCGTGCTAATGGATACATCGTGCGGGACGATTATATGGTTGTATGCTGTCAATGATTTTATATTGTTTATAATCTTAAGGTCTTCATTATGCATGCTACCATAAACTATGGTAGGCCTTAATCTTGTAAAATAATAAGGAATTTCAGCTAGAAATTTACTTCTTGATAGTATTCTACTTATTCTTGTATCACCAGTTTGGATAGTGTTTTTATTGTAGTTGAAAAGTATGTTTTTACTTTTTTCATCTTGTGTATAAATCCCATTTAGATAGCTTAGGCTTTGTCTAAAGAAAGGATTTTTCAAAGCCTGATAATTCTCTGTTACTTTAGCTGACACCATAAAAGTTGGAATGCCTCTTTTACCTAATATATCAAGCATATTCGGCCAGAATTCATTTTTAGATATGATTAGACATTTAGGATTTATAGCTTGAATGAAGGCTCGCATTTTACTTCTGTTATCAAATGGCAAATAAGCGTATTGATAATCTAGTTTTTTAGCTTCCATCCATTCTATTCCTGAAGGGCTGAAAAAAGAAATAAATATTGGGTATTGGGGAAGTGATTTTGATAATTGTTCAATTACTTCAGCTATTTGTTCAAATTCCCCAGCTGAAGAACAATGAAACCATAATTTAGAAGTAGTGGAAACGGAAAGCTTCTGATTCCTTAGACCCTGAGCACGAAGCTTCCATTTGGGCTTGACCCAACTAAATAAGAAAAAGCCAAATGAACCGACTAAGGTCAGAATATTATAAAAGAATTTTATCATTAATAAAAGACATCAGAGCCATCGCCATTTTCGTATAAACTAATTGCAAAGCCTACTCTTATCCCTGATAGAATATCTAGTCTAACACTGTCGTCTCTTAATCTGGTATCAAAATTAACTGGTCTTAAATTCCTAGTTCTTGCTTGAATGCCATTGAATCCTGCAAAAATTCGAACTGTATTTCTTGTGCTAACATATTGATATCCAATAAATTCTTCTATTCCGAAACCTCTGGAAAGCCTATCGTATCCATCAGCGTAATCACCTAATAATTGATTGGTGGAAGCTGTTTCGTTATTAAAAGTGATAAAATGAGAAAAGACATTAAATCCTAATCTAAAACGAATGCCATGTGTACCGAAATTTTCAAAAAGAGGAAAAAACTTACCTGCATTCAAGCCCACTAAAAAACCGCGCTGTTTCATCGTAATAATTGCAAGATCCTCTTGTTGACTTATTAAAAATCCCTCACTTGTTCTAAGATTACTGATTACATCCTCTTTAACAAATGAACCTAAAAACATGCTTCCATGAGCACCAAAAAAATAATTATTTTTGTCGAACTGAATGCTTAATTCAGGGTTAAAGCTACCTCCAAATCTGTCAGCTAAATCTGCTGATGGCAAATCATAACCATATCGAAAGCCTAAATCTACTCGATCATATAATTGACCACTCGCTATGAAAGATGTGAATAAACAGAGGATTAATAAATAGTTTTTTTTCATTACGGCTTTTTATGTATTGTAAAAGTATATAGAAAACGAAGGAATAATGGTATATGATGTAGGATATTTATTCTTATATATGAGTTAAGACAAATTAAAAATATCTAATAAATCGTTTGAATATGGTAAACAAGGAATTTAATTACCTTTGTGACCGTTTAAATCATTGTTATTATGGAATTTAGAAAAACTATATTAGTAACTGGAGGAGCTGGATTCATAGGAAATCATGTAATCAGATTAATGCTTCATAAGTATCCGGAATACAGAATTGTAAATGGAGATAAATTAACCTATGCAGGTAATCTAGAAAATCTTAAAGATGTAGAAGGCTTACCGAATTATAAATTTGAGAAACTTGATATAGTTGATCGACAACAGTTAAGGGAGATTTGGGAAAGATACAATTTTTCAGATGTTATTCATTTAGCTGCAGAATCACATGTCGATCGATCAATAGAAAATCCTTTAGCCTTTATAGAAACAAATGTAATAGGAACGGCAAATCTATTGGCCTTGGCAAAAGAAAATTGGAAAGAAGGGGAGCATCGATTTTATCATGTTTCTACTGATGAAGTATATGGTAGTTTAGGAGATACTGGCTTTTTTACGGAAGAGACATCTTATGATCCTAGAAGTCCATACTCTGCATCAAAAGCTTCCAGTGATCATTTGGTAAGAGCTTATTATCATACCTTTAATCTTCCTATTGTCATAAGTAATTGTTCAAATAATTATGGACCTTATCAATTTCCGGAGAAGCTTATTCCATTGGTTATAAACAATATAATCAATAAAAAAGATTTACCTGTTTATGGTGATGGAACTAATGTGAGAGATTGGTTATGGGTGGAAGATCATGCTACTGCGATTGATACTATTTTCCATGAAGGGAAAAATGGTGAGACGTATAATATTGGTGGTGAGAATGAACTTCAGAATATCCAACTAGTGAGAATGCTGTGCGATATTGTTGATGAAAAGCTTGGAAGAGAACAAGGGGATGCACAATCTAGAATAAGATTTGTAACAGATAGAAAAGGACATGATCATAGGTATGCAATTGATGCTTCAAAAATCATCAATGAATTAGCTTGGAAACCTAGTATTCAGCCTGATGAAGGCATGACAAAAACAGTAGATTGGTATCTTAATAATCAAGATTGGTTGAAAAATATAACCTCAGGTGACTATAAGCAGTATTACGAAAAATTTTACAACTTTGCATCTTCTTAAAAATCCTTATAAAGTGAAATTAAAATATGTACTTTTGGCATTGATTTTCAATGTGTTATTGATTTCAGTTCATGCTCAGTCACCTTTAAGTGCTGCTGATATTCAAGCTGACTTACAGTCTAGAGGTGTTTCTCAAGAGGAAGTTGATGAATTTTTGAATGCGAGAGGCTTGAGTAATGAAGATTTAGAAAATCTTTCTCCAACAGATTATGTCAAGCTAAACGAGGATTTTAATGCATTTATTTCCAGCAAAAGAGAAAACGGAATTAATCAAGTATCTGAAGAGCCAATAGTAATAGAAGAGAAAACAGTTTTTGAAAACCCGGAAATAGTCGAACAAGATACTGGAGAAAATGAAACAAAAAATAAAGCAATAAGTCTTTATGGACAACAATTGTTTAAGGAAGGTAATTTTCCATTACTTTCAGGAGATGGATTAGTACCAGGAACTTATATCCTTGATGTGGGCGATGAAATCTCAATTTCTATATTTGGAGCTTCACAATTAAGTAAGGTTTACACAGTTAATAATGATGGTTCTATTTTGTATAAAAGTGGAGAAAATAGGGTTGTAGTAGCTGGATTGTCCATGAATGAAGCAAAGGAAAAACTAGAGAAAGTATTTAGTAGAAAATATATTTTCAGTCCAGGAGATTTTAATGCAAATGTGGTTGGTGCTAGAACTATTGCCATTAATATATATGGAGAAGTTGAAAATAATGGAGGATATATTTTGTCAGCGGTTAATTCGCCAATAAATGCGATTCAAGCAGCAGGGGGCATCACTAAAAATGGCTCTTATAGAAATATAAGAATTTTTAAGAGCAATGGAGAAGTTAGAGATATAGATCTATATAAGTATTTAAACAATCCTGCGGAGTTTAAGGATATAGGACTTTCTAACAATGATGTAATTCAAGTGCCCACCAGAACTAATGAAGTGAAAATAAGAGGTGCTGTAGTTAGGCCTCTTAATTATGAACTAAAGGATGGTGAAACATTTGATGATTTGCTAGATTATGCAGGAGGCTTATCGAATAATGCTAATGTTAATACAATTGAACTAAAGAGATTTGTGGATAATAAATTGACAATTATTGATTTAGATTACGAATCCAGCGCAGGAAGAAATATGAGATTAGTTGGAGGTGACGAAATCAATGTTTTTTCATTAAATGAGAATATAGAAAATTCAGTATCTGTTACAGGTGCTTTGAATAACCCCGGTTCTTTTGAATTGAAAAATAATATGAAAGTTAGCGATTTAGCCAAATTGTTAATATTTACAGGAAGTAGTAAGTTAGATCTAGCGCTAGTTAAGAGAGTGAATATTGACGGTAGTCCAGACTTCATCAAAGTGAATTTAGAGGAAGTGATGAGTAATCCATCTAGCCCACAAAATTTAGAATTACAGAACAGTGATGAATTGATTATCTGGAATTTAAAGCGTTTTGTAGATTCACAAAACAATGTAGAAATTTCAGGCGCTATCAAATTTCCAGGGAATTACCCTTATAAAAAAGACGAAACATATTTATCTGATATCGTGTACTTTGGCGGAGGATTAAGAAGAGATGCAAGTAAAGTGGGAATGATTTTTAGAAAAGATCCGCTCAATGAAAACGAGATAGAGTATATTCGAATTAATCCTCAAGCGAAAGCAAAGTCTGCAGAGGACATACTTATAATGCCATTTGATTCTATTGTTATCTTACAGAATGATTTTGCCTCGAGAAGCTATTCTGTGTCGATAGAAGGAAAAATTAAAAATCCAGGGAATTACAAGTATGGAAAATCAATGACGGTTAAAGATTTGCTTGTTTTATCAGGAGGATTTGAATTATCAGCATTGACTAGTGATGTTGAAATAAGTAGACTTATTATCCAAAACAATCAACCAACCGAAATTAAAGTAGCAACTATATCTGTTGATCCTGATTTATCGGTAAATGGAGAAGGTTCAAATTACATATTAGAGCCTTTTGATAAAGTATATGTAAGGGCAGTTTCTGAATTTGAGAATCAACAAGTGGTTACTCTAAATGGCCAAGTGAAACACCCAGGTAACTATGTGTTATTAGATAAAAATGAAAAGCTAAGTTCTCTTATCAAAAGAGCTGGTGGTTTAACAGACGAAGCATTTTCTGAAGGTGCAAGATTAGAGCGTGCTTATAATGATATTGGTCTAGTGGTTATGAATTTAGATCAGGCTTTACAATTTAACAATTCTAAGTTTAATTATATCATGAAACCGCGAGATCAAGTAACAATTCCTAAAAAGGAAGATATCGTAACAATTCAAAGTAGACTTGTTGCTAGAAGTAACCGAAATTCTATACAAGAAACTCCTGATGATGTTAATCGCAATAAATTAAGTACTGCTTATTTTCCAAATAAAAGAGCGGATTATTATATAGAAAGTTTTGCAGGTGGGTTTGATGAAGAATCTGATAGAAAAAATGTGTTTGTCAGTCATCCAAATGGAGAAGTAGCTGAAACTAAGAATTATGGCTTTTTCAAAGTTTATCCTAAAGTTAGAAAAGGATCTGTAATTGTAATTCCTGATTTACCTCAGCAAACTGAGGAAGAGGATAACAATGAAGATTTGGATTGGAATGAATTACTCACAAATTCTGTGCAGCAAGCAATGCAAATTTTAACGCTCTTAATTCTTGTTGATAGAGTTTAACCGGCATTATGCAATAGGAAATCTATTACGACCTGAAATGCCCTTGAAATAAAAGCTTCGCCAACTTTTGCTCAATCACCATTACTTATGACGCATTGGAGTTAAGGGAGCACAAGGCTGTGGTGGCGTCACAAGTTAAAGAAACATAAATAATACCAATTTAAGGCTAATGTAAGGCATATAGTTGGATAGAAAATCCATTCTACTTCGTTAGAAATTATACCAATTTAATTTCAAAATGTCGTATAAAATTTTGATACTTAATTTTT
>CAZSKA010000165.1:0-9130 GCA_964607315.1 uncultured Saprospiraceae bacterium | reverse complement strand
AATAGTAATATACTTTAAACTGTGTAATGTGTCTTTTTTTGTTGGTTTAAAGTCCAAAATTGCTTATAAAATATCGTCATTTTAAAACTTTTAATATCTTGAATGGGATAGTTTTTTTTATAAAAGTAACTTTGCAAAACAAATCAAACGGGTGAGCGAACAAGTTAAGCCATACAGTCAAGAAGAAGCGAAACGAACACAGGTAGAATCCATGTTCAATAAAATAGCTCCTTTTTATGATTTCTTGAACAAGTTACTTTCATTAGGTGTCGATAAAAGATGGAGAAGAAAAGCCATCATGAAACTTAAAGACCTTGATCCTAAAAAGATACTTGATGTTGCCACAGGAACAGGTGATTTAGCCATCGCTGCCGACAAATTACTTGACGTAGAACATATTACAGGTGTAGACATTAGTGATGAAATGTTAGCTATTGGCAGAAAAAAATTAATCAAGAAGCAGATTGACAGTAGAATAGAACTGTTCAATGGAGATAGCGAGAATCTGCCTTTTGATGATAATACTTTTGATGCCTCTATAGTCGCTTTCGGAGTTAGGAACTTCCAAAATCTAGAAAAAGGACTAGCGGAAATGCGACGAGTTACGAAAGAAGGTGGAAAAATGGTTATCCTTGAATTCACTAAACCGACTTTCATTCCATTTAAAATTGGATTTAATTTGTATTTCAAATACATTTTACCAACAATTGGTCGTTTAACTTCAAAAGACCCAAAAGCATATAAATATTTATATGAAAGTGTACAAGCTTTTCCAGATTATGATAAGTTTGTAAAACATATGGAAAATATAGGTTTAAAAAATAACGAATGGCAAAAGTTAAGTATGGGAATATGCGCTGTATACACAGGTACCAAATAATATTAGCCCTTCTATTATGCAGTTTTGCGGCCCAAGGCCAATTAAATAACAAATCTTACAACTTCAATAGTTTTAAGTATAAACCTGTATACTATGGAATAGCATTAGGTCTAAATACTTCAAACTTTGTTGTCAACCACAGTGATAGTTTCATTTTAAATGACTCTATTGGAATTAATAACTCATTAGCTAGACCTGGTCTTACATTCCAGGGAATTTTCAATCTTAAGCTTGGTCAATACTTTGATTTTAGAGTATTAGCTGGATTTTCTCTATCAGAGAGATCTCTAGAATATTTTAATCCCGGTGAAGAAAGTCCATATTTTACAGAACGTATAGAGTTTGTTTATGCTGATATACCCTTTCTCATAAGATATAAATCTGATCCATACAGAGATATGCGTGCTTTTGTAATAGGTGGAATGAAATACTCCTATGATGTGAATGGATTCAGTAGGAGTAGACGTGCTGATGACTTCGTAACAGTAACACCGCACGACTTTTCGTTAGAAATAGGTGGTGGAATACAATTTTTCTTTCCATACTTTATTTTGAGTCCTGAAATAAAAGTATCACAGGGAATTGGTAATGTTCTTAGGTTTAACAATACACTGAACGAATCTGGAGTTATTGACTCTTTGAGAAGTAGAACTTTTACTTTGACCTTCCATTTTGAAGGATAAATTCCATTTTCTTCTCTGAAAAATAACAAGACTTTTTTACTTTTTGATATAACCTTTCATAAAGAGCTTACACTGTTTTATTAACTGTGGATAAAATTCTAGAAACAATTTATTTAGCTCTTTTTCTTGATCCACTAACACCTCTCTTGCATTTGCAAAATTAGAAGTGAACTTACTTCTTTTATCCATCCTACTGAAAACATAAGAAATACCATCCAGGGATTCATAGGATGAAATAAAATCACCCGAGCACAAGGAAACAACCTTCTTGTACGCCTTTGGGGGTAACCCCTTACTATTATTAACTAATCTTAAATACGATGCTTTCTTGAATTTCTTCAGTTCGACTTTACTGAATTTATCCCAATTTTTAACTAATAAATAATCAAAAATAATATCCGAAACTACGGGCGCATACTTTCTTTGAGTAGGACGAAATATCTTTGTCACCTTCCTAACTGTGGGGTGAATATCAGTATACGCATCGATGTGACGATGTAATAAAACACCAGTCTTATTTGTCTTTGAAAGCTCTGCTACCTCCTTGTTTCGAATAAAATCTGCTATAAAATTTCCTATTAAAACTTCGTCGTTATCTCCGGACAAGTGAATGTGGGCTAAATAGTTCATAAAATCAAAAGTAAGTGATTTGCCACTCACATTAAGAAAAATAAGCTATTTTTGCGGCGCAAAAATCACCTTTTATGGCACTTAAAAGCGGAATCGTAGGATTACCAAATGTTGGAAAATCAACTTTATTTAATGCATTGACTAACGCAAAAGCATTAGCTGCAAACTTTCCATTTGCAACTAAAGAACCTAATGTAGGCATTATTACTGTACCGGATGAACGTCTCGACCAATTAGCAGGATTAGTTAATCCTCAGAAAGTTATACCTACTACTGTAGAGATAGTAGATATTGCTGGATTGATTAAAGGAGCTAGTAAAGGTGAAGGCCTGGGAAATCAGTTCTTGGCAAATATTCGAGAAGTAGATGCTATCATTCATGTTATCCGTTGTTTTGACAATGATAATGTGATTCACGTCGATGGAAGTGTAGATCCAGTAAGAGATAAAGAAATCATTGATACCGAATTGATTTTAAAGGATTTAGAGACTGCTGAAAAACGTATGGAACGTCTAAGAAAAGCAGCTAAAGGAGGTGACAAAGAAGCCGTTCGAAATGTGGAAGTTGGGAATAAAATTTACAATCACCTTGAACAAGGCGAACCTGCTAGATCACTTGAATTAGAGGAAGATGAAATGGAGATTTATACTGATATGCAGTTATTAACTGCTAAGCCAATTTTATATGTGTGTAATGTCGATGAAGATTCCGTTCATGAAGGTAATCGACACGTAGAAGCATTCAAAAAAGCGATAGAAAATGAGCCTGCTGAGGTGATTTTGGTAAGCGCTCAAATAGAAGCAGACATTGCTGAACTTGATACGAAAGAAGAGAGATTAGAATTTCTGGAAGACATGGGATTAAATGAACCTGGCGTTAATAGAGTAATCTTAGCTTCATATAAATTATTGAATCTAATTACATATTTCACAGCTGGAGAGAAAGAAGTAAGAGCTTGGACCGTTCGCAAAGGAGCTAAAGCACCCGAGGCAGCTGGTGTGATTCACACAGATTTTGAGAAAGGTTTCATTCGTGCTCAAGTAATAAAGTATAATGATTTTATTGAGTATGGGTCGGAGCCCAAAGTAAAAGTAGCTGGAAAGCTTGGTATAGAGGGTAAGGAATATGTAGTTACTGATGGTGACATTATGCATTTTCTATTTAATGTTTAAGGAACATACATATCTATTTTACAAACCATTTAATGTATTATCTCAGTTCACAAAAGAACATGAGGATCACATAACTTTAGCTGATTATTTAGACGTTGAAAAGGATGTTTATCCTGTGGGAAGACTTGACAAAGACAGTGAAGGACTTCTTTTACTAACTAACAACAAAGATCTAATAAACAGAGTTTTACACCCTTCTACTCATAAATACAAGAAATATATTGTACAATTAGAAGGAGAGATAAATGACGAAGCTATTTTAGAACTCCAAAAGGGAGTTCTACTTAGAATAAATAAAAAAGAATTTACGACGAGACCTGCTTTAGTTTCTAAAATTGGAGAACCCATATTAGCGGAAAGAAATCCTCCTATAAGGAAGCGAAAAGAATTAAAGACTTCTTGGGCAGAGATATCGATATCGGAAGGAAAGAAAAGACAAGTACGAAAGATGTTTGCAGCTGTTAATTTTCCTGTACTAAGATTAGTGAGATTGGAAATAGCTGAATTTACTTTGGGGAACTTAAAACCTGGAGAATATATTAAGATTTAAGGATAATTTTTTGCATTAACTTATTAAAACTTATTGAATCCTAACATTTTAATTACATTTGCAAATCTGAAATTAAACGAATGACTGTAGCGCAAAAACTTGCCAAACATTTACTTGATATTCAAGCAATTAAACTAAGTCCTACTCAGCCTTTCACATGGGCAAGTGGAATGAAATCTCCTATTTATTGCGATAATAGAATGACACTTTCGTACCCTGAAGTAAGAAACTTCGTCAAAAAAGAATTGTCAGAGCTTGCTAAAAGTTTTGGTGATTTCGATGGCATTGCTGGCGTTGCAACAGCAGGTATTGCTCATGGTGCTTTAATTGCTGATGAACTAGGATTACCTTTCATTTATGTTCGTTCTAAAGCGAAAGGACATGGCAGACAGAACTTAATTGAAGGAAATATTTCTGCTGCAAACAAATATATAGTAGTAGAAGATCTTATTTCAACAGGAGGTTCTAGTATTCAAGCTGTGAATGCACTAAAGGAAGAAGGAGTTACAATAGTAGGCACCGTTGCTTTATTTACATATGAGTTTGAAAAATCTGTAAAAAACTTTGCAGATGCAGGATGTTTATTCAAAACATTGAGTAATTATTCTACTATGCTTGAACAAGCGGAAGAGAATAACTATATTACGCCGAAAGAAAAAGAAATTTTAAATAACTGGAATGCAGATCCGCAAAAATGGGCTGCATCATTTGCTAATTAAATATGAAGGTTTACACGAAAGATTCTGAAAAATTTTTATTCGACTATCTAAATAGTTCTTCTCCTACAGGTTTCGAAGCTGAAGGTCAGAAAAAATGGGTTGAATATGTTGAGAAATATACAGATGAATGGCATCTAGATAATTACGGATCAGCATACGCTATTATCAATCCGGGAAAAGAATTTCGTGTGGTTATAGAAGCTCATGCTGATGAGATTGCTTGGTATGTTAACTACATTGATGATAAAGGATTTATTTCTGTAATTCGAAATGGAGGCTCAGACCATATCATTGCTCCTTCAAAAAAAGTAAACATCTTTACTAAAGATAAAACGATTACTGGTGTTTTTGGATGGCCTGCCATTCATACAAGAAGAGGTGATAAATCCAAATTATCTCCTACCATGGATAATATTTTCATAGATGTAGGAGCTAAAGATAAAGATGAAGTTCTTGGAATGGGAATCCGTGTAGGAAATGTTGTTACTTTCGAGGATGAATTACACTTAGTAAATGATAGATATTATACTGGAAGAGCTCTAGATAATAGAATGGGTGGTTTTTGTATTGCTCAAGTTGCTAGATTATTAAAAGAGAATAAAATAGAATTGCCTTACTCGCTATATATTGTAAATGCAGTTCAAGAAGAAATTGGTTTACGTGGTGCTCAGATGATGGCTGATACAATCAAGCCACATGTAGCTATTATAACGGATGTTTGCCATGACACTAATACTCCTATGATTAATAAAAAAGTCCAAGGAGATATATATGCAGGTAAGGGACCTAGTCTAACAAATGCTCCTGCTGTACATACGAAGTTATTACAATTAATAACTGACACAGGTGATGAAAAAGACATTCCTTATCAAAGAGCTGCAAGTTCTAGAAGTACAGGAACCGATACTGACGCATTTGCTTATAGCAATGGTGGTGTACCTTCTGCACTTATTTCTTTGCCTCTAAGATACATGCATACAACCGTAGAAATGGCTCATAAAGATGACATTGCAAATGTCACTAAGCTGATATACGAAACTTTGTTGAAAATAGAGAATAATCATAATTTCAAGTACTTTTAATGAATCCGGTAGAGGAATATATTCAGTCTTGTGAGGAAAATGCACAAGAAGTTTTATTTACTCTTCATGATATTTTCACTCAGGACTTTGGGCTTACGCCCAAAATCAAATTTCGAATTCCATTCTATTACGGAAATACATGGGTATTGTATGTCAATCAACCGAAAAGAGGTGGCATAGAAATTTGCTACTTAAATGCGAGAAGATTTGAATATCAGTCAAGAATTTTAGACTTTAGAGATAGAAAACAAGTTGGTGGTATAACTGTTTTCAAATTAGAAGACATGCCATTAGAAGAAATAATTCACGTAACAAAAGCTGCTGTAGACTTTGATAAAACAATTGCAAAATGAATCTAAACCAGATTACTGTTGGGTGTACAGACTTGGAAAAAGCAATCGAATTTTACTCCACATTAGGATTAAAACTAATCGTTCATTCTACTGACCATTATGCCAGATTTATATGTCCTGAAGGTGATTCCACATTTTCATTGCATGTATGTGATAAAGTGTCACGTAATGAGACAGTCATTTATTTTGAATTAGAAGATCTAGATAAGAAAGTGACAGAGTTAAAAGAAAAACTTCACTTCGATCAATTACCAACTGACGAATCTTGGCTTTGGAGAGAAGCTATATTATTTGATCCAGACGGGAATAAAATCAAATTATACAAGGCAGGTAAAAATAGAAAGAATCCACCTTGGAGAATAAACTAGAAAACCAATAAAACATGAAACCCACACTTTATATTCTAATAACTATATGCCTTTTCTTTTTAAATTGCAGCAATCAAAAGAAATCAAATTCTCCATATGAAAATGCAAAAACATTTTCACTTTTAGAGATAGACAAGAATATTAAACTTCCAGCTTCTTTTAAAAGAACGAGCAGATATAGAGTAAAAGAAGATGTTTCTAAATTAAAGGAAGACACATTAGCATTATATCTCTTTCAGGAAACTTTACACAGCGCTGAATTCATAGATGCGGAAGTTGACATTTTCGCTGATACAACTTCTGAATTCCATACTGTAATTATTTTGGAACAACAAAGAATGCAGATTAATAAAACTACAGGAAGTATTATAAAAAAACAATTAAATGATATGTATCGATCATTTGAAGCGCATAATTCCGACATCACTGTTGTAGAGGTAGAATCCAATATGAGTCAAAACAATATAGGTTCTTTACTGAAATACAAGCATAATCTCAAGAATTGGAATAATGGTTTAGACATATATTACAATCAGTTTTTTTACTCTAATTCCAATAAAAGCTTTATGATTACTGAAATCAATATGTCTATTAAAGATATCACAAAATACATCTGGTCACTTAAATAAAGTGTAATACGAATTTAGATGAGTGAATTAACA
The DNA here is from genome assembly GCA_964607315.1 of uncultured Saprospiraceae bacterium. Classification (GTDB taxonomy): domain Bacteria; phylum Bacteroidota; class Bacteroidia; order Chitinophagales; family Saprospiraceae; genus JAHDFB01. Next base: position 2,031 of record CAZSKA010000165.1, on the reverse strand, counting down.
GTTACTTCTCAAAGAAAACCAGAGGATAATTTGATTTTGTTTTTAAGCTTGAATACTTCGCTTTAATTTCTAATCTGAAAGATTGAAAATCAATACTTAAGCTATAATCACCTCCATCAGGGAATCTTCCTTTTATAAATAAGACTTGCTTGTGTTTATCAAAATTTATATCAGCATTTTCGAAAATAAATGAAATTCCTTTATGGTAGTATTCCACAGGCAATTCAAACTTATCCTTTAGAATCTTTAATACTTCTTTACTCTCATGTGAAGAATAAATAAAGCCCCATTTTTCAAGCTTTATTTCTTCCTGAACATTAGCTGTAAAATCAAAGCGTTTCCCGTCTATTTCACTTATTAATTTTGCCTTTACAGGTGTATTTTCAAAAGTAGAAGAAATGTATGCATTGAATTTTCCATTATCTAAATACTCATATAATTTTAAATCGGTTGATATGTACAAGTAGTCTCCATTAAGAAAAAGACTGGTTTCATTTTTATTCTTGGTGTTGAATTTACTATGAACAATTTGTGGCTCTTTAACAGAAGCAGTAAAAAGTTCGTTTAATCTCTTATTCACTCCATTTTTAGCAATCAACTCATATACAATTCCTATAATAATGGGCATTAAAACATAAAACAACATATTGTATCGAACTTAAAGCGTTAAAAACTAATCTACAAAATCAATAAAATACTTACTAAAGTTTGATTGATTCCTTAAACTCTCTAAACTAGCATCAATCACTAAACGCTTTCGGTCATAATCAATATTCATTCTCCAATCTCCCCCATCATCGAAATCTCCAGATAAATTTATTTCCTTCCTATCAAGATTAACTTTTACATCTGAATATTTAATTGCAATACATGGATCATATCTTAAATCACCATGACCAATGGCATATGTGCCATTCAAATAATTAAGTATAGCCTTAGTTCTCACTTCACGATAAGGAAAAGCAACCATGGAATCTATTTTCTTATCAACATCCTTTATGGATGATGAATACATAGGATCAATAATTGTTGAAAAATCAAAGTTTACTGGAATACTATCTAAAGAAGAGGATACTCTCACCTTTAATTTACCCTCTTCAGTAAGTTGGAAAATTTGAATATCAGTAGAAACATTTAAACGTCCATTTTCTTCACTAATTAATGTTCGCCGTGCTTCACCAGTATTCAACACATTAACCAAATATTCGTCATTATTTGATATGGAATCTGACTTTAACTTTAAATATCTAGTCCTATTATTTTGAGACCTTACTATAAAAATGGCTGCTAAAATAAAAGCTATGACTCCCAGTGGTATGATAATCGTCATAATAATAAATTTATAACCTAAATATATTCAAAATCAATGTACTTTTGATATCAATAAAATGAATTGGTGAAGAAATTTTTTGAATTTTATATTTATAGTTCTATACATATTGCGATATGCGTAGCATGCTTTACTGCAAGCACGTATCTATTGATTTGCCAATCTATTGATTTAACCTATTGCATATTTATGTGTTCTAGTACTTGGCTTCTTTATTCTCTACATAAAATAATAGGCATAAATAAAGTGAGCGATGATATTCTGGATGAGAGATTCCAGATTGTCAGAAAGTATAGAAAACACATAAAAGTCCACTCTGTTTTTGCCTTTATAACTTCAGGTATTAGCTGTTTCCTTCTTCCAAATCAAGTCAAGTTATTGGTACTTATACCGTCTTTAATCTCTCTTTTATACATCGTACCTGTATTTATCAATAAAAAGAGACTAAGGGATTTTAATTATATAAAAATATTCCTTGTTGCCTTTAGTTATGCTATCCTGTCTGCATTTATTCCTGCTTTTATTAACGAAATTTCTATTACTTCATCATTCCTAATCATGATGGAAAAAGCAGCTTTTATTTTTGCTATAACACTTCCATTTGATTACAGAGATAGAAAGGTGGATGAAATTTCAAATGTAAAAACGCTTTCACAAGTTTTTGAAAACAATCTTCCTTTATTAATAGTATTATCCTATAT
>CAZSKA010000164.1:0-9212 GCA_964607315.1 uncultured Saprospiraceae bacterium | reverse complement strand
TAGCAATACAGTCTACAATTGCTTTTTTCGCACTTCCCACATCAAAAACTACTTGATCTTCTACCAAATCTAATATGTCTGGCAATAAATCTACAATAATGTGTACCGGTGTTGCCAAAACTAAAATATCGCAAGTCGACACAGCTTCTTCCAATTCCATTACTTCATCAACTAAGCCCATTTCTAGTGCTTGTTTCTTATGAACATCACTCATATCAACCCCTACTATCCGTTCTAGATATGTCACCTCTCTACAGCTCTTTGCTAAGGAACCACCAATTAGTCCTAGACCAATTATACCTATTTTTCTCTTTCTTATCATTAATAATTCATTACTGTTATAATCCTACGACATGCTTCATCAATAACCTCTTTAGGTTGACATAAAGACCACCTAACATATGCATCTCCGTTACTCCCAAAAATCATTCCTGGAGGTGCAAAAACTCTACACTTTTGTAAGAAAAAGTCACTCGCTTCCTCTCCATTTGTAAAGCGCTCGCTTACTTTCGTCCACACAAAAAGACCCGCTGAATTTGACTTATATCCAAATCCAATTTTATCTAACATTTCCAGAATTAATGCTTTCCTTTCCTTATAAATCTCATTATTCGTCTCATACCATTTATCTTCCATTTTTAGCGCAGCTGCAGCTGCAACTTGGATTGGACGAAACATTCCTGAATCCATATTTGACTTGAACCTCAACATTGCCTTGATGATTTCTTCATTCGCTATAGCCATACCTACTCGCCATCCGCTCATTCCATGGCTTTTGCTCAGAGAATTTAATTCTACACAGCAATCTTTTGCTCCTTTAAGCGACATGATGCTAAGTGGGTTTTCATTCAAAATAAAGCTATATGGGATGTCTGAAGCTACTATTATTTCTCGGGCTTTCGCCCAAAAGATTAACTCTTGGAGAATTTCAGGGTTTGCTTTTGCCCCAGTAGGCATGTGCGGATAGTTTAGCCAAATAATTTTCGTTCGTTCACTCGATAAATCATCAATCTGTTGTAAATCGATTTGATAATTATTTGCTTCTATAAGGTCATAGTTCTTTATAATTGCTCCTGTTAATTTAGTAGCACCAGCATAACTAGGATAACCAGGATTCGGCACTAAAACTTCATCTCCAGGATTGAGTACGGCCATACTTAAATGCATAATCCCTTCTTTACTTCCCATCAATGGCAAAATCTCTGTATCTGCATCACACGCGACTTGATAATACTTTTCATAAAAAGCAGCTATCGATTCCCTTAGTTCTGAAATTCCCTTATACGATTGATATCCATGAGCAGATGGAATCATCGCTTCGCTTTTCAACTGATCTATAATACTTGCTGGCGGAGCTAAATCTGGCTTACCTATTCCCAAATTTATAATGCTTTCTCCAGCCTTCTCCAGAGCCGCAATCTCTTTTAGTTTGCGAGAGAAATAATATTCTTCTACCTGCTTTAATCGATCTGCAATTCTAACTTTCATAAAACAATCCTTCTTTATAATGTCCTAAAATCTGTAGACTCTCCACCTCATTTTCTAAGCCTGTTATAATCTTTTCGAAAGAGTTATCCTCCATTATAAAATCCACAAAAAAGAAGTACTGGAATTCCTTTCCCACTATAGGTGCTGATTGAATTTTAGTTAGATTACAATCATAAGATGACAACATTGCAAGCACTTTATTAAGAGAACCCGTCTCATGCTTCAAACTAAAACAAATAGAAGCCTTCTCTTTTCCCCCCTTTATTTCTTGATTAGAACTATTCCGAGATAAGATTAAGAATCTTGTAAAATTCTGCTTATCCGTTTCTATACCTTCTGCCAATATATCAAGGCCGTATTCCTTTGCTGCTAATTCACTAGCAATCGCAGCAAAGTTTTTCTTCCTTCTTAACTCTATTTCTGCTGCGCATAATGCGGTATCCTCACGTTCTATTTTTTGCCAATGTCTGTTTTTATTTAAAAACGTTTTACATTGGGAAAGAGCCATTGGATGCGAATGCACCTCTGATACATCTTCTAATTTCGTTCCAGGTAATCCCATAAGATTATGTTTTATTCGTAAGAATAATTCTCCCGTTATTTGAAAACTGTGTTGTTTTAATAATGTATAATTATACATAATACTTCCTGCTATCGTATTTTCTATTGCAATAATCCCATGATCTATACTTGTATCATTTGTAAAATCTTCAAATAATTCTGGAAAACTATCTGCAACAACAAAATCCACAACCTCTCCTTCAAAATAATAGTGCATAGCTATATCATGAAAAGATCCTTTTACTCCTTGTATTATTATCCTTTTCGCCATAAATACTTTACATAAAAAAAACCCATCAACAAAAATTGATAGGTTTCTAATTTATTCTTTAATACATATAATGTTATCACCTACCAATGGACTTCATCCAGAAATAAAAGAAACTAAAATATGTATATGTATATCTCATCTGTATTAAAATTCAGGCACTAATATATAAACAATATGGAAAGCTACAAATCATTTCTATGTTAATAACTTATTAAAAATTAGTTGTTTATACAACAAATTTAACTCTTCAATGGCTTAATATCTGCTTTTAACCACGTACTCAACACATTATATATATCCTTTTGTTCTTGATTTGAAAAGTCTTTGATTCTTACTCTATGTGAGCCTCCTTCCTTTACAAACAATTTCACTTTATTTTCATCTAATGGTTTATAAGTCAATGCACCCCAAGGGTCATATTCTCCTTGTATAATCAACATCCTTTTAGCCTTTGCATCAAGTCGTTTCTTTACCCAGTTGTTATAACTTGGATCATAGGTAAGATCTACATTTTGTGGTGCGAAAATAGAATTGTCATATGCTTTTACATGTTTAATTCCTTCCTCCAGATGCTTATGCATGAATCCATAATATCCATTCTCTTTCATAAATTGATAAAAGGCAGGTTCATAAAATGCTATAACTCCATCACTATAAAAATCTATTCCTACGATATTCTTTATACTCTTATAAGTAGCTTTAGCTGACTTATTCGTTGGAATATCAGAACAATCATGTCCCATTTGCCAGAATGAAAACGTATACTCCAATATCGCATACTCTATCGCTTTTTCTAATCCCTCTATTCTATTAAATGTCAGATTATTTTCTTCTTTATCTTTTTGGGCGTAAGCCAATAAACTATCTTGAATACTCAAAGCATGTTGCTGAAAAGCAAACAAATTCTGTCTACAAGCATCATCTCCTACTGTTGCAATTAATGCCTCTGTCCGTTTATCCTCTCTTGCATTTGGTAAAGGAGCAACATATGGAATTGCTACACGTACATCTCGTGGATATGTCGCTTTATAATACATACATGTTGTTCCTCCTTTTGAAATGCCTGTACTAATCCATTCTTTTTTATAAAACTTCTTAAAAGCCTTATTTATCCTATGTAAATCCTCCATTGCCTGAGCATTTGTCAAATACGTATAATCCACTTGCTCTGGTTTAGATTTTCCAAAAAATCTATACTCAACAATCAACTGATTACTCGTTAGAATCTCCGTTAATTCATAATGGCGTGGACCTGCATTATAACCTTCTGTCACCATCAACATAGGTGCTGCCTTCAAGTAATGCGATAAAAATATACGCTGTGGAAATGTTCCTTTGGAATGATCGTCGTGATCAATCCATTGTTGTATAGTAACTTCATACTGAAAGCGATAATGATACTTGGCGTCAGAACTTTTTATTTCAGCCCGAGGAAATTGCTTTTTAATAAAAGCTTTAAGATCTTCACTCGCACTGGAAGTAAAAGGAATAAGCAAAAGAAGGAATATGATAATTCGCATGAATAGATATTTTATTTATAAATTACGTTAATTTAACGCAGAACATAAAGAGATTGTAATTCAAAAAATAATTCATCGTACTTTTACCCTATGAATTGGAGGACCGAAATACAGATAAAGCAAGGTGAATTTCAGATTGATCATCAGGATTTCATCATTTCTTTTGGATCTTGTTTTGCAGAAAATATTCAACAGAAGCTTAGGTATAATGGTTTTGGCAGTTTGACGAATCCTACAGGTATCTTATATAATAGTAGATCTATTTTAAAAATGATGAATCTATTATTAGCGAAGGAAGAGCTTGATGAAAATCGGTATGTTGAAAGAGATGGAATGATTTGTCATTATGACTTTCACATGGATTTGCGAGCTAAAGATAAAGCTGGATTTTTGGATGTTTTGGGTCAAGCCCAAAAGGAATTTCAGGAAAGATGGACAGAAGCCAAGGTTTTGGTAGTTACTCTTGGGACCGCGCATGTGTATTCCAAAGAACAAGAAATAGTGGCAAACTGCCATAAACAGCCCAGTCAATTATTTAATAAATCATTGATGTCTATAGAAGATATCGTTTCCGATTTACATCAGATTAAACATTTGGCGGAAGCCAAAAACATCATATTTACCATCTCACCCGTGAGGCATTTAAAAGATGGCTTTATAGAAAATCAATTGTCGAAAGCACACCTCATAACAGCAGTACACCAGACAAAAGTCTCATACTTTCCGTCTTATGAAATCGTTTTGGACGAATTAAGAGATTATCGATTTTACACATCTGACCTTGTACATCCATCAGTAGAATCAGTAGATTATGTATGGGATAAATTTACTGAAGCATACATGACTCCAAAATCTCAAGAGCTCATGAAAAAAATAGAAAAATGGCGTCGACTTAAAAATCATCGTTCCTTCAATCCTAGCAGTCCCCAAAACGAAAAAACAATTCAAAAAATCAAGAACCAATTCCAGCAGTTAAAAGAAGAAATCCCGCACTTAACTTTCGATTAAGTGTGCAAAAAATATTGAGGAGAGTTAATATTCATAGTAGTTTCAGAATTTAATAGCATTAAAATTATTTATAAAAACCATCTCACTTTTAATATGCTTTATAGTTATCTTTTATAAATATCTTCTATTAAAGCTTTGATCTTAAAACGCTCTTTTTAAAGTAAAAAAAATTGAACTCCATATTGCTCCCATTAGATTTTATCATTTAATTTTTCTTGTCCGAGTTGAAAACGCAGACATAATAGGTTTACGTGAAGCTTTTCAACGAAGAAATAGGGAAGTTAATTAGAAAGATATGGAGCATTATGTAGTTCAATTTGTATAATTTCGAAACCTAAATTACCTCTTATCATAAAGTAATTTAGAAGAAAAAAGAACAATCAAAATACATAAACGTAAATTGCTAAAAACCAACACTAATAAATATGTAGAGAATTCTCTTTGTTTACTATATTTGCACGAATTTTAAAAAAAACGCTACAACAGTGAGTCACATTGGAACCCATACAGCCACTTTACTTCTTGAAGATGGCACAGTTTTCAGAGGAAAAGCATACGGTGTAAAAAGTACAACATCAGGTGAAATCTGTTTTAATACAGGTATGACTGGATATCAAGAAGTTTTTACTGATCCTTCATATTACAAGCAAATTCTACTAATGACCAATGCACACATTGGAAATTATGGAACAAAAGCAGGTGATACAGAAAGTAAAAATGTACAAATCGCTGGCTTAATCTGTAAAAATTTCACGATAGATTACCATAGACCTATGGCAGATCAATCTATTCAAGATTATTTCGAAAGAGAAAATCTTGTTTGCATTTCCGACATTGACACGAGAGAAGTGGTGAAGCGAATTCGAGATAAAGGAGTAATGAATGCTGTAATAAGCAGTGAATATGAAGATATAGAAACGCTTAAGAAAATCTTGGAAGAGACTCCTAGCATGGATGGTCTTGAATTAGCAAGTAAAGTGAGTACTTCTGAAGCTTATTACCTTGGATGTCCAGACGATCAATATAAAGTTGCTGTATTGGATTTTGGTACAAAAACCAATATTCTAAATTGTATTGCTGAAAGAGGAGCTTATCTTAAAGTTTTCCCTGCAAAAACAGATTTTGAAACTTTGCAAGCATGGAATCCAGATGGATTCTTCTTGTCTAATGGACCTGGTGATCCATCTACTATGGCCTACGCTGTAGAAACAACAAAAAAAATCTTAGAAAGTGGAAAACCAACTTTTGGGATTTGTTTAGGTCATCAAATTCTTTCTCTTGCTCAAGGTATTTCTACTTATAAGATGCATCACGGACACAGAGGAGCGAATCATCCTGTAATAAACTTAGATACTGGAAAGTGCGAAATCACTACCCAAAATCATGGTTTTGCTGTAAATAGAGAAGAATTAGAAGCAAAAAGTGATTCAATAAGAATAACACACAGAAACTTAAATGATGATACAATAGAAGGAATCGAAGTAATAGGAAAACCTGCTTTTTCTGTTCAACATCATCCAGAGGCAAACCCTGGACCACATGATTCTAGATATCTTTTTGACAAGTTTCTTGATAACGTCAAAAAGTTTAAACAATAAACAAAATCACAAATTATGAGTAGCATTCTTGATATTCGCTCACGCGAGATTTTAGACTCGAGAGGAAATCCTACTGTAGAAGTAGAAGTTTTAACAACAAGTGGCCACGTAGGTAGAGCAGCTGTGCCGAGCGGTGCCTCAACTGGTAAATATGAAGCAGTAGAATTAAGAGATGACGACAAAGGAAGATTTCTTGGGAAAGGTGTTTTAGGTGCATGTGAAAACGTGAACGGACCAATAGCAGAAACCTTAGTAGGTATGGATGTTATGGACCAAATCGCCATTGATGAAGCTATGATTGAACTTGATGGTACAGAGAATAAATCAAAACTAGGAGCAAATGCGATCTTGGGAGTTTCTTTAGCTGCTGCAAAAGCTGCTGCTGAAGTAAGTGGCCAATCACTTTACAGATATATAGGAGGTGTAAATGCACATGTTCTTCCCGTTCCTATGATGAATATATTAAACGGAGGATCACATGCTGACAATAGTATTGATTTTCAGGAATTCATGATTATCCCTGTAGGTGCAGACTATTTTTCTGAAGCTTTAAGAATGGGTGTGGAGACATTTCATCACTTAAAGAAAGTATTAAAAGCTGGTGGATTCTCAACGAATGTAGGAGACGAAGGTGGGTTTGCCCCAAATATCAAGTCTAATGAAGAAGCTGTAAAAATTGTATTAAAAGCGATAGAAAGTGCAGGTTATAGACCAGGTGAAGATATTATGATAGGTATGGATGCTGCAGCTTCTGAATTCTACGATGCTAAAGAAAAAGTATATCACTTTCATAAAAGTACTGGTGATAAACTAACTAGTTCTGAAATGGTTGATTATTGGAAAGGATGGGTAGATAAATATCCTATTATTTCTATAGAAGATGGACTTGATGAAGATGATTGGGACGGTTGGAAAGCGCTTAATGCAAAGATGGGAGACAAAGTGCAGTTAGTAGGTGATGATCTATTCGTTACCAATACGAAAAGATTAGCTAGAGGTATAGAAGAAAGTTCTGCAAATTCTATTTTGATTAAGGTAAATCAAATCGGAAGTTTGACAGAAACTATAGATGCTGTAAACATGGCGACGAGAAATGCGTTTACTAGTGTAATGAGCCATAGATCTGGTGAAACTGAAGATACAACAATCGCTGATTTAGCAGTTGCATTGAATACGGGTCAGATAAAAACAGGTTCTGCTAGTAGAAGTGATAGAATCGCTAAATACAACCAGTTACTTAGAATAGAAGAAGAATTAGGCGACATGGGAATTTATCCAGGTAAGTCTATCTTTGGATTATAAGATTAGAAAACAAAGGTTTTCTTATTGTTTTTGTACAATATCCTTGATATTTATTTAATTTTGTATTAATTACACTTTACATAATTATTTAATGTGTTCAATAGACGATTATGAATATCAAGAAAGTACTAGATAAATTTAAATGGAAATCCGCAAAAGTGTGGATTAATAAATATACCATTGCATTGGTAGCCTTTTTAGTTTGGGTATTAATTTTTGATAAATATAATGTAAGCTCTCATCGATATCTCAACCAGAAACTCGACAAGCTTCACGAAGATCAATTGAACTATTCTGAAAAAATAGTGGAAACAAGAAAACAACTTGATCACATTAATAACTTCAAAGAGAAATACGCTAGAGAACGCTATTTTATGCATAAACCAAATGAAGAAATAGTCGTAATTAAAAAAGAAGAAAATTAAATATGAGCGTATTAGTAAATAAAGATTCTAAAATAATAGTTCAGGGTTTTACAGGTAAAGAAGGTAGCTTTCACGCTGGCCAAATGATAGATTATGGAACAAATGTTGTAGGTGGTGTAACTCCTGGTAAAGGCGGTCAAGAACACCTTGGCAAACCTGTGTATAACACAGTTCAAGAAGCTGTAGATAAAGCAGGTGCAAATACATCTATTATTTTTGTACCTCCACGTTTTGCTCCTGATGCAATTATGGAAGCGGCGGCTGCTGGAATCAAAGTTATCATATGTATCACTGAAGGAATTGCAGTTCAAGATATGGTAAAAGTAAAAGCTTATATTGAAGATAAAGACGTTACTTTAGTTGGACCAAATTGCCCTGGTGTAATTACGCCTGATGAAGCAAAAGTAGGAATCATGCCTGGTTTCGTTTTCAAAAAAGGTAGAGTTGGTGTTGTTTCTAAAAGTGGAACGCTAACATACGAAGCTGCTGACCAAATCGTAAAAGCAGGTCTTGGAATCTCTACAGCTATTGGAATTGGTGGTGATCCTATCGTAGGAACTCCTACAAGAGAAGCTGTAAAAATGCTTATGGAAGATCCTGAAACTGATGGTATCGTGATGATTGGTGAAATAGGTGGAAATTACGAAGCCCTTGCTTCTGAATACATCAAAAGCACAGGTAATAAAAAACCTGTTGTAGGTTTCATCGCAGGTCAAACTGCTCCTAAAGGTAGAACAATGGGTCACGCTGGTGCAATCATCGGTGGTGAAGACGATACAGCTGAAGCGAAAATGAGAATCATGGCTTCTTGTGGTATCCACGTTGTAAATTCTCCTGCAGATATAGGAAAGACTATGGCAGAAGCTTTAAAATAATAATATGTAATCCATAAAAGCACATATAAAATATAATGCCTCAGATTTTCTGGGGCATTTTTGTTTTATACCAATTTAATTTCAAAATGTCGTATAAAATTTTGATACTAAATTTTTCTAGTTCGAGTTAAAAAACGTAGGCATAACAGTAGTTACGGCGAGGC
>CAZSKA010000163.1:0-9256 GCA_964607315.1 uncultured Saprospiraceae bacterium | reverse complement strand
GTGTAAAATACTTAGTATGCGTTTTGTTTTTATCCTTTTATTGATGTGCTGTTTTTTTTATTCTTCTTTTGCACAAATTGATGATCAAGTCTTTTATGACTTAATAGAGTCAAATGTAACTAGTCAATATTCACCATTATATTACCCAATATTAGTTTCAAAATTCCAAAATGCTCCATCAGATATGACATCGGAAGAGAAGTTGCATTTATATTACGGTAAAAAATTTCACGAGTCATATAGTCCAGAGGAGGAGCATCCTTTAATGACTGAAATTAGGAATGCTTTATTTTTTGAAAATGGAATAAGCGTAGATTATCAAAATATCCATAATCTGTGTTTACAAGTTACACAAGATGAGGTATTTAATCTAGATGCTATGAAAGTTCTGATATATACTAAAAGCGTGATGGATGGAGGAGCTGATTTTTATCAAAAACAATACGACACTATTCTTGAAGCAATACAAGAAAGTCAGCAAATGGTAGAAGATTCTTATAATTTTCTAGTAATAGATGAAGGTGATATTTATCATTTTTTACATTTCCAAAAATGGTCGTTTTTAGGAGAAAATAACTTGTTTGATAGAAGTCAAAAAGTCTATTCTCAACTAGGAATTCAGCCTACTTGGATTTATTTTAATATAGGAGCTCAGCTAGATTATCTAGCAAATATGTAATTAAACAAATGTCATTTTGACTTAAAGTCAGAAAATATACAATTCAAAACGTCTTTTGATAGACATTTTATTTGTACCTTTGTTCTTGCTATATAATTACTGGCTTTTTTATGTAGTATTCTAACAACGTGCAATTTATATATAATAGATATTTTTAATATATTTTTTTATAAATAATAATTTATGTCAAGATTCTCTCTCCTTGCACTTATACTTGTGCTCTTGGTTATATTCTCTTGTACCAAAACAGTCATGGTACCTTTGGATGAGATCGATAATTCATTGAAACTACTCGTCAGAAATGCAGCGGAAGATAGGACCTTAGACTATTGGATTCTTCCAGATAGTGATGACTATGCTTCCATTCCTCAAGATGCTAAAAATCCATTAAATGAAGTGAAGGTGGAATTAGGTAAGTTTCTTTTCTATGAGACTGCTTTTAGTACGGAAGCTGCAGATGTTGAAAATATTGCAACTTACAGTTGTGCTACCTGTCATGTGCCCTCCGCGGGTTTTAGACCTGGTAGCTCTCAAGGAATTGCAGATGGTGGTGTGGGCTTTGGTATTAATGGGGAAGATCGAGTGAAGAATGTTGAATATGCAGAAATCGATATGGATGTACAAGGTGCTCGTCCTTTAAGTTTATTAAGTGTGGCTTTTGTAGAGAATACAATGTGGAATGGGTCTTTTGGTTCTTTTGGGGTGAATGAAGGGACAGAAGATAGATGGGTTGGGAAATTAGCATTGAATAATCTTGGAACTCAAGGTATGGAATCTCAAAACATAGATGGTATCAATACCCATAAAATGCATTATGATTTAGAGGCGATAGAATCTAACGGCTATAAAGAATTATTCGATGAGGCTTTTCCTGATTTTCCAGAGACGAATAGATATAGTGATACTACAGCTTCCTTTGCACTTTCCGCATACCTTAGAACTTTATTTCCTAGTGAAGCGCCTTTTCAAGATTGGCTAAAGGGAGATCCTTTCGCTTTGACCGAAGAGGAAAAAGCAGGAGCTATGTTGTTTTTTGGTAAAGCAGCATGCACGAGTTGTCATAATGGACCTGGATTTAATTCTTTAGAATTTCATGCACTAGGTGTTTATGATATGTATCAAAGGCCAAGTTTTGGTACGAGTTCAGAGGATTTAAGAAATTTTGGTAGAGGCGGATATACTGGACTAGTAGAGGATAATTATAAGTTCAAAGTGCCGCAACTTTACAATATGCGAGACACCAAATTCTATTTCCATGGATCATCTCATACAACACTTCGAAGTGTGGTTGAATACTTTAATGAGGCAGTTGGAGAAAATCCTAATGTCTCTCAAGATCAACTTTCACAGAAGTTTAATCCACTGTTTTTGACAGATGAGGAGATGGATCAATTAACGGCATTTTTAGACAATGCATTACGTGACCCGGATTTGGAACGTTATCAACCTTCTGAAGTTCTTTCTGGCAGTTGCATTCCTAATGCAGATTTCCAAAGTATGATAGACTTAGGTTGTAAGTAATGGAATTTTAACTCCGTAGTGCCCATATCTTTTTAATTAATTTCTCTATTTCTTTCCTGAAAAGCCTCGCCGTACCGACGTTATGCCTGCGTTTTTCAAACCCGCATTATGCAGTATAACTTCGTAATGCCTTTCCGACAATCAAAACTTTGGAAGGCGGAAAAACTGAATTGCCGAAGAAATAATGAATTTTGAGAATGAATCATTACTTGTGACACCACAGCGTTAGTGTGTGCTATAATGGGTGAACAAAAGTTCGCGCAGTCTTTATTTCAAGCGCATTTTAGGTCGTAATAGATTTTCTATTGTATAATGCGGGTTAACCTCAGGCTAGAAAAACTAATTGACAAAATCTATTGGGACATTATAAAGTTAAATTTGTATAATACTTTTTTAAGATTTTTTTTTGGGGCTTTACGCCCAAAGATTCTATACAATAGTCTTTCTTTTAATAATTTTAGCTAAACATTTTTTATGGCAAGTTTAGTAACACAAGAAACGAATAGAAGTGTGCATAATATGATCACTAGTATTTGTCATCCCCAGAAGGAAGCAGATGCACATGAAATTTTAAAATTGTTTAAAGAAGTTACGGCTTGGGAGCCCAAAGTTTGGGGTAATGAGAAAGTACCTGATTTTTTAATTGGCTACGGTAAATATAATTATACTAGAAAAGGCGGTAAAGAGGTTTTTGAATGGTTTCGATGTGGTTTTGCTCCACGTAAATCGAAGATTACAATTTATCTAACATTTGATATAAATGAAGAACAAGAGTTGCTTAATCAATTAGGAAAATGCAAATGGGGTAGGGGCTGTCTTTACATTAATAAACTAGGTGATGTAGACAAAGGAATACTTAAAAAACTTATAGCTAAATGTGTGATTAAAGAAGACTAAAAATCCACAGCTCTATTGCTTTACAATTATTTTCTTTGTTGTGAGTAAACTGTTCGCATTGTATATTCTCATGAAATATATTCCATTTGATAAATTTGAAACGCCAATTGGATTTCCACTTACTACATCTTCTTTAAGTGCAACAAGTTTCCCCGAAATATCTAATATTTCAATTTTACTTACTTCTAATTCAGAAAAGGTGATTATTATATGACTATTGGATGGATTAGGATAAATATTAATCTGAAATTCTTCAATATTCTCTACAGATGTAGTAATACCTTCAGGAGCGTCTGGTCCTACATCATCAGGAGTAAGAGGAGCAAATCTTATCATTTCTAAACTGAATTGATCAGCGCCTGGATTACTTGGAATTGGTCTTGATTGCCCTTCTATATCTTGTGATGTAGTTTCAGATGTAGATGATAATTCGTACAAAGGAGTTTCTGAAGTTGCTCTCCATATGTTTACATTATCATCAAATTCTAAAAAGGGATTTTCGTTTGTAATTTCAGAGTTGTCAAAAGAAGTGATGCTTGCTCCTTCTAAGATAGATGCTCCATTCAAAGGGTGCATTAGATTGTTAGACCAAGTAATATTGTCACCTTGATCATTTGCAGGTTCCATTATTCTTACCAAACTATTTTCAGAACCAGTAATTAGATTGTTATAAATCTTGATGTCCTTTAAATCTTTGTTGTAATTGTTATTATTGTCAAAACCAATCTCTATTCCATTAATATTATTTACCAAGGTATTATATGCTATAGTCACACGTTCAGCTCTAAAGTGTTTTGATAGATTGGAGCTTTCGCCATCGATCGCATCACCTTGTGTTAATGCGATTGGCGCATCCCATACAGTTCCGGTCAAGCCCTCCATATAGTTGTTTATAATTAAATGGTCTGTTCCATAAATTCTTATGCCACCTGTATATAATGTTGCGCCATTTGGTGATGTTCCAATTTCTTTATTATTGCCAAAAAAGTAATTTCCTTCTACATGATTCCTATTGCCATGTCTTAAAGAAAGCGTGCCATAGCTTCCTACGAATGTATTATGCTTAATTGCGTTATCAGAAGACTTTACAGATATAATTTCAGGGTCTCCATCACAATCTTCAAAAAGATTAAATTCTACCGTTGTAAACCCACTACTTAAAGACATTTCACTCCATCCTATTCTAATGGACTCTTGTTCGTTGACAGCTCTTGGTCCATTATTCATAAAATAGTTATGATCTATTCTATCATATTGCGATTGATGATAAATTTCATTTCCGCCATTTTCTTCGAAAGACCCATCTATTGTTATATAATGCCCAGGTGTATCTTTGTTTTTAAATATATTATGATCTATTCTGTTATGGTGACTTGGATAGTTAAAAGGCCAGGTATTATCACTCCAAAAACCACCTACAAAAACCCATTTTATTGACTCCGTTGTCTTTAGTTCAAATACATTTCTTGTAATTCTTATATGGTCACAACCTTCGAGTTTAACTAAAGTTTCTTCACCCTCAGCATCAAATACAAAACCTTCTAAAATTACATGAGATGATTTTTTGAAAACGAATTGCGATTCACCTGTTAAGGTAACGCCACCTATTGTTTCTGCTTTTATGTAAATTGGTTTATCTTCCGTTGCTTTAACTTCGAAACTAGCTTCAAAATCATGGTAGTTACCATTTTTTACTGTAAAAACTCCACCATTTGAAGAAGCGTTAACTGCATCTGATAATTCTTCCGAATCTGTATATAGTTGAGCATTTAAAACAGTTAAGCCAAAAAGAATAAGAAATAGAGCGCTTAGGATTTTAGAATACATAAAACAAGATTTGTCTTATGTAAATATAACTTTTATTTAGAATTAAATAATATTACCGATTGCGTTTTAAGCTTTCACATTAGTTTAAATTATTAATACAAGAACAAGACTGGAAACGCAAAGATATCCTTAACCATTGCAAGAATTTCTAACGAAGTAATTGTTCAATTAAAATTTATAAGAAGTGAAATTAAAATGTAGAATCGGTATTATACAGTTAAATTCGTATTATACCAATTTAATTTCAAAATGTCGTATAAAATTTTGATACTTAATTTTTCTAGTTCGAGTTAAAAAACGTAGGCATAACAGTAGTTACGGCGAGGCTTTTTAAGGAAGAAATTGAAAGATTAAGTAAAAAGAAATGCGACATTATGGAGTTAAATTGGTATTACTTCAATTCGTATAAAAAAGCTGAGTAAATAGGGATTCCAGTCGCATTAAAATAAAAAGAGGAAACTTCGAAATGAAGCTTCCCCTAACTAAATTGTTTAATTGGTACTCTTTATATTTTTTGTTAAGATCTACTCAACAACTGTAAATATAGTGCTTTTAGCATTACCCTCGTATGAAATTATGTAAGTTCCAATTGTTAAATTTCTTACTTCGATCTGTTTTGTAAGAGAATTCACTTGATCGTCAAAGTTAATATCCATTACTTTTATGCCTAATATGTTGTAAATACTCGCATGTGTAATTTCAGAATCATCACTTAATTGTAAGTTTAAAGTAGATTCACCAGGTCTTATTGGATTTGGATAAACCAAGACTTCTGTATCTCTTTCGAACGTTACTATTCGAACAACTGAGTAACTATACGTTCCATCTAAATCAACTTGCTTAACTCTATAATAATTTAATCCTGAATAAACTTCTCTGTCTAAGAAGCTGTATTCATTTACTTCTAGAGAGTTTATTTGGCCTTCTATTTGAGTTATATCTTCAAATTTTATTCCATCATTAGATCTTTGAACAATGAAATGGCTATTGTTGATTTCAGTTGCTGTCGCAAAGTTTAATTTAGTAGAATTATCTTGTTTTGTAGCTTCAAAATACAGCCATTCAACTGGTAAAGAAGAAAATGAAAGCATATAATCTACAGGATCAGAAATAGCACCTGCTTCATCAATTGATGCATATTGGAAAGTTGTACTTGTTTGTGAAGGATCTCCATTAAAGATAATTTCTAATAATGCAGGATCATATGAATCAATAACAAATGGATTCGTTGGACTTGGAGGATTAATTCCATCAGCGCCAAATTCTATTACCATCCCGTCATAAACTATATCATTTCCATTAGTAGGAAGTCCAGTTATTGCAAAAGAGCTAGTCGTTCCTAAAGTACCATCTTCTGGATCACTTCCTGATAAATCAGATGTTATTCCGCTACCGATAGTAATGGAAGAGTTCGGAACTGGATTTGTAATTCCAAAACTATAAGGATCAGCTTCTGGTATTTCTTGGATACCGAAGTTTATTTCATCATTGTTGATATTAGTTAATATAACTCCTGGTTGATTTCCATTAGGTGTTCCATCATCTCCAGAAGTCGAACCGTCATTTTCACCTGTATACATCCAATTATCAGGTAAAACTTCAGCTGGAACTGGAGAACCAGCAACTCCTTGGATTGTAGAAATTGATACACCATAAGTCATATTAGGATCTAAATCTAAAAATTCAAAATAGCCGTTCATATCAATAGCAACTGATTCTAATACATCTCCCGTAACAGGGTCGTATAAGTTTGCATATAGAGTCTGTCCATCAGGATCTGAAATAGTAGGACCATCAACAGTTGCGTCAGTCAAACCATCAGCGTCATTAAATATATTCCCTGTGATGTCAGGTAATTCAATAGAATCAAATGTCAATGTATAATCTACAGGATCAGAAAATGCACCTGCTTCATCAATTGAAGCATATTGAAAAGTTGTATTCATTTGTGAAAGATCTCCATTAAAAGTTATTTCTAATAATGCAGGATCATATGAATCAATAACAAATGGATTCGTTGGACTTGGAGGATTAATTCCATCAGCGCCAAATTCTATTACCATCCCGTCATAAACTATATCATTTCCATTAGTAGGAAGTCCAGTTATTGCAAAAGAGCTAGTCGTTCCTAAAGTACCATCTTCTGGATCACTTCCTGATAAATCAGATGTTATTCCGCTACCGATAGTAATGGAAGAGTTCGGAACTGGATTTGTAATTCCAAAACTATAAGGATCAGCTTCTGGTATTTCTTGGATACCGAAGTTTATTTCATCATTGTTGATATTAGTTAATATAACTCCTGGTTGATTTCCATTAGGTGTTCCATCATCTCCAGAAGTCGAACCGTCATTTTCACCTGTATACATCCAATTATCAGGTAAAACTTCAGCTGGAACTGGAGAACCAGCAACTCCTTGGATTGTAGAAATTGATACACCATAAGTCATATTAGGATCTAAATCTAAAAATTCAAAATAGCCGTTCATATCAATAGCAACTGATTCTAATACATCTCCCGTAACAGGGTCGTATAAGTTTGCATATAGCGGGCTTCCATCAGGATCTGAAATAGTTGGACCATCAACAGTTGCGTCTGTTAAACCATCAGCGTCATTAAATATATTACCTGTAATGTCTGGTAATTCAATAGAATCAAAAGTCAATGTATACTCCACAGGTTCAGAAAATGCACCTGCATCATCAATTGTTATATATTCAAAAGTTGTACTTGTTTGGCTAAGATCACCACTTATAATTATTTCTAATAGTGCAGGATCGTAATTGTCAATAATGAAAGGGTTTGTAGGACTTATTGGGTTTATACCGTCAGCACCTAAAGTTATTATCATTCCATTATATAGAATGTCATTACCATTAGTAGGTAAACTTGTTATCCCAAAGGTATTACCTGTTTCCACCACGCCATCTTCTGGATCATTTCCTGATAAATCAGATGTTGTTCCACTTCCTATGATGATTGACTGGTCTGGAATTGGTTCTGGAATAGGAAAAGTATAAGGGTCAGCAGTTGGTGGTTGTTGAATCGCAAAGTTTATTTCATCATTTATAGATGTTGTTACTACTACCGCAGATTGTATACCATTAGGTGTTCCATCATCTCCAGCTGTAGCACCATCATTATCTCCAGTAAAAATCCAATCACTTGGTAGTTCTGAAACAGGAAGTGGCGAACCAGGAACGCCCTCATTTATAGAAATGGCAACTCCATAAGTCTGCCCCTCTGGTAAGTTTAAAAATTCAAAAGTACCGTCTGCATTTATCGGTGTTGTTGCAATTACTTCATTCGTGTTAGGATCGTATAAGTTCGCATATAATTGCATGCCAGAAGGTGAATTTATTGCAGGTCCATCAACTGTGGAATCTGTAAGTCCATCTGCATCATGAAAAACATTTCCCATAATTCCACCTATCTGCGGATTGATAGGGTTATTGTCAAAGTTTGTTTCAGTTAATCCCATGATTTTTACATCGGCATCTCCTTCATTATCAATTCTGAAACCAAATATAGGTTCGCCTCCTGTATTAAATAAGTCAGCGGATATAACTGAAAAGATCATGCTTTGAGTACTAAGATTACTTGGCGAAAATCCTATATCCCAGTCATATCTCGTTGTTCCATTACCTGAACTTGTACCTGCTATTTCTCCAAATCTTACAGAATCTGCATTTGCTATAACATTACCAAATTCATCAAGTGGTATCAATACAAAGTCTGTATTTCCATTTCTTTCCCCAACTGAGATGAAATCAGTATCTAAATATCCTCTGACAAATGCAATGTCAAAATCTCCACCATCTGGAATGTTAGTAGCGCCATCATAATATAAGAATTGCATCAAATCTGGGCTATTAGCCATATCTTCTAGAGCACTCGTAAATGCGCTATCGGTTGCTAAGATAAAATTGTTTTCTTCATGAATTCCTACACCCATGACATTCGGTGGAAAATTGTTGTTTCTAGAAATATTTCCAGCATCATAAGGATATAATCTTGTACCACCATTGATTTCAAAGTAATTTAAATTAACTGCAGTTGTAGCTACTGTATTCGTCATTACACCTGCTATTAATCTAGTGGTATCTCCATTATGTACAAATTCTACTGCATTAATGGGTTCATTGTTTGTTCCCATTACAATATCTATCATTGATGATTGAGAAAATGATTGTTTACCAATTAATAGAATCAAAAGGAAGAGGGGTGAAAATTTTGTCAATTTCATAATTTAATTATTTGCTAAATAGGTATTTTATAAATGCGAATTACATATTACACATTTTTATAATGTGTAAAATTATCTTTTATAA
>CAZSKA010000162.1:0-9282 GCA_964607315.1 uncultured Saprospiraceae bacterium | reverse complement strand
GAAGTAGTCTTTTTGTTGTGGGCGATACAAGATTCGAACTTGTGACCCCTTGGGTGTAAACCAAGTGCTCTGAACCAGCTGAGCTAATCGCCCTCCTTAGGGAGCGCAAATATATATTTCTTCAAAATAGTTGCAAACAAATTTTTGATTTTTTTTAAAATTTAAAATTCTTTATCCATTCTATGCTATTTTTACACCGCATGGATTCTAGCCTTAACAACAATATCCTTCATTCTTTTGCCAAAAATCTAAGTGGAGAATTTCGCTTTGATAACACAAGCAAAATTCTTTATTCTACTGATGCCTCTGTGTACAGAGAAAAACCTGTAGCCGTTGCGATCCCCCATAAACAATCAGACTTAGTGAAACTGGTGCAATTCGCTTCTGAACATAAGCTTACTCTTATTCCACGAGGTGCAGGCACTTCTCTCGCTGGTCAATGCGTAGGAAATGGACTCGTTATTGACTTTTCTCATATGAAGGAGATTATCCATTTCGATAAGCCTAAAAAAACTATTACGATTCAACCTGGAATCATAAGAGATGAACTAAATAGATACCTAAATTCGCATAAACTCTTCTTTTCTCCCATTACATCAACTGCAAATAGAGCTACTCTTGGTGGAATGATAGGAAACAACTCCAGTGGTACCACATCTATAAAATATGGTGTAAGCCGAGATAAGGTCATTTCTCTTAAAATGATTCTTCATGATGGGAGTATTACCACCTTTAGACCAATTAGCCAAGAAACTTTTGAGGAAAAACTGAAATTGGAAACGGCAGAAGGGGATATTTATCGATTTTTTAAAAACAAACTCACTCCTTCCTTACAAAATCTTATTAAATCCGAATTCCCCCACCCTTCTATCCACAGAAGAAATACAGGTTATGCTGTTGATGAGCTAATGAACACCTCAGCTTTTTCAACCAATCAAACACCTTTCAATCTGGCAAAATTACTGGTCGGTTCAGAAGGAACATTGGGTTTAATAAGCGAGATAGAGATTTCACTTGATGATCTTCAACCTCCTCTAGTAACCGTTGTTGCAAGTCACTGCCATTCGATAAAAGATGCTTTGCTTAGCACTAAAATTGCTATGAGTCATCAACCGTTTAAATGCGAATTGATGGATAAAATCATATTGGATTGTACAAAAGATAATAAAGAACAATTAGCTAATCGATTTTTTATTCAGGGTGACCCCAAAGCTGTCTTGATGGTAGAATTTAGGGATTTCGAGGCATCTGTGCTAGAAGAGCAGGTCCAAAAATATATAGCTGACATTAAAGAAAAACAACTCGCATTTCATCAAGCAATCATAAAAGATGAAGATGTATCCAAAGTTTGGGAATTACGAAGCGCGGGCTTAGGTCTACTAGCAAATATTCCAGGTGATAAAAAAGCAGTAGCTTGTGTGGAAGATACCGCTGTACGAGTAGAAGATCTCCCTTCTTACATAGAAGAATTCACACACCTTCTAGAAAATTACAATCAAGAAGCTGTTTATTATGCTCATGCCGGAGCCGGAGAAATACACCTCCGCCCTATTTTAAATCTAAAAGATAAAGAAGATAGAAATCTCTTTTATCAAATCACCAAAGACACTGCTCGCTTAGTTAAAAAATACCGCGGTTCTCTTAGTGGCGAACATGGAGATGGCAGAGTTAGAGCACCATTTATAGAAGATATGGTAGGTCCCGAAATCTATCAATTCTTCGTAGAATTAAAAGCAGTATTTGACCCGCATAACATCTTTAATAAAGGTAAAATAGTTCACGCTAAACCCATAATCGAAAACTTACGTGTAGACTATACTCCTCCTCCTACAATGAAAACTGTTTACAATTTTGAGCCAGAGGGTGGATTCCTTCGTGCTGTTGAAAAATGTAATGGATCTGGTGATTGTCGGAAATTACCTGAAGATAAAGGAGTAATGTGCCCTAGCTTTCACGCCACTAGAGATGAAAAAGATACTACTAGAGCACGGGCAAACATGCTAAGAGAATATCTGACTGATCAAAAAAAAGAAATAAAGGAGGAGGAGATAAAAGAAGTACTAGACTTATGTCTTTCCTGTAAAGCCTGTAAATCCGAATGTCCGTCGGGAGTAGACATGGCAGCTATGAAAGCAGAATTCACACATCATTTACACAGTAAAAAGGGAGTCTCATTCAGAGAAAAATCTTTTGCTAAAGTATCGTCTATCCACAAATTTTTCCAATTTGCACCCAGCATTCATAATTTGGGCTTGACCCAAAAACACTTATCAGCTAGTATCAAAAAAATATTAGGCATTGCTGACGAAAGAAGTATTCCTCCCTTACAAAAATCATTATGGAAATGGGCTAAGAAAAGGCCAACAAAAAAGGCAGAAAGAAAATTATATTTATTCATTGATGAGTTTACAAATTACCTTGATACCGAAATAGGAAAGAAGGCTATCTTATTGCTAGAAGCATTAGGATATCAAGTCAACATACATGAATGTCTTCCAAGTGGCCGTGCAGAAATATCCAAAGGATTTTTAGCTAAGGCAAAAAACATAGCGGAAAAACAAGTGCAATTTTGGCAAGATAAAATAACAGAGAACACACCTTTAGTAGGTGTAGAACCTTCCGCAATCCTAGGATTTCGCGATGAATATTTAAGATTAGTTAATGACAAACTTTGGGCCCCAGCCCAAAAAATTGCATCAAACACTTTCACTATAGAGGAGTTTTTAGCTAAAGAATTTACAGCAGGACGCATTGGTAGAGAGCAATTCAAAAAGGATAAAGCTAACATCCAACTTCATGTCCATTGCCATCAAAAAGCATTAAGCAAAATAATGTACTCCGTAGAATGTCTTTCCATTCCTGAAGGATTTCATGTCGAACTCATACCATCTGGATGTTGTGGAATGGCAGGTTCTTTTGGTTATGAAAAGGAACATTACAAGATCAGCATGAAAATAGGAGAACAGATTCTATTCCCAGCGTTAAGGGAATCAAAAGCAGATTATATAGCAGCTGCAGGAACAAGTTGTCGACATCAAATAAAAGACGGTGTCAACATGAAAACTTTTCACCCAATAGAAATTCTATTTTTCAACCTAAAAAATGTTAAAATCTAATAAAACTATATATTTGCAATCTTGTTAAAACCATTTACGAATTAGATAATTTATCCTAAAAAAAACCTAGATACATGTATTTAAAAACAACTACTCAACTACTATTATTAGCATTTACTATTTTCTTATTTTCATCATGTGTGGCTAAAAAGAAATTTTTAGAATTAGAATCACAGCTTGAATTGAAGAATGATGAATTATATAAGACGAATGCTATGTTAGACGAATGTAATGATAAACTTCGCCTAGAAAGGCAAGATGTAATTACCGAAAAAGGAAATGTAGAGAAAGCTCAACTGGAAGTGCAAGGTAGAGAGAGACAAATCAAAACTTTAGAAGACTTGATTGATGACTTAAAGAAGCAAAGAGATGTGCAAATGCAGCAAGTAGGTGACTTAGCTATCTTGTCAAAAGAAGCTAATGATAATATTACTGCAACAATCAAGCAACTAGAATCAAAAGATAAGTACATTCAGATTATCCAAACGGCTAGATCAAAGGCTGATTCTATGAATCTAGCATTAGCTATTAATCTAAAAAGTCAACTTGCAGCGGGAATTGCAGATCAAGATATTAGAGTAAGTGTTGATAAGACAGTTGTTTATATTAATTTAAGTGATAAACTATTGTTTGCAAGTGGTAGTTCTAAAGTAAATTTAGAAGCAAAAGAAGTGATAGGAAAAATTGCTGCAGTAGTAAATGCGAGACCTGATCTTGAAGTTATGGTAGAAGGATTCACAGACACTAATCCCATCAAAAATTCTTGTATGATTGATAATTGGGATTTAAGTGTAAAAAGAGCAACATCTGTAATTAGATCTCTAGAACAAGAGCATAATGTTGATCCTAATAGACTAATTGCAGCAGGACGTGGTCAATATAATTCAGTTGCGACAAATGAAACTTCTGAAGGTCGTCAGATGAATAGAAGAACAAGAATTGTTTTGTTACCTAAGTTAGATCAGTTTTACGAATTATTGAATCCAGCTAACGTACCAAATTAACAATACCCTCCCTAAAAAATTATTTATTGACATAGTAATATGAAAGGGTCAACAGATTTTGTTGACTCTTTTTATTTTCCATAGTATTAATCTCGACCATACACAATTACAGCTTTACATCTTCGTTTTGTAAGAAACAGGTATATGAGATTTACAATTTTGGCGGCTGTTATGTTGATGGGATTCTTCCAATTCTTTGCTCCAAAGCAAGAAGATTTCCTTGCTGATAATACATGTTTTACTAAAATTGCAACGAGTGAAACTACACTAAAGACAAGGTTTATCCCACCTCATGGTTTTGAAAGAAATGCTATTCAAGGCAGTTATCATGATTTCTTGATTAATCTTCCATTAAAGACTTTTGGGTCCAAGGTGTTGACATATAATGGATTAGAAAAACCGATGGATGGCGTATATTGCAGCGTTATTGATATGGATCTGGATCCTGTTAATTTGCAGCAATGTGCAGATGCAGTGATGCGTCTAAAAGGAGAATATTTACATCAAACCGGAGATTATCATAAAATCCATTTCAATTATTTATCTGACGGTAAACCACATTATTTTCTAGATTATTCCAAAGGAGATACGAGTTATAAAGGATTCAGAAAGTATATGAAGAATGTGTTTAATAGGGCAAATACTAGATCTTTAAAAAATGAACTTGTTCCTGTCTCTGATAAAAATGATATAAGAACAGGAGATGTATTTATAGTTGCGGGTAATCCATATGGTCATGCAATTTTAGTTATTGATGTAGTAGAAAACAAAGAAGGCAAAAAACTATTCTTACTAGCTCAAAGTTATATGCCAGCCCAAGATACTCAGATTCTTATCAACCCAAATTGTTCCAACAATTCCCCTTGGTATAACCTTGAGACTCCGGCATTAGAGACTCCTGAATGGAATTTTAATTGGTCTGATTTACAAAGATTTCCAGAAGAAAAAGCCTGATACTATTAATTATTATTGGAAAAGGAACTTAAAAAGGGTTTAATAGTTTAATATTATGTGACTGCCCTTATATTTTAGGGTAGATAAACCCAGAAACCAATTTTCATGAGAGTCAATTACATAGGCTTTTTCGACTTGAATACGCTACAAAAAGGCTATCGCTATGCCACAGATGAAAAAATCACCAACTTAACATTTCAAGATGACCTTATAACTGCCAATGTAAAAGGCAGTCGTAATTTTCAAGTTCGCTTAAATTTAGAAGATAAACACCTAAAATCCTCCACTTGTAATTGTCCTTTACAAACTGGGTGTTGTAAACATGCTGCTGCTATTGTGCTTTATCTAGATGAGCAAGAATTACTCAAAATGACTGGTAGTAAACCATAAATCCTCTACTTGTTTAGTATAACTTTTCGAGGTAAACTATCTTGACTCCATATATAATTCTGATTAATTTCCAGATTTTCAGCCTTTGTTATATGGCTTGAGTCATTGATTGGCCATTCTACTTTTACACTATCTACTGCAGTGTTTTTGCCTATTCCTTGATGTATTTGTAAGGGGTTGGCCCCAAAGGAACCACCTGTGTTAACCGCCTGATGAAAGACAGTTTGCTTCTCACTATCAGAGACATAAAAGTGTGCTTTTGCACCAATTGCTGAAGCGTTAGCTGTAGTTCCCTGTAGTTTTATACTAATCCAATTATTATCGTTTCCAGGATTTTCGAAAAGCATATCTTGAAAAACGTCACTTTCTACCGCACCACCTACTTGATGAAATACATCTACATCACCATCAGCGTCATAATCGCCAAAGGAAACTCCATGTCCTTTTTGGATTTGTCCGAAACCTCCAGCTCTAGTTACTTCGTCGTATTTTCCTTCTTTATACACAAACATTCTATTAGGAATAGTTGCCCATATATTAAACTCTCCCGTTCCACAATAAAAATCAGGATAACCATCATTCGTTATATCACCAAAATTTCCTCCCATAGTATATAACAACTTATGCAAGTCTAGTTCCTCCGCAACATCAGTGAATGTATTATCACCATTATTTCTATAAATCCTTGGAAAAGCATTAGAATGAGTTTCACCTTTCATTTCCTTGACGATATTATCACTAATCAGATAAGCATTTGTATTGTCATAAGCACTTACAAATATATCTTCTAAACCATCCTGATTATAATCCCAATACCAGCAAGTAAAGCTCAATACTGGCTCACTAATTCCCGCTTCTTCGCCTATTTCTTTGAAGGAAATGAATGTCGTCTCTTTCGTTGTATTAAGATATAATTGATTCTTCTGACCATATCTCGAAACAAATAAATCAGGATACATATCTCCATTCACATCTCCCCAAACAGCTCCTTTTATAAAACCTAAATCCCTTGATAAAGAACTATCTTTTACGAACTTTCCAGTCCCATCATTGATATATAAATACGAGCTGTTCTTATCCTGTGTGCTCTCATTCCCCTCAAAAATATCAAGATCTCCATCTAGGTCTACATCTGCAATCGCTATACTTCCCGTAGGATGCAAGGACCATAGACCACTCTCTTTCGTTTGGTCAGAAAAACAAAAATCACCTTGATTTATTAGGAGAGAGTTAGGAATATGACCGAAATTACTAAGCCAAGCACCTCTTGCAATATATACATCAGTAAGGCCATCATTATTGAAATCTCCATGCACATGATTTAGACCACCACGCAAATAGCCACCTATTGATTGTTTACTTATGTCTTTGAATTTATCTCCAGTATTCGCATAAATGTGCGTAAAATCAGACAGTCCATAACTACTTGAAAATATGTCAAGTCTACCATCATTATCAAAATCTTCTAATGCTGCACCTCCTGCATGATTCGGATTAGACAATCCTTTTAAAGGAGCTACGTTTTGAAATTTTGGGAAATTATCTGCTTTACCATAAGCTTCTTCTGGTAGAACAAAATCTGCTTTCATTTGACTAGGATGCCGATCTAATGCCATTCCAGCTAGATTATAAAACCAAAGGGATTGATAATCTTTTGGGTTAAAACCCAAAAGTTTTTCATACGTATTAAAAGCCTTTTCTGTGGAAGAATACACTTTATGAATTCCTTCACCGTGTAAAGGGATTATACAAGCTTCTGTATTTGTATGTGCTATACAATTATCTTGCTCTGCTTGTCTCATATAAGCTAAGGCTAGGATTCTGTAAGCTGCGGCAGTAGTGTTTGTAAAAGTGCCGGTAAGTTTATATTTCTCTAGGAAACGCTCAATCGTTTCTATAGCTTTTTTATTTTCACCTTTGAGGGTGAGCATTAAAGTGTAATCTAATAAAGAAGAATAAATCCTATTAAACGGCATTCCTTTTATATGATAAGTGGCTTCAAACTGTGTTTCTGTTTGATGAACTAAACGATCAGTGTAGTACGGATAAGCTGTTTGATTTAAAGCAGCTTCGCTCAGAGAATCGAGATATCTAGAAATCGTATATTCTGTATCACAAAGAAGTTCCTTGGGCTGATCTTTACAGGAGAATCCTAAGATGGCAATAAAGACTATCCATCCTAGAAGGATGTTATTTATTCTGGGCATAAATCTTGATCGGACCTTCATTTGTTACAAAGTAAATATGATTTGCTTCTTTATTTTGGAGTATTTCTATATGTCTAGTTTCATAAGGCACATGGATTCCCGTTTTGGAATAAGGAAGCTTTTCGAATTGCCCATTTCCATTATTTTGGATGACAAAACCGTAGCAAGCATCATTTCTTGGAGTCTCTACTTCTGCTTCAAACAAGTTTCCTCCAGCTACTGCGTCTAAATCATTATCACCATCTATGTCAATAAGAGCAAAATCATTAATTGATGACTCTTGAAATTCTATAGGAAGTGCTTTAAGTTCAAACTTCATATTGCCCTTATTTTCTAGATATGCGCTAGAGAACATATCAATAGAATAATGTGTAGCCTCCTTTAATTTACTTTCTTTATAAATATCCGTAATCTCAGCTTTTGCAAAAGCGTCATAAGTTGTGAATTTCTTCTTTAAACTTGGCATCTGTTCTGAAGAACATTGCTTTCCTCGTACAGGAAATTCTTGCCCATCTTGCTCGTAACTTAAGACCACATCTTGCTTGCCGTTATCGTCGAAATCCGTAGAATAAATATCGAAACTATGTTCATCATCCGCCTTGTACTTATAGTTTTTACCAAGATTTCCAAGCATGATATCTAAATCACCATCATTGTCGAAATCTCCTGCAACACTTGCATTCCACCATCCTTTGGACTTGTCAATTTCACTTTTTTTCGAATATTTTTTACCATTGAATTTCATGTAAGTAATGGACATCCATTCACCAACTAAAAGCATATCAAAATCTTCATCTCCGTCAAGATCTTCCCAAACTACATCGGTAACCATTCCTATATCTTTGAGATCAGGAGCTATTTCTTCTGTTACATTTCTGAATAGAACAGTGCCTCCTTCTGATACATTTTGAAGAAGAACTGAAGAAGCGGGATTTGGGTAAGAACCTGGAATCTGACGTCCAGTAACTAATAAATCCATCTTTCCATCTGAATTGAAATCAGCACTAGCAATTTTCCCAGAACTCGTTATAAAATCTGGTAGAGCATCCTTATTTTCTATAAATTTTAGATTGTCATTAATATATAATCGATCCTTGTAATAAGCACTTCCAGCTTCTTGTTCATTACCACCTGATGCTACATATAGATCCATATCTTTATCACCATCCGCGTCAAAAAAGACCGCGTAAGTATCTTCAAAATCAGCACTAGTTAATGCTGTTAATGCATTTGTTGAGCTAAGAAAAATACTTCCTTCAAAGCCTTGAGCACCACCGACGAAAAAATCTTCTTTCCCATCACCATCAATATCATGAGAAGCAAAAGCAGGGCCCATTTGACTCATTCTATGAGGAAGAAGCACTTCACGCACAAAATCATCATAGTCATTTTCTTGATGCATAAAAGATTCTATTGCCTCCAGGTTTTCCTCTGCAAATAAACTCTGATTATACTCTGTGTCTTCATGATTAGCATCTTTAGCATCCTTGTAATTAAAGGTCATTTTCTTACCAGCTATCTGCTTCACCTCTTGCTTTCCATCTGGCCAAGTAACGAGAACTTGATTTATTTTACTTTGGGCCCCGAGCCCAAAATGCATAACAGGATCAA
>CAZSKA010000161.1:0-9331 GCA_964607315.1 uncultured Saprospiraceae bacterium | reverse complement strand
ATAAATAAACGAAAGAAAACTTAAAAAATTATTTTTGAAAGGAATTTATTATTCCTCCTTATTTTAAAACATACAAAGAAGCAGTTTAACGACAAATAACCTTTATCCATTGAACATTTTTGATAACATTAACTTTACTATAAGATAATAAATTTAACAAATTAAGCCTCTAAAACAATAAAAATATTACTTTTGGCTAAAATTTTTAAAACGAAGATATGTCAAAGAAATTAACTCTACTATCCCTTTTGTCTGTATGTTTTCTGATTCAAATTCAGGCTCAAGATGGACCTCCTGCTAATTGGTTTAACCTTGATAACGAAATGGATGGCATTCATGGAGTCAGCACAGAAAAGACTTATGAGAAATTATTAAAAGGTAAAAGTTCCAGAACAGTTGTTGTAGCTGTAATAGATTCTGGAGTTGATGCTGAACACGAAGATCTTGATGATGTGATGTGGGTAAATGCTGATGAAATACCTGGAAATGGAATTGATGATGATAACAATGGTTATGTTGATGATATCCATGGTTGGAATTTCATTGGTGGAGCTGATGGAAGTAATGTTGGACCTGATACTTATGAAGTTACAAGAGTTTATAAAAAACTTAAGTATAAATTCGAAAATGGTGCAGATCCAGATAAAATGACTAAAAGCACTTTAGCAGAATATGAAAGATATCTAAAAGTTAAGGAAGAAGTTGAAGGTAAATTAGCTTCGGCTGAAAAAAATATTGAAAGATTCAAAGAAAGAGAAACTGTATTATTAGAATCTCTTGATGCATTAAAGATGGTTGTTGGAAAAGGCGAAATGACTGATGCTCTTTTGGATAGTTTATCTAAAACGAATGATACTAAATTCGTAACTGCTGCGAACATTGCAAACAGTCTTAAAGGTGAAGTTTCTTCTATTGATGAAATGAAAGAAGTAATTAAAAGCCAGCTTCAAGGTGCATTTGACTTTTATGGTAATCAAGTAAAGTATGCTTACAATACTGATTTTGATTCTCGTAAAATCATTGGTGATAACTACGCTGATCAATATGAGAAAGGTTATGGAAACAGCGATGTTGAGGGACCTGATGCATTACACGGAACACACGTTGCTGGTATTATAGGTGCAGAAAGAGATAATGGTGTGGGAATGAATGGCGTTGCAAATAATGTTAGAATTATGTCAATCAGAACAGTTCCAGATGGTGATGAAAGAGATAAAGATGTTGCAAATGCAATAATTTATGCAGTTGACAATGGAGCTCAAGTAGTAAACATGAGTTTCGGTAAAGGTTACAGCTGGAAGGAAGAAGTAGTAGAAAAAGCTATCAAATATGCAGAAAAAAATGATGTGCTTTTAGTACATGCTGCAGGAAATAGCTCTCAAGATAATGACACGACTGACAACTTCCCTAATGACAATTACACTAAGAAAGTTTTATTCTGGAAAAAAGACAAAGAGTTTAAAAATTGGATCGAAGTAGGTGCTTTAAATTGGAAAGACGGAGAAGATGCAGTTGCTCCTTTCTCTAATTACGGTAAAAACAATGTTGATGTATTTGCTCCAGGAATGGCTATTTACGCAACTATACCTGACAATGAATATACTAATCTTCAAGGTACAAGTATGGCATCTCCGGTTGTTGCTGGTGTAGCAGCTATGATTCGTTCTTACTATCCTTCTTTAACTGCAGAGCAAGTAAAGGACATCATTTTACAATCAAGTAACAAAAGACAGATTAAAGTTAAGAAGCCAGGTACAGATGAGGTTGTTGACTTCTCTAGCTTAAGCGTTTCAGGTGGAGCAATCAATGCATACAAAGCACTAGAACTAGCAAGTAAAACAAAGGGTAAAAAGAAATTACCAAATATCAAAGCTTAATAAAAAGCATATAAAGATTTATTATGGCTAATCCAATTCGAATTGGGTTAGCCTTTTTTTTGGGTTTAACCCAAATCCCTAATCAATTATAGCTTCTATATGTTCTACAAACTTCCCAAGTTTATATGATTCTGCATGCACACTATTTATCTGCACACTATAAGGGAAGTTATGAGGAATATCATCGTAGTATCCTAAAGTTTCATAAAGAATCACTTCTTCATCATGAAATAACAATTTAACAAACAATGTGCGCGGCAAGCTTTTTCCTGATTTATCCTTTTTACCTAAAGAAAACAAGAATTGGAAGCGTTTCTGATTATTTTGATTTTCAGCATTTTTATCTTCAGCTTCTTGTGTCAATACCTCTCCTTTATCAATACTCTGGTAATTCCACCAATATTCAATTTTATCAAACTCTTTAACGAAGAGCACTTTGTTTGCTTCACTAATTTGTACTATAAAACTCTTCTCGTAATAAAATAGTCGAACTGTTCTATACAATCCTAAAACTCGAAGTAAAACTAATTCAACAAGAAATAATACGACTGACAAACCTAAGATACTAAGGTTTACAGTTTTCGATGAGTCTGCCAGAGCGTAAAATAAAGTAACCATGAATATTATAAATACAATAGCTGTAATTATAAATGGGTAATAGAAGTAACGAAATCCATACGAGACTTTTGAAGTGAAGATTTCCTTGTATTTAGAGTTTTCATTAAGCTTTTCCATGATTTTATTTTAGCCTATTGTAAAATTACTTCTTTAACTATTTTCTCACCTAATTCTTCATTGAAACGCTTTACCAAAGTGGCTTTACCCATAAATAATTCTTGACGTAAAGGAGCTGAAGAAATCTTCAAATAAATTGTTCCTTTAGCATAAAAAATTGATGTGGTATGACCAAGTATCATCTTACCTAATTTCTCTTTCCAAATTCTTTTCACCTGAGAATCGTAATAACCTGACTTCAAAGGTCCTTTCTTAAGTAAACCTTTTAGTACTTCATTTATTGGTTGGTCATGATGCTTCTTCATTCTCTGTAATTCCTAATTTAAACACTTTATCTTCCTTTACTTCAAATAAAGCAAAGTCATACTTTAGTTCCTCAAATATCAACTTTAGTCGATCAAGTTCCGTATCTGTAATAAAAACCTGCCCAATTTCTATTTCTTGGAGCAAACGGATTAAAAACATAACACGTGTTCCATCTAACTTATCAAATATATCATCTAATAAAACAATAGGTTTCTTTTTCTTAGACTTATTCAACATCATATACTGAGTAAGTTTCAAAGCCATAACAAATGATTTCTGCTGTCCTTGCGAGCCCACATACCTTATGGCATTTTCCATATTGAAAAACTTCAAGTCATCTTTATGAATCCCCACTGTTGTTCGCTGCATTATTTTATCTTTCTCTCTTGCTTCACTCAACAATTCATCTAGTCCTGCATCAGAAAGTTTACTCCTATATTCGATATCACAAATTTCACTATTCCCACTTATCTTAGCATACATTTTCTTGAATACAGGAATCATTTCTTCTACTACTTCCTTTCGTCTTTGATGTATATAAGTGCCTGACAATACCAGGTTTTTATCATAAATCTCTAATAATGAAATATCTAAATGACGATTCTTTCCGAAATCCTTCAACAACTGATTTCTTTGTCTCAACACATAATTATACTCCATCAAATGGCTAAGATACTTCTTATCAATTTGTGAAATTGTAGAGTTTAGAAATCTTCTACGTTGCTCAGAACCATCATAAATCAATTGTTGATCTTTAGGAGCAATCATGACTGTAGGAATTACACCTATATGTTCTGATAATTTGTCGTATTTTTTCTTATTCTTTTCAAAAATCTTCGATTTTCGTTTAACCAATTTAGCAGCTATTTCAAATGATTTCTTTCCGTCTTTAAATTGTCCAGCAATGCGCATCATATCCATATCATGCCGATAATTATGTGTATCACCATGATTGAAATATGAGCGAGTTAAGCCCAAATAATATATAGCATCTATGAGGTTAGTTTTACCTTTTCCATTCAATCCTGTGATTAAGTTAAAATGAGGATGGAAGTCACATTGAACATCTTCATAGTTTTTGAAGTTCAAAATTTGTAATTTTGTTATTTGCATCCCATGTTTAATTGGTATAAAATTCGCATATTTGCTCCGCTTTCAGGGCGAAAATACAACTTGAAACGATAAAAATTTAAAAAAGATGGCAGAAGTAGTGACAAAAGCTAAAAAGAGCACGAAAAGTACACGCGGAAGAAAAAAAACAACTAAGTATCCAAAAAAGACTTGGATGACTTGGTTTGAGACGATGTATAGGATCAGAAAATTTGAGGAAAAAACGCTTTTGGCATATAGCCAACAGAAAGTAAGAGGTTTCTGCCACGTATACATTGGTCAAGAAGCAATAGGTGCCGGTTTAGCAACTGGAATCAGAAAAGAAGATCCTATTGTAACTGCATACAGACAACACGGTGTTGCTCTTTCAAGAGGTTTGACATCTAACAGTTGTATGGCAGAATTATTCGGTAAAGAAACTGGATGTGTAAAAGGTAAAGGTGGATCAATGCACTTTTTCTCTAAAGAGCATAACTATTTTGGAGGAAATGGAATTGTTGGTGCCCAAATCCCCATTGGTACAGGTATAGGATTCGCTGAAAAATACAAAGGAACAGATAATTTCTGTGTTACAATGTTTGGTGATGGTGCTGCGAGACAAGGAGCTCTTTACGAATCATTCAATATGGCGATGACATGGAAATTACCAGTTTTGTATATCTGTGAAAATAATGGATATGCGATGGGAACATCCGTTCAGAGAACAAGTAACGTAGAAGATTTATACAAAATTGGTGCAGCATTTGATATGCCAAGTGAGCCGGTTGATGGCATGGATCCTGTTGCAGTTCATGAAGCTTTTGAAAAAGCAGCTAAACATATTAGAGCAGGAAAAGGCCCTTACTATCTTGAAATAAAAACGTACAGATATAAAGGACACTCTGTTAGTGATCCAGCAAAATATAGATCAAAAGATGAGCTGAACGAATACAAAGCAAAAGACCCTGTAATCGTAATAGAAGAAAGAATAGTAAAAGACAAAATTGCTACACAGAAAGAGATTGATAAAATCAAAAATGACATAAAAGCAGAAATTGATGAGGCGTACAAATTCGCAGATGAATCAAAATATCCAGATCCATCAGAATTATACACAGACAATTATGTGCAGGAAGATTATCCATTCTTGACATAATCTGCTTCCAAAATATTTGGGCTTAAAGCCCAAAGCCTTAACCGATTCATTTTCAGTTAAGGCTTTTTTTATCTTAATATGGTACTATCATACATTAACTCTAAATTCTACTCCCACCAATAAATTAATTACTCTTCATTTATTATATTGCAGTTCGAAACAAAACTTCAAAAAATGAAACTTTCCCTTTCAAACATCAGTAAGCTATTCTTTCTCTTTTTCCTTTCTATAAGCACTGCATTCGCCCAAGATTTAGAATCTTTAATCTCTAAAGCAGAATTTAGAGAAGTCGGCCCATATAGAGGAGGAAGGTCATGTGCAGTAACCGGAGTAGAAGGAAATAACGATCTATTCTATTTTGGATCTACAGGTGGTGGTGTATGGAAAACGGAAGATGGTGGAAGGTCTTGGGAGAATATTTCAGATGGATACTTTGGTGGTTCCGTAGGTTCCATTGCAGTCGCTTCTAGTGACCCTAATGTAATTTATGTCGGGGGCGGTGAAAAGACAGTAAGAGGAAATGTAAGTTATGGTTATGGTGTTTGGAAGACTGTAAATGCTGGAAAAACGTGGGAATTCATGGGGCTTCCAAAATCAAGACATATTTCAAGAATTAGGATTCATCCTGAAAATTCTGATATAATTTGGGCAGCAGTAATGGGTGACCTTTATAAAGATACGCAGGAAAGAGGTGTTTATAAAAGTATCGACGGTGGGAAGAACTGGAAAAAGGTACTTTTCGCCAATTCTAGTGCAGGTGCTGTTGATTTAGTTATTGATCCTAACAATCCTAGAATTTTATTTGCAAGTACATGGAATATTAGGAGAACCCCCTACTCGCTTTCAAGTGGTGGTGAAGGAAGTGACTTATGGAAAAGTACAGATTATGGAGAAACATGGAATAAAATCACAGGAAATAAAGGATTACCAACAGGAACTTGGGGAATTAGTGGTGTTGCAGTTGCATATGGTAACTCTGAAAAAATATATGCTTTAATTGAAAACGAAAAAGGCGGCTTATACGTATCTTCTGATGGAGGCGAAACATGGCAAAAAAGAAATGACGAAAGAAAATTACGCCAAAGAGCATGGTATTATACTAGGCTATACGCTGACACAAAAGATGAAAACACAGTATACGTAGTAAATGTAGCTTACCATAAATCCACCGATGGTGGCAGATCATTTGAAAGAAATAGAGCGCCACATGGAGACCATCATGACCTTTGGATCGACCCAGACAACAATCAACGACTTATTATAGGAGATGACGGAGGTGCGCAAGTTTCATATGATGGTGGAAATCTATGGTCAACTTATCACAACCAACCAACTGCCCAATTTTACAGAGTGACCACAGATGATCATTTTCCTTACAGAATCTATGCCGCTCAGCAAGATAACAGTACGGTAAGAATCAATAGCCGAAGCAATGGCAGTTCTATAGGCGAAGATGATTGGGAAAGCACCGCGGGTGGAGAATCTGCTCACATTGCTATTGACCCAAAAGATAATGACATAGTTTATGGAGGTTCATATGGCGGATTCTTAACAAGAAAGAATCATAGAACAGGAAGTAGCAGAGCAATCAACGTGTGGCCAGACAATCCTATGGGATACGGTGCTGAGGGTATGAAATATAGATTCCAATGGAATTTCCCTATCGTATTTTCGCAGCATAATAAAAATAGATTATATGCTTTCTCTAACCATGTTCACTACACGGAAGATGAAGGTCAAAGTTGGAAAACTGTCAGCGATGATTTAACTAGAAATGAAGCTAGTAAATTAGTTTCTAGTGGAGGGCCAATTACTCAAGACAATACTGGAGTTGAATACTATTGTACAATTTTTGCAGCAGCTGAATCTCCTGTTGAAGCGGGCGTTCTATGGATAGGAACTGATGATGGCTTAGTGCACATTACAACTGATGATGGAAAAAGCTGGACAAAGGTAACACCAAGAGGGCTTCCTGAATGGATTCAAATCAATTCTATAGAAGCGTCTAATCATACAAAAGGAATGGCATACCTGGCTGCAACTAATTATAAAAATGGAGACTTCGCTCCTTATTTATATAAGACGTCTGATTACGGAAAGTCATGGACTAAAATCACTAATGGCATTAATAATGAGCATTTTACGCGTGTCATTAGAGAAGATAAAAACAACGCATCTTTCTTATATGCTGGAACAGAAACAGGCTTATATTATTCAAATAATGGAGGTAGTTCGTGGAATAAATTTGAGTTTAATTTGCCAATTGTACCAATAACGGATCTCGCTGTTAAAGATAATGATTTGGTTGTATCAACTCAAGGTAGAGGAATTTGGGTTTATGATTATTTAGAGTTATTCAGATCTGCTACAAGTGGTGCGAAATCTGGAAACATATTCTACG
This sequence comes from uncultured Saprospiraceae bacterium, assembly GCA_964607315.1. Classification (GTDB taxonomy): domain Bacteria; phylum Bacteroidota; class Bacteroidia; order Chitinophagales; family Saprospiraceae; genus JAHDFB01. The sequence goes on along the minus strand of CAZSKA010000161.1, from coordinate 1,767 downwards.
ATATATCACCAGCTTATCGATATAAAGGTTCACGATCTAGTAATCCAAGAGGTGCAGGCACAAACAAATCTCCTGGAATGGATATGTTCTATCACCTTGATTCATGGGATAAGAAGAAAGATTCACTTTCTATCACCATTATAAACCCTAATTTAGACACGGTTATGTACTCTACTTACCATGAAGATAAGAAGTATAAACTGAATCCAGAAGAAGGGAGTAATGTTTTTAATTGGAATTTATCTTATCCGGGAGCAAGAGATTTTGATGGTATGATATTGTGGTGGGGAAATTTGGGTGGCCCCAAATCTGTTCCAGGGATACATCAGGTGTTAGTGGAGCATAACGGAAAGATTACGCCTAAGGAGTTCAATTTATTAATGAGCCCAAAAAGCGAAGGCAGCAAAGAGGATATTCTTAGTCAATATAGCTTTGTAAAATCTATTAATGACAAGGTAGATGAAGCTCATAAAACTATCATTGATATACGTTCCACAAGAAGTAGAATAAACAAACTACTATCAAAAGTAGAGGATGAAGATGTTCAGAATCTAATCTCTGAAATAGATTCTATATCGTCTGAGGTAGAGAAAAACCTATATCAAACAAAAAATAGATCAGGACAAGATCCTCTTAATTTCCCTATCAGATTAACAAATAAATTAGCACATCTAAATTCTTTAACCCAAATGGGAAGCGAAGACTTCCCTCCTACTTCTCAAGCAACCAAAGTAAGAGATGAACTCGTTGAATTAATTAATATAGAATTAAAGAAATACGAAAAAGTATCTGATGATTTGTTACCGAAGTTAAACAAGATGATAATTGAAAAAGAGATCTATTTGATAAAATAAAATTCATTTATAAAATTAAAGCTATGAGAAAAGCTTAGTTCTTTTTATGCCTTTATACGAATTGAGGTTTGCTAGTATACGTTCTGCATTTTTAACTCATCAATTAGCTTTTTCTATTGTATAATGCGGATTTAAAGATCTAGATTCAAACAAAAAAGAATTTTATGATGTGTATTGGAAGATGATTAATGATAGGAATAATACAACTTTAAATATGGCTTTCGACCCATTGGACAAAATTTACACTTCTAAAAGATAAATGACTTCTACTATTACCAATCAATGACTGCAGGTCTCCATGCAATAACATAAATTGTTTTCTAATGTTGGTCGAATTACTAGTTAAGGTTCGATTGATCTTTTTAATAAATTGAAAAATTAATTTTTCAATATCATAGAAGTGATTTTTCTTTTTTAAGAATCTGTATGTAGAATTTAAACAAGAATCTAAAAAATATTTATTCCCAAGTTCAAAATGAATAATTAGAAGAAGAGTTCTCGATAAAGTTTGAATATCTTCTCTGAAATCACTCTTGGTATTTTGAACTAAGTCAATCCAATCAAGGGCTTCAGAATATTGGGCCAAATTAAAATGGTAAATCGCATTTTGCCAAAAATATAAAAATTTTGAAGGTTCATTTAAAAGTGATTCATTCTTAAAATAATGTTCTCTCATTTTTAAAATTACGTCTTCCATATTATTTTTAACATCTAAAGCATATAAAGTATTATATTCGATACGCGTCCGCCTACCTAGACGGGATTTATATACCGGTTCGATCGGGCTCGAGCATTCTCATTTACACGTTGAGCTGCCATGGGATAATCCTGGTCAGAGAGGCTGGCTGCTATACATATATCCAAATGATACAGCTTTCCTGTTGCTAAGCCCTAGCTAGCCATCTGTATTGTT
>CAZSKA010000160.1:0-9376 GCA_964607315.1 uncultured Saprospiraceae bacterium | reverse complement strand
AGATTAATCTTTCCAAAATGATTTAAGGATATAGTTTTAGTGGGTTTTTTTCTTTGATTATTATTTACAGTTCTTGGTTCTATTTTTCTTGTTTTATCATTAAAATGATAATTGTAATGACGTTTGTTATCTATTGCAACATATTCAATGTCTTTTGCTGGGGCAATATCACCATCCCTTATATTCGATTCTATTATAACAAGCCCCTTCAAATGCTTCAGTTGTTTAATCCATGAAAGCGTGTCTAATTCTAAATTCATGAAAGTAATTCTTTTTAAGTTTATTAAGGATTTTAAAGAATTTTGAATGTTATGTAAATTCTTGCAGGAAATTATGTCAAGGTTAATCAATGAACTAGAAAAATTACTTAGCATCGATATATCTTTTAAATTTCTTAGATAATTAAGTTTTATTTCCTTGATGTCTCGATACTCCATTAAAAAGTCTAAAGTTTCGATATCACAGTATGAAATAGAAAGGTATTCTAAGGGATTTATTCCTAAATCTATATCTTTATATTTCAGACCTCTTATTGCCAAAGAAGTTAGATTTTTTAATGACTTTAAGTTCTTAAAATTTCTTGTTTGTAATATAAGTGATGTTATGTTCGTAAATTGTGAAAGGTCTACAATAAAGTTAATATCATCATCAATTTCAATTTCTTCAGCATCTTTGTATTTTTCACAATCTTCTTCTCTTATAATTAGTCCAATCATTTTATTAATCTTGTTTTCATCACTGTTCTTTAACATCCAAGCCATGTAGCAAGATTCTTCTTACTAACCCAATGATTTCCTTTTTTTTCATAAATATCTATTGATCCACATCCGTTACGAGATTGAGATACTAATGCAAGCGAATTGTTTCTATAGAATATAGGATATGAAATATACATGCTGTATTTGCAATTCTTTTTAAAGTCTAGAGTTAGTTTTTCACTCCATTTTATAGTTTTATCTGGTGTGTTTTTCTTAATGTAAGTTTTATCTTCTTTTGTCAGATAATTTGGATCATCATCAATTACATCAACAATTCGTGTGTTAATAAGTGCAGAAGTATTTTCTAGACACAAAGTTTTGAATAAAAGGTTTTCCCAAGCAATTGACTGTACTATCCTTTCTGCCTCAATTTCCTTTTCTGTCTGCACTAGATTTTTTTGACTTATACAACCAGATAGACTTAGTAAACTGATAAGTAAAACTAAATTTTTCATAAGCGGTGATTTTCGTTATACTTTAAAAGTAATAATTTTTTTCAGTATCAACATTTATGATTCATGTTTAAATTAGTTATTGTCTGTATAGAGTTTTGTGTTTAGCATAAACGAAAAAAAGGACCTAACTATAAGTTAGACCCCTCACTTTTAACAATTGTTAAATTTTTATCTTTTTCCAAATACATGGACTGTTGCTCTTCTTCTAGAGCGGTTTTTAGTGTCGTAAAAGATAGTAATATCTTTAATAACTCGCTTATTCCCTTCCAAGTCAATAATTCTTGTTCCGTTGTTTTTGAAGTCTTGTCTTAAAGGAATGTTGTCTTTTGTTCCATTACCATATTCTACCACCATTTTATGCATATTCAATGCACCTCCCTTGACTTGCACTTTTAATTTAGTAAATCTTCCGTCGGTTGCTCCTACCCTTATAACATCTCTATCCAGTTTATAAGATACTTTTTTAGAACCTAGTTTTGTCCAGTTGTTCACTTTGTTCTTTGGAATTGTAAATGAAGATGCAATGAAAAGAGTAGCGATTAAGGCAAATAATTTGATTGATGTTTTCATAATTAAAATATTTAAAAGGTTCGTTGGTATGACTTAAGCAACTTTGATAGGTTTAATCCTTAACAAGTTTTTAATAATTTCTCATAAATTCATGTTTAATTTCCGGCTTCTATCCGTTTATACCCTTCTTAAATTACGAGATTTCATGCTTATAAAACATCTAAGTAATGTTGGCAATTTCTATAATTTATAATTCGTTTCCACCTAACTGAAAGTTTAATTTATTTCCTGTATTCTCATAGTTTAGTGATATAAGTGAGTTAAACATAATTGTTGTACTTAAAATACAGGTAGTATAACAGACTACATATTATTAAAATGTGTTATATTTACTGTAATAATAATCAGTTTAATCTTGAAGAATCTTATATCAAGCTCCAAAGCTCATGTAGTGATCATTGGACTATTAGCATTTTTGCTTTATAGTCCCTCTATTGGATTTGATTATGCTCAAGACGATGCAATAGTTTTCACCGATAATCAATTCGTTCTTCAAGGGATAAAAGGAATACCAGATATTTTAAATAACGACACGTTTCTTGGCTTTTTCAAAGTAGAAGGAAAAGATGCTCTGGTTCAAGGTGGTAGATATAGACCAGCCTCCCTTATTACCTTTGCGTTAGAGAAATCTCTATGGGGTGAAAAGGCGTTTATGAGTCATCTAATTAATGTGCTACTCTACAGTTTACTCTGTATTCTGTTGTATCTGCTTACTAGTGATTTATTATCCAGAACAACATTCAAAGGAAATCATCACATCATCGCATTTTGTATTCTTTTACTTTTTACGGCACATCCCATTCATACCGAAGTGGTGGCAAACGTAAAAGGAAGAGACGAACTTATGGTTGGCTTGTTCGGGGTATTAGCTATGTGCATTCTTCTGCTGCGAAAACAGAATGTCCTGAATTATGTATTAGCAAGTCTATGTATGTTGATTAGTTATTTTTCGAAAGAACATGCTTTAGTTTTTATACCTCTTATTCCTATCACTATTTATTTATTTTATTCGAAACATCCCCATGTTAAGAAGCTTTATATTGGTTCAGGAATTCTTGCATTATCTTCGATCATTTACCTTGTAAAACGGCAAGGAATATTAAGTAATGCGATCGCCCAAGAAAGTATGGAGTTAATGAATAATCCATTCCTAAAGTATGAAGCGGGAAAATTAATTGCATTTTCAGCAGCAGAAAAATGGGCAACAATCATTTTTAATTTGGGAAAATATATTCAGTTGATGTTGTTTCCTCACCCACTCACATCTGATTATTATCCGTATTTCTTTAGCATAAAATCCTTTGCCGATATTAGAGTAATCGGCAGTTTGCTATTACATGTTGGATTAGGTGTTTTGTCTATTTTCGGTTTGCTAAAACGGCGCGCTTGGGTCTTTGGAATTATATTCTATTTTGGATTTTTATTCCTTATGTCCAACATCGTTTTTAATATAGGAACGAATATTAGTGAACGCTTTTTGTTCCTTCCTTCCTTTGGTTTTCTTTTTGCTTTAGTTTGTGTATTGGCAGGTCCTTTGGGCAAGCGAAGCGCAAGCCAAATCATTATGGGCCTTATGCTTATAATTACCTTATTGTTCTCTCTAAAAACGATAACTAGATCAATGGTTTGGCAAGATAATTTCACTCTTTTTACAACAGATGTGAAAGTCTCTAAAAATAGTGCAAAAGCCCTACATGCAGCTGGCGGTGCTCTTTCCACTAAAGCTGCTGGTATGGAAGAAGGCCAAGAGAAAATTAACATGATCAACCAATCCAATGAATATTTAAATCAGGCGCTTAAAATTCATCCTAATTATGCGAATGCGTATTTAATTATGGGGAATAATCATCAATACCTCGATCAATATGTTATAGCTATAGAAAATTATAACAAATTGCTTCGTTTGCAACCAGAAAACCAGAGCGGATTGAATAATTTACACATTGCTTATAGAGACGGAGGGAGATTTTTTGGCGAAAAACAGAGTGATTTACAAACTTCAATCGCTTATCTTAATGAAGCCTATAAGCTAAAACCTAATGATTACGAGACGCTCCGATTGCTGGGAGTGAGTAATGGGATTGGTGGAAATCTTGCTGAAGCGGTGAGATTTTTTGAAGAAGCAGTAAAACAAAGACCAAATGAAGCATTTGCATATTTTAATTTAGGAAATGCGTATTATAATTTTGGAGATGCTGAAAAAGGACAAATTAATCACCAGAAGGCGATTCAGATTGATCCATCTTTTCAGGAAAAAGTAAGGAAATGAGATTTAGTTTAGCTTTTATTTGTATGTTTTTTATTTGGGCTCAGGGCCCAAAGGCTCAGGTAGCTCAGGCTGCTGCAATGGATCCAAAGGAAGCGTGGGTTACGGAGAAATTAAATGAAATGAGCTTGGATGAGAAGATAGGGCAACTAATGATGGTCCGGGCTCATTCAGATAAAGGACAAGATCACATCGATTATGTAAAAAAACTTGTCAAAGAACACCATGTAGGTTCCCTGTGCTTTTTCCAAGGTACACCAAAAAAACAAGCAGAATTAACGAATACATACCAAGGCTTAGCTGACATTCCTTTACTTGTTGCAATAGATGGTGAATGGGGATTAGGGATGCGTTTCAAAAAAGATGTGGTAAGTTATCCAAGGCAATTAACACTGGGTGCTATTTCTGATAATCAATTGATTTACGAAATGGGAAAACAGGTCGCTTATGATCTCAAAAGAATTGGTGTGCATCTGAATTTTGCTCCTGTTGTCGATGTAAATAATAATCCTGCTAACCCAGTAATTAATAATCGATCTTTTGGAGAAGATAAAGAAAATGTATCTGCTAAAGCATTCCAATATGCACGTGGTATGGAAGACGCAGGAGTGATGGCTTGCGCCAAACATTTTCCTGGACATGGCGACACAGATGTTGACAGTCATTATGATTTACCTGTTCTTAATTTCAAAAGAGACAGACTGGATAGCTTAGAAATGTATCCTTTCCAACTAATGATTGATAAAGGAATAAGCAGTATCATGGTGGCACATTTAAGTGTTCCTGTATTGGATAGTAGAGCAAATAGACCAACATCTCTTTCCCAAAAAACAGTGACAACAATCTTGAGAGATAGCATGGGTTTCGACGGATTAGTAATTACGGATGGAATGGAAATGGAAGGAGTAACGAAGCATTTTCCTCCCGGCGTTGCAGAAGCAGAAGCTATTCTTGCCGGAAATGATATCATCTGTTTACCTCGAGATGCAGTCGTTGCGATCAAAGCAATCAAAAGATATGTTGATGAAGGCTTTATTCAAGAAGACCAGATTGATGCAAGTGTTTCCAGAATTCTAAGAAAGAAATTTGAGCATGGATTGAATTACAAACCAAGAATTGTAATAAATGACATCTACAAAGACCTAATGACTCCTAAAGGATTAAGCCTGAAGAGTAAACTTTTGGCGGAAGCCATAACCTTAGTAACGGATGAAAAAAACTTGGTTCCTTTCGTGGAAATTAATACCGTAACTTATGCCAGTATCGCCATAGGAGCAAAGGGAAAAACGCAGTTTCAAGAGCGATTAGACGCATACACTAAAATAGATCATTTCCAGTCAAGCAAAGATTTAAGCAATATGGGATTGAATGGAACGATAGACAAATTAAAAAAATACGATCGAGTAATTATTTCCCTTCATGATATGAGCAAATATGAAAGGAAACAATTTGGGGTAAGCCAAAATACCCGCACCTTTATAGATAAATTATCAGCAGAAACCGATGTTGTTTTAGTATTATTCGGATCGCCTTATGCATTAACTTACTTTCAAAATCACGATGAGATCATCGTTTCATATACGGAAGATTCCACTATGCAAGACCGCACTGCACAAGCAATATTTGGGGCAGAAGATATCAGAGGACGACTTCCTGTTTCGGTAGGAAAATATAAATATGGCGAAGGTGTTCAAAGAGAAACTATAGGTCGCTTAGGTTATGCTTTGCCGATAGAAGTGGGAATGAAACTGGATTCACTGCAGTTGATTGATGGAATTGTGGAGGAGATGATAAAGAAAAAAGCGGCTCCTGGATGTCAGGTTTTAGTAGCAAAAGATGGTAAAATAGTTTGGCACAAAGCCTATGGAAAACATACTTATGATGGGAAATCCGAAGTGCAAATTGATGACATTTACGATGTGGCATCTATTACAAAAATTGCAGCGTCTACCGTTTCTATTATGGATTTATATGAGGAAGGAAAAGTAGATCTCGACAAGACGGTAACTTCTTATATTTCTGAATTAGACACTACGAATAAGAAGGATTTGACATTAAGAGAAATGATGACGCATCATGCAGGTTTGGCGGCGTGGATTCCATTTTATGTCAACACCATAGATGCGACTTCTAAAAAACGTAAGGTGCTAGATAAATACTATAGGCAGACAGAGTCGGATTCGTTTAATATTCAGGTAGCGAATAATTTATACTTGAGATTTGATTATCCTGATACGATTTGGAGTCGAATTTTAGCGTCGGATTTACGAGACAGCAAGAAATATAGATATAGTGATTTAGGATTTTATTTTGCGGGTCAAACGATAGAGCGATTAAGTGGACAGACGCTGGATACTTATTCTGAGCAGAATTTTTATAGTCCATTGGGGATGAATAGGACGGGCTTTAAGCCCAAAGGGAAATATGAATTGAATGAAATTGTTCCTTCTGAAAAAGATGCGTATTTTAGAAATCAGTTGATTCATGGCCATGTGCATGATATGGGTGCAGCGATGCTGGGAGGTGTTGCTGGGCATGCGGGTTTATTTAGTACTTCACATGATTTGGCAATTCTCATGCAGATGTTATTGAATGGAGGAGATTATGGTGGAAGGACTTTTCTGAAACCGCAGACGGTTCATGAATTTACAACCAGATATAAGTATTCGACTCGACGAGGAATCGGTTTTGATATGAAGCAGCTAAATTTATCGAAATATGAAAATATGAGTGAATATGCTTCCGTTTCTACATTTGGGCATCTAGGATTTACAGGAACTTGTGCATTCGTCGACCCGGAACACAACTTGGTATATATTCTGTTAAGTAATAGGACCTTTCCTACGATGGAAAATAATAAATTTGGGAAGGAGAATTATCGCCCGAGGATTCAGTCGGCTATTTATAAGTCGATAGAGGATTTTGTGGCACCTGTTTCAACAAATAAAAAGAGTTAAAATGAAGATTTCATATAATGCACCCGTTATTTTGACATTTGCGCTGATCTGTACAGCAGTATTTTTTGCAGATTCTTTTTTAGGAGGAATCATGGAGTATTTTGCTGTGGGAACTCAGTTTAGTGCGCATCCTACTGTAATTTTTTCTATGTTTTCTCATGTGATTGGTCATGGTAGTATTGATCATTTATTAGGAAATATGACCTTTATTTTACTGCTTGGTCCTATAGTAGAAGAAAAATATGGAAGTAATAAAACATTAATGATGATAGGAATCACGGCTGTTCTTACTGCTGTGATAAATATGGCTTTTTTCAGCACGGGATTGTTAGGAGCGAGTGGAATTGTTTTTATGCTGATATTATTAGTAAGTTTTACAAATGTGAAGGATGGTAAAATTCCATTGACCTTTATTTTAGTTGCCTTGTTATTCGTGGGAAAGGAAGTTATTCATACTTTTCAAGAAGATAATGTTAGTCAGGCGGCACATATTATAGGAGGTATTTGTGGTTCAGTTTTTGGCTTTTTGTTAGGTAGAAAAAACTAAACTCAAAAACATATCTTTGCGCCATGGATTATTCAGTCATCATTCCAATATATAACGAAGAAGAGAATATTCATTTGCTTTATGAACGCCTTACAGGTGTAATGAATCAATTGGGTGGAACGGCTGAATATTTGTTTGTAAATGACGGAAGTGTTGATAAATCCATCGATTTAATAAAGGGGCTTTCCGCCCAAAATTCCAATGTAAGATATATTGATTTCAGTCGAAATTTTGGTCATCAGATAGCTGTATCTGCGGGCTTAGATTATTGTGTTGGGAAAAGAGTGGTAATTATAGATGCAGACTTGCAGGATCCACCAGAGTTGATATTGGATATGGCAAAGAAGATGGATGAGGGTTTTGAGGTGGTTTATGCACAAAGGCGATCTAGAAAAGGGGAATCGATTTTTAAGAAATTGACAGCATCGGCATTTTATAAAATATTGAGTTCTATTACGAGTATTGATATTCCACTAAATACCGGAGATTTCCGAATGATGGATTTCCGAATAGTGGAAGTCTTACGAGAAATGCCAGAGAAAAATAAATTTTTACGTGGTCAGATTAGTTGGATAGGATTCCGACAAACATATGTAGAATTTGACAGAGACGAGCGACATGCTGGAGAAACAGGATATCCATTTAAAAAGATGTTGAGATTCGCCATAGATGGCATTACTGCATTTAGTGATGCGCCATTGAAGTTTGTTTTCGGCATGGGAGTTTTCGTATTTATTTTGACTTTACTTTTAATTATCTACACGATTGTTTCATGGTTGTTTTTTGAGAGTACGGTTCAAGGTTGGTCAAGTATAATGATATCTATATTATTTATAGGAGGAGTTCAGATGATTGGAATAGGAATCATAGGAGAGTATATAAGTAGGATAGGAAATAATGTGAAGGAGCGACCGCTTTATATAGTGCGCAGCACTTCGACTCCGCTCAGTGACCGGCCTTCGGCTTCGGCTTCAATAAAAGAAGAAAATAATAGTGAAAGTGCTTAGAGAGAGGTATAAAACCCGTGCTCACTTTCGAAATGATATAAGTTTTTTTTGGGGCTTACTTGGAAGGGTTAATTATAAATAATGCCGGTCATATAATGTCCTTTTATTATTGGAACATCGTCAAAGTACAATATAATTTGTAACACCGTTCCAAATCTATAAAATCCCATATTTAGCCTTTCGTCAAGGATTTCTAGTGCAACATAATTTTCTTTTATTTCAGAGAAACGAATTGTAAGATTTCTATCTGACTCTGGCAAGAGTGATGGTAAAAAATCTAAAGAATAAGTTTCAAAATGATTCATTTCTTCAAATTGATTAGAAGTCATACCGTCCTTTAATCCAACAATACTATCTAAATGTGATTCATTGAATGATTTTGCGAAATTGTAAATTGGGCAGGCAACAATCTTTTTTGAAACTTTCAATTTTAAGTATTAGTCTCGCTTTTTTGTGTATTCGGGAAACAATTCTTTTACTTCCTCTAAGATTTCTTCATTATGTATGACATAGAGTAAACAGGTTGAATAGTTTGGTTTATTTTCTTGACCGAAAAGTTTAAATGAAGTGAAGAATATTATAAATATAAGTAGGTGTTTATTATTACATTTCATTTATAGAATACTGATAATTATAAGAATGAGTATTTTATTACGCAGGTGGTTATTTAAATATAATCAATGAATTTATTTTAATAAAAATAGATAAATATAATTTCAATATAATATTTCCCCCGCAGGCGCAGGGTCATTCAGTTCTGATTTTTTAAATATGTAATTTGTTGATTAGCATTAGTGACTCAGATAATCGATTCGT
>CAZSKA010000159.1:0-9389 GCA_964607315.1 uncultured Saprospiraceae bacterium | reverse complement strand
TTCAATTTCTTCCTTAAAAAGCCTCGCCATAACTACTGTTATGCCTACGTTTTTTTTAACTCGAACTAGAAAAATTAAGTATCAAAATTTTATACGACATTTTGAAATTAAATTGGTATTAGTCATTTATTGGAGCTCAAAAAGGTCATTTACTTTGAATACTAAACTGGAGTTCTGAATCCAATTATATTTAGGCAAATAATGATAAAATAGCTTGAAAAAGTAGGAAGGAAATTTGTATTGCTAGTAGTAATATTATTATAATTTGAACCTTATAATGGCATATTTTCATTTTTTTGGGCTTTAAGCCCAAAAACGTTAAGCGTCATTTTCACCCTGTTCATTGGCTCTTTGCTGGCGTCTCATTGCCTCCATCTTTGCTTGTTGTTGCATAAATTGTTGAATGCGTAATTCTTCTAATCTTTGTGCTTTTGTTTTTTCAAAAACATCTCTCGAGAAATAATACTCCGGAATTCCCTCATTATAATTTGAATCCTCCTTTATTTTCTTATCCACCCCCATAAACAAAATAGCTGTGAATAATCCCATCAAAGCTCCAAACAAATGAGATTCCCAGCTTATGCCTGGTTCATCAGGAAAAACCCCTACAATCATACCACTATATAAAATAACAATTATCAATGCGAGAATAATCGCTTCAACTTCTCTTCTAAAAATACCACTCCAAAATATGAATGAAACCATACCATATGCCACTCCACTCGCACCTATATGATATCCATGATGACCAAATAGCCACACAGCTAATCCTGTCATCAAATGTATGATAACAATAGAAGGTAATGCAGATTTCCTATAGAAATAATACATCATAGAACCTGAAACTAATAAAGGAAAAGTGTTATTGAATAGATGCCCCCAATCACTGTGAAAAAAAGGAGAACTTAGAATTCCCCATAAACCAAATGTACGTCGAGGAACCAGAGCATATTGAATTACATTAATTTCGAATGAAACAACCCAAAGTTGCACTAACCAAAGAATTCCAACTAAAAGAAATGGAACTTTGAAAGCTTTGAAAAGGTCTTGAAAAATATTCGATTTCGTACTCATAAATGGCATTTAACGTGCTTGCACATTAAACACATTCAATCGACAATCAGTTCTAATTTGCTATAAAAAACGTCTTTGTACAAGGCGCATAAATTCTTTCGCCTTTTTAATTTTTTTAGGATCTTCCCAATTATTCTCAGCTGCAACACCTGTTTTTAATAGCTTACTTGCTTCTTCAAAAGAAGTTAAAGATTCTATTTTCTCTATAGTTGCTCTAAAACTTAGATTATCTCCATTGAATAGTTCAGTTTGAGTAAATATTCTCTCGTTTAGACTTATTGCCTTAAAAATATTTTTAATGGGAGAAAAACTTAGTTTTTGCGATAATTCAGTTATTTCTACTGGTTCCCAAAGTGAAATCCCTCCTATTTCTTCTTCATCATGCTCTGCGACAAGTGGCATTTTTTTAGCAGCAGTCTTTTTAGCTTTCTTTACCTTCTCTTTCACTACAGGCGGCACTTCTGCCACAACAACTTCCTCTACTTCTTCTAGTACAGGTTCTTCCTGAACATCCTCTATTGGTGGAACATCAAAATCAGTTTTTACTTCTACATCTTCTACTACTTCAGGTAATTCCTTTTCTTGAATCTCACCCTTTAAATTGATGATAGCAGATTCAACCTTAGGTTGAGTAGCAACAATTTCTTCCTCTTCATGATGAGGCACTATAGCTTTAAATTCGTCAGCGTATTTTCTTAATAAACGCGCTTCCATTTCTGTTATCGGTTCATTAAGTGATTCGAAAGAATCCAATAATGTTTTAATCTTTTTGAGTTGCTTTTTAGCCTTTTTATAATCCATCATCAATATTTATACACTTAGTAACGCAAAAATAGTACCATTTCAGTATAAGTAATCAACAAGATATTGATTTCTTAATGTGTAAAGTAAAAATATAATTAGATTTACGCTTTTAAAAAATAATCTATATGTTTTTAGAACCAACATTTCGAGGACAACGCAGCGGGTGGATAGAGGTGATCTGTGGTTCTATGTTTTCAGGTAAAACGGAAGAGTTAATTCGTCGCGTTCGCAGAGCTAATTTCGCCAATCAAAAAGTTGTGATTTTTAAACCAAAAACGGATATCAGATATTCCGAAGAAGAGGTTGTGAGTCACAATGAAAATGCAATAAAGGGCATTCCTATTGAGAATAGCTGGGATATGATGGATCATATCGCCGATGTAAAGGTTATTGCAATTGATGAAGCGCAGTTTTTCGATCCAGATTTACCCGACGTGTGCGAAAAATTAGCTCTTAAAGGTATTAGAATAATCATAGCAGGATTAGATATGGACTTTCGAGGAAAGCCTTTTGGCCCCATGCCACATTTGCTTTCCGTTGCAGAATATATTACAAAAGTACATGCCATTTGCCCTCATTGTGGAAATTTAGCGACACATAGTTATCGCCTGAGCGAAGAACGCGATACTGTTGTATTAGGTGAAAAAGACAAGTATGAACCTCGATGCAGAACTTGTTATGCGATGGGCAACATTCTTGATTTTACCGATAGAAATCGAGAAAAGAAAGCTTAGGTATTTTTGGGCTGGAGCCCAAAGGAAAAAGCGTCGTAATGAATGAAATTTATCATCCTGAAATACGGACAACATTCTTTATCTAGTCTTAATCACTTCAATTTCAATTCATTAAATTCATTCTATCCTTTTAACAAAATACAAATCAACTTCTTCTTGAATAAATGAACCAGGATATTTTCGATCATTGTATAATCTTAAAGATCTATTACACACATCAAAATATCTATGATGATCATTATAATAAATAGAGTATTTTCTAAGATCAGGATGACTTATCTTATTCTCTATTTCCTTTTCTCTACTCTCTAATTCAGGGGAAGTAATACGAATCTTTGTGATATATGCTTTTCGATATGTGCTCACAAAATAATACCTCGGTAGTATACAAGAATAAAATGTATTGTACTCATAATAATATTTTTGTCTTACCGGAACAAAATACTTTTTTGCTGTTTTATACAATTTGAACCATATAATTGTGGTAATCTTTCTAATTAATTTCCTAATTTTTTCGTTAAAAAGCCTCGCCGTAACGCTGTTATGCCTGCGTTTTTTAACTCAAACTTAGAAAATTAATATTCGAAATATTTTCCACAACTATATAGTGCAAACTGTATTTGACATTTTATTAAACTCCTTTACATTTAATCTTTTTATCCCTTGTGAAGAATAAGCGTAATATGACCTTTTAAAATAATTCTTCCAGTTTCTATCCGCATATTTCTTTTCTCTACCCCAAACTTCTACTTTCACTGCATCAAGAATCTCTTCAAAATATTTCGCTTGTTTATTCCGCGCGATATCATCTCGAAGCTTTAATGTTTTATAATATCCATCTCTTATCGGTTTGTCTAAAACAACATAACCCAGATTCCTCTGAGCTTCATTAATTTCATCAAGCTCTTTTTCAAGTCTTTTCACCAAGCTGATACGTTCTTTTATTATCATTTTTCTATGATGTCTCCTCATACCTCAATAAATTTTTCGCTATAAAATACTTTTGCCGGGCTTCCTCTTTCTATTTCAATCTTATTCTCCCATTGACTAAAATTATATTCCATTTCAAGTTCTCGTTGCCTATTCTTCAACTTCTCAGCCATCTTTAAGTGAGCAACTTTTAGGTTTTGAGATTTCGAACGAGATTCTGAAGCCGTTACGATTATTCCTGTACTCTTGTGAATAATTCGAACAGCAGTTTCCACCTTATTTCTATGTTGTCCCCCCGGACCAGAAGCCTTATACGTTTGTATGATTAGCTCATCATCTAATGATTCCTTACTATCTGGAGGCGTTAGCTCACAGCATTTAATAAACCAATTCTTTCTTTTGTGAAATTTACGAACTGGACTTTTACAAATCCATTGAATCGTCCCCAGCCAGCTGTTCAGAAATGGAACATCTTCTACCTTAAAAACAATAGTGTCCATGGAATTATATACTTGACCAAGATTCTGCTTGACAATAGAATAATCAATTTCAAATTGTTCAATTTCCTTTTTAAACTTGCGTTGAATTCCATGAACAGCCATGCTGCATTCTACAGGTCCACGACCTGCAGTAAATAAAATATATTTATACTTTTTCATATTATTTATCTCTATCCATTCTTACAATTTTAGGGTAAAACTTCCCTACTTTATCAACTAATTCTTCTTGAAAAGACATAACCATTTCAAGGCTTTTATAAGCAAAAGGTGATTCATCTAATGCTCCACCTAACAGCGTCACACCTTTTGATCTCAGGTTTTTTCTCATTTCACTTTTCGTGTTTTTTGAAATCGTTTCTTTTCTACTGTATTTGCGCCCTGCTCCATGTGAGGCAGAATGAAGTGCTTTCTCATTACCCTTTCCTCTTACTATAAATCCAGGATCAGTCATAGAACCGGGAATAATCCCATAAGCTCCTTTAGCAGCAGGTGTAGAACCCTTCCGATGTACAATTCTTTCTTTGCCATTGATCATTTCTTTCCAAGCAAAATTGTGATGGTTTTCTATTTTTAGAATGGGCTTTAAGCCCAAAGATTTGGTCACATTTTTATGGATTTGATCGTGACAAGCTTTGGCATAATCCCCTGCTAAATTCATAGAAAGCCAATATTCTTTTCCATCATCTTTATCGAGATTTAGCCAAGCTAAATGTCTCATATTAAAAGGTAAAGAAGATTTATTCTTCGCTATGTCAGAATAATGCTTTGCAATACTAGCTCCAAATCCTCTTGATCCAGAATGCGCCAGTAATCCTATATACTTCCCAGGTGAAATTCCTAAATCATAAGAATGATCAATTTCTACAATTCCCCATTCCACAAAGTGATTACCAGAACCTGAAGAACCCAACTGTTTTGCTGCCTTTCCTTTTAATTTCTTCAAAAAAGAAGTCTCATTCAATTCTTCTCTATCTAAAAATGGATGTTCTTGACTTATATTAACCACCTTGGAAAGTCCAAAGGCTGTATTGTCCAGAATGGATTGCTTAAACTTATGCTCGTGCATTTTAAAAAATCGCTCTGTAACATCATATAAAGTAAGGCTCATTCTACAACCTATATCCATGCCAATTGCATATGGAATGACTTCATAAGTTGTGGCAAGTGCAGCACCTATAGGAAGTCCATAACCTAAGTGGCTATCAGGCATTAATGCTCCACCAGTAACTACAGGTAATTTCATTGCTTGTTTCATCTGCAAGTAAGCATTACTTTTTATTAATGGTCTTCCAAAAACATTAAGTTCTATTTCTTCATCATGTAGTTTAATTTCTTCTTCAATTATAGAAGTAGGTTCATAAAATTCTCTGGCTAATACAGTTAGTATGTCATCATCCAAGTATTCTTCTGGTGATTTTTTTACTTTCTGTATCAATTCAAGTTTCATTTCAATGGTGTATTTTTTAAATTTCTTTTTCTTCAAGATTGACATTGCAATCGAGATGAGTTGATTGGAATTAATTCCTATATTTTTGAAGTCTTTGCTTCTAAGTTTATTTGCCATAAAGCATTAAAATATTGGGTCACTGAAAGCATCAGCAACAATTATTTAAAATGAAAAAAAGTGACAGAAAAACTGTAGTAGATTACCCCAATGAAAATCATTAGAAATCAAAAAACCATAAGTATAAACATAAAAAAAGCCTAATCGAATGACCAGGCAGAATATAGTAATATAGGAGGTTTACCTACTACTAGCGGTCACAAAAGTCGATATGTATATTCTGCAAATCCATAACATTTCCTATTTAGAAGGTGAATGATAATTTCCACAAAGGTATGTCATAATATTCTAGAATAGCAAATAAAAAACAGGAAATTTTAAAAAAATGTTTTTTATTCTAATCGATTTGAATAATATAAAAAGGCGGATTAGGTAATTTAGTGAAAACACGTTTGACAAAATCTAAATCATCACTCTTCTCACTTATTATGCTCTTATATTCTTCTTGCTTATCAGATTCATAAGAATTCATATTAAAGATTGGAAGACCATCGTAAAAGTCAAGGCCTTTATCTTTTATTTCCTTTTGTAATTCTTCAGGCAGTTCATCTGATTGGTCTAAGACTAGCTGATTATAAAAATAAGTGTTATCAGGATTTCGTTGATTACAAAGAGCATCAAAAATGATTATTCCATATTCTAAGGCAGATTCAACATCATCATGAACAAGTTCAAAAGCCTCAAAACTTCTTTCATATATGCTTAAAATATCAACTAGCAATGGATAGTCAAATGTTGTTCTAAACGTCCAAAATGAAGGATTAGGTGTAATTACATATTTATTTTTCATCTCTTCACTTACTTCATAAATCTTAACTAAATCAATATGAACAGCATTGTAAATCTCTTCATATTGAGTAGAACTAAGTTCATTAGGCCAGAATTCATAAATCTGTGATATATCTTCTGTTTTGAGATCTAGGATTCTTGCGGCTTGTTCAAGTTTTGATTCATTAAAATAATGATGTGGTAAATCATTATAAAAAATATTATTCCATTCATGCATATGTAATGAAGCGTCTTGATCTTTTTGGATAAAAGTTAAAAACAAGCCTTTTCTGCTAGAATTTAACAAACTATCATGCTTATAATAAAAGGCATAGTCAGAAGATATAAAGTGAGTAGCTTCTATTGTTTTAATCATTGGAGAATCTTTATAATTTTTTAAATCATCTTGTGCATTGGATGAGATATTAATTATAAAAAAACAACATAGAAGGAGAGATATAGGGTGTTTCATTAAATGAATATTTTTTAAGCCCGATAAAGATATGCTTTTGATTTCATACAAATAATACCAATTTAATTTCAAAATGTCGTATAAAATTTTGATACTTAATTTTTCTAGTTCGAGTTAAAAAACGTAGGCATAACAGTAGTTACGGCGAGGCTTTTTAAGGAAGAAATTGAAAGATTAAGTAAAAAGAAATGCGACATTATGGAGTTAAATTGGTATAATATAGTTCAAATTGTATTACATGCATCACCGATGGGAATGATTCCATCCGAAGGAGCAGAAGTCCGAGGAGAGCAATTGTGTTTAGCGAGGGACCGACCGAAAGGGAGTCATGGACGTAGGGCAGATTGACTGACGAAAGGAAGTCAAGATGGATGCCATAAAAAAAGCGATACAACTTTCGCTGCACCGCTTCGCATTTCTTTAGTTAATCAACTATACGGCAAATGATTCGCCACAACCGCAAGTTCTACTAGCATTAGGATTATTAAAGAAAAATCCTTTTCCGTTCAGACCTCCTGAGAATTCCAATGTAGTATTGCATAAATAAAGGAAACTTTTAAGATCTGTTACCACCTTAATATCGTTATCCTCAAAAATCTGGTCTTCTGGCTGTTCTTCATTGTCGAAATCCATTTCATACGACAGTCCAGAGCATCCTCCGCTTGTTACAGAGACACGCACAAAGAAGTCTTCCGAAAGATTTTCGGCAGAAACTAATTCGTGAATTTTAGATTTTGCGCTATCAGCTACAAATAACATTTTTATTGATTTTTTTCTTTATAATCTTTGATTGCATCCTTTATTGCATCTTCAGCTAATACTGAACAGTGAATTTTTACTGGAGGCAATGCCAACTCTTCCACTATATCCATATTATCGATAGCTAAAGCTTCATCTATAGATTTACCTTTTAGCCATTCTGTTGCTAATGATGAAGAAGCGATTGCAGAACCACAACCAAATGTTTTAAACTTTGCATCTTCTATAACTCCTGTATCGTCGTTAACTTGGATCTGAAGTCTCATTACGTCACCACATTCAGGTGCACCAACTAAACCAGTACCAACATTTTTAGAACTTTTATCAAGAGTTCCTACGTTTTTAGGATTTTGGAAATGATCTAGAACTTTTTGAGAGTACGCCATTTTAAATTTATTTTATTTGTTTACAAATATAACAATATAATGTTATAGATAGTTTCAATTAATGTTCAGCCCATTCTATGGAATCAAGATCTACACCTTCTTTGTACATCTCCCATATAGGACTTAAGTTTCTCATATGATTAACACCTCTTACGATTTCATTAATCGTATAGTCGATTTCTTCTTCCGTTGTAAATCTACCTAAACTGAATCGAATAGAAGAGTGTGCAAGGTCATCACCTAGGCCAAGAGCTATCAAAACATAAGATGGCTCCAAACTTGCTGAGGTACATGCTGATCCAGAAGATACTCCAATTTCTTGATTGAAAGTCATCATCAATCCTTCACCTTCTACATGCTTAAAAGAGATATTTGTAGTGTGTGGCATTCTATTATCCACATCGCCATTTACATAAGATTCTTCTAGTTGTTCGCATAATGCTTTTTCTAGCTTATCTCTAAGTTTAGCTAATCTTTCAGCTTCAACTTGCATCTCTTTACTTGCGATTTCAGCAGCTTTTCCGAATCCTACAATTCCTGGAACATTTAATGTACCAGATCTCATACCTCTTTCATGACCACCTCCATCTACTTGAGAAGTTACTTTTACTCTAGGGTTTTTTCTATTCACAAACAATGCACCAACTCCTTTAGGACCGTACATTTTGTGAGAAGTGAATGCCATAAGGTGGATACCTACTTCTTTAGGCAATACTGGAATTTTACCAACAGCTTGCGTTGCGTCACTCATGAATAAAACACCATGTTTAGCGCAAATGTCACCGATAGCTTTCATGTCCTGAATCACCCCTGTTTCATTATTAGCCCACATGATAGAAATAAGAATTGTCTTATCAGTGATTGCAGCTTCTAGTTCTTCAAGATTAACTCTCCCTTTTCCATCAACATTTAAATATGTTACATCACCACCCATTTTCTCAATCTTTTTACAAGAATCAAGAACTGCTTTATGTTCTGTTGTTAGTGTGATGATATGATTTCCTTTTCTAGAATACATTTCAAACACTCCTTTCAAAGCTAAGTTATCAGATTCTGTTGCTCCAGAAGTAAAAATGATTTCTTTGGGATCAACTTGAATTAGATTTGCAACTTGCTCTCTCGCATAGTCAACAGCTTCTTCGCTTCTCCAACCAAAAGGGTGACTTCTCGAAGCAGCATTTCCATGCAGATCATAAAAGTATGGTACCATTGCATCTACAACTCTTGGGTCACAAGGTGTAGTAGCGTTGTTATCTAAGTAAATAAGTCTCTTACTCATTCGATATTTTAAATTTTGCGCAAATATACGACTAGTATTAAATTTTTGTTGATTCTTAAAGTTATATGTCGCAAATTTTCACAATTTACTGAATAAGCATGGACAAACTAACTTCATAT